>CACYMJ010000027.1 GCA_902775485.1 uncultured Lachnospiraceae bacterium
TCTTTGCACCATGAGCTTGAGCTTTTCTTCAAGCGCCTGTGATGTACTGGATTTCTTATATATCTTCACGACCTGACTGGCATTGCCTGAAATGGCATAAATATCCCCTTCCCCTCCACTACCAAGGGGTTTACTATCAAGCTGATACTGTTTTCCATTCAATCCCTGTAATGTCATTTATACCATCCATTAAATTATCTTGATTGACTCTTAGAGCCTGTAGATTTAGCAGCTCCCGAACTCGTACTCTTAGTTGTCGCAGCCTTTATTGAATTCGTCTTAGAAGTAGAGTGATTATTTGAAGTTTTCGTCCCTGTGCTTGCTCGTGTGATTGCATTTTGTTTTACATTTCCATGAGTACTAGCAGTCTGTTTCTGAGCATTTCCGTGAGTACTAGCCGTCTGTTTCTGAGCATTTCCCTTAAACTTGTCTGATGTTTGATCCACCATCTTTGGATTTTTCGCACAAGTATCCCTACATCTGTCAGAAAATCTTCTAGCATTATCAGTAATTCCAAGTTTGTTTTCATAAATATGGATCTCACCGGATCCCTTATGCATACTCTGCGGTAAAGCCACAGCCTGACCGTCCTTGCCAATGTGGTGATGTATCAGCGTTTCATTCTCATATCCTTTATACTGAGGAAAACTCTTTACAAACTTAGCATCAACCCTTGGAGATTCACCATTATCTATTCTCACGTTGTTTATTTTACTAAATATTTCAGGATGATTCGTCTGTAATTCCTTAAAAAAATAGACACTACTTCTCTCCCACCCCTGTGAGTTAGCATTAGATTTACCTTCACCCTTATATCTCATGTTTACTATAAGTTCATCAGGATGATCGAGGGTGTATTTCTTTCCCTCAGATGTAGTACGTTCCGCTGTTATTTCTTTTCGAGGAATCCCCTCATAAACATCTATAGCCATATTACATCCTTGCCTCCATCACTCCTACCGTCTTTGCAATGGAATAAGAGAGAAGCACTTCATTTTGGGTATCTGATTCATAGCAAAACAGCTTATTACTTTTATTGTCATAATAAATAAAATATCCGTCATCTTCATTTACAATGGCATTTCCAATAAGAAAGATTTGTGAATCCTTAAAAACCATCTGAGCATCTTCGTACTCCCTTTTTATAGTTTCTACAACAGGTTCCGTTGCATCTACGGGGTAAAAATTCAATAAGCTATTTCCAAATTTACCCGATAGCATTAAGAATGCATATGTGGAATAGTATGCTTTCAATTCATCGCACATCACGAATCCAAGATCATCCTCTATCTCTTTCCATGAAACTGCCGCTTTCTGAGGAACAGGTTTCCACTCAACCTCATCATCCTCATCTGGTTCAGATATCAAGCAAGACTTATTCAAGCTATCTGTATAAGTCACCGTTGGATTTGTCCCAAACACTTCCTTTGCATAATCATTTAGTTTAGAAAAATAACTGTCAAACGCATCTTTCATTTTGTCACCTACATCCTCTTTATATGAATATGAAATACTTTTTGAAAAGCATTAAAGCTTGTCGAATACTCACCGCTTACTCCAAAATCCGTCATTGATTCTTCAATAATCTTTGATATCTTCGCCTCCAAGCCGCGATCAGGAGCATCATCAGGAAGTTTAATAACAAAATCCATTTCATTATTCCTAATTCTCTCCTCGACAAAATTCCGAAATTCATTCTTTCCACGTATCACACAATGATTTCGCTCATAATAGTTAAACCGCGTATTGTTTGCTATGGGATAATCTCTTTCCTCATAGGTGTGATCTCTTGTTATCTCACTTGATGTTAATCCAAAATAATCATATCTCAGTGTGGCTAAATACCTTATAGTTGTATCAAATGTCACATCTATATGGCACCATTCGCCTTCAATATTAACAAGATTCCATGCATGTGAATCCACTCTACCTGTTGATGGATCATATGCCGATCCCGATACAACAAGACATTGCATATCAGCTCGATTCAAAAGGTACTTATATGCCTTTGCAAATCCCTCGCACACAGCCTTTTTCTCTACCAGTGGGCCAATAATTGTATGCCTCTGTTTTTGCCTGTCATCAACATATTCGACATTCTTCGCAAGCGAATCATGCAATATCAACGCTGTTTCATATTCTCCATGCCCTTCTGTTCGCTTTAATAATTTGTCAGCTCTTTGTTCATATTCATTCTTTAGTCGATTTATTTCTTCCAAAGAATACAGATACCGTGGATACAAATAAATGTTGGCTCCTTTGGTAACAGTCTTGAATCCACTCACATAGAAAAACTCCGGACTTCCCAGCACTTCTTTTTGTAGCAAGTTCCGAAGTTTCTCATCGTTAATTGAAGATGCACAGGTTATTATATCTTCTCTATTAGCAAATCCATCAAATATTGGTTTGTATGCCCTTCTTTCAAGCGCACTCACCATTTCCTTAATCATTCAGATGCTTTCACCTCTGTATTATCAGCGTTATCAACTTCGTTCCCCTCTGAAATCTCGGTAGCCGGCTGTTCTTCCTTCACCGTCTCCTTTGTTTCTTTCTTGTCCTCATCTTTATACAAGTGGGGATAAGCTGCTCTTTTCCACGCATCCTCGTATTTTTTCTTAAGAGATGGCCAATCCGGCTCCGCATAATACTCAGCAGGTTGCATACTGTAAGATGTATCTGTATTCATAATAACCGCAACCGTTTTGTCGTCATTTACCTGAGCCGCTGATATATTACCCATAAACTTGCTTATTTTCTCCTGAACTGCACCCTCGCCCTCGGCTTCTATTTTCAGGCTCTTTGGCTCCATGAAAAACTTTGCAAGTGCCGCATAAATACTTACATCCTCATCCCTTATATATACCGGGAAAAGGATTTCATACATTCCGTCCGTTGCCAGGAAAACACTGACGACAGGATTATCATATTTTCTAATAATCCATTTTTCCTCACCAAAGAAAAGTGGAAGTACGCGGCCCTCAGAATCCCTCTGCTGTTCCGTCACTTTACAAAACTTGCCATCCGTTGTCATGGCAATTATTCCACTGTCACCGGAATGCCCATAATATAGGCAATCATCAATCAGTATCGCAAGCGAAAGGGTGGTATCATACTGATCCAGGTCATGACCATTCTCCATTGCAATCTGTTCTATTTTATTTTGAGACAACTCGAACGAATCTTTTATGATCTCAAGAATTTCTTCTTCGGTCGAATCACTCTTAATATGATTTGAGCAGTATTCCGTAGAGAACTCCGAAGCTGTCTTTGAAGCTACATCTGAGTGCTCCTCACTCCCAAGTCCATCCGCGACAGCCGCAATGACCATATTATCACTACACTTGATTATTTTATGAGCATCTTGGCATACCACATTGTTTTTAATGTGGTATGCCCCCTGCTGCGTTACGCCATAGGCATATATCATATTATCTGCCTCCTTGTACCGTTATTACATCCAGTCATCCGTGTCTTTATCAACATTTTCTGGAAGCGGTACTCCCTTGGGCTTCTCTCCGGGCGAACTTACCGAAACAGAACGCATGCTCTTATTTACCCAGTCAAAGAAGCTTGAAAAATCATAGCCTTTGAGCTTCATAACCTTGGGACCTGACAGACGGTGCAGCGTCTGAGAATCATAGCCTTCGACTCCAAGCGAGAAAAACTTCAGCTTCTCATTCTCCTCCATATCCTGAATCACCTTCACTATCTCTGTTATGTCATCCTGCGGTGCACCATCAGAGATCATAATAATCCAAGGCTTGTAAGGCTCTGTACCTGATCGACGATAGAACCTCGATCTTTCGTTTACCATGTCGATAGCCTTCTGAATAGCTGGGGACATATTGGTGCCACCTCTTGCTTCCAAGTTTACAGGCTCCATATATTCAATGGGAACAAACTCCTGTACAACGTTAAGTCCAGAGTTAAACTCGACGATAGCGATGTCTAATACATCTCTGGTCGTCTTATCCTCACACACATCCAGCTTAAACTTATTCAGCCCCTCGTTAAGCTCTCTTATAGGCTCGCCACCCATAGATCCTGATGTGTCAAGCAGGAGCAAACAAGCCATATGCGGCTCACTTGCATTGACAATCGTAGGAATGTCCTCATTGAACGATCTCTGCATCATTTCCTCTTCCATTTTTGATTCCTCCTATTGTGTTGTTTATTTGCACCTATTTAAACATCCTTACATCCAATCATCACAAGAATCAAGGTCTACTTTCTTGTTCGTACTGGGTGTCGGATATTTTTCAACTATTCTTTTTGAACGGGGAAACCTGTGTACAATCCCATTTTCTTTATCCATATAGCAAAAACTATTCACTATTATTTCTTCATAAGGAATATACGAAAAGGTGATGGCTACACCACACTCATCCTCATACCAAATCACATCATCTATGCGATAATCCTCACCATATTCAAATATACATAGACATCCCCAAATACTCGCAAAATAATACGACTCCGTCGCGCCCCAATCATTAAAAATATAAAATTTCTTATTAGAACTTGTCCTCATATATTTTTTTATTTGCCAAGAAAGATAAGCTTCATTATCTTTATAAGGACAAATTTCTAAAAGATGTTCCTTCATATTTTCTAACAATATTTGATAAAGTAGGTCTTGTTTAGCATTTAATTCTTCTTCGTCTTCTATGTCTCTTGCTTCTAAAACAATTGCATTTAACTTCTCAATTGCTTCATCAGATAGCCATTTTATATAGTCAAAGCCATCACAAGGTGACTGAATCATCCTTTTTTCTTTACTGATATTCTCATTTTGCATATCCATTATTTCTATTTTGGGACTCATCAATGCCGAATATCTGTTTTCAGCTTCACAACAAGGACAATTATTTAATTCTTTATGATACATATGCACTGGATTCTTTTTGCATATAACCAGCTCCTTCTCAAAATCACCCAAGGTCTTATACCATTCACGGGAAGATGGTCTCCTTGTCGGGTCATTCCTTCCATCTATAAACGCTCTTGAAAAAAACTCTTGAATCTTTTGGGGTAACGAATCAAATTCCGGCACAGCAGTTGCCTGTGGTTTATTGCCTGGCTTAAAGCAATAACTGTCCCGTCTGACTGCCGCATCACCCTGTCCGGGAGAACCCTCAGATGGAGATTGATCCTCTGGTATGCCATTGAACGGCGTATATCCGTTCATCAGAAGACGGAACATATGGACCGCCAGCGCAAAGTTATCGGTCTCCTTAGTAAATGTATCAAGCGGAGTCTTTGCGTATGCTTGCCTCTTGTCTTCAGGATGAGCCGAAATATAATCGACACATTTTTTCAACAATTCCGGTGCAGCATATCCTGGAGCGCACACATTACACCTGTATGCCCTGTTAGATGCTTTATCAATGACTATGTGATAGCTGTCTGTATCAAGAAACGCCACTGCTCCGGAATTAAGATTTACGCCTATGTTTCTCGGATTGAAATCTCCTAATACATACCCTACTTTATGTAATTCATGGATTACAACGCAAATGTTCTGGGCGAGAATGAGCTTCTGTTTATATGTTATACCGATTCTCGGCGGATATACGTATACATCGTTCAGTTCATGTGTGATATATAGTTTGGGCATCACAAATCCGCAGAATGAACCTGCAGGGTCATACACCATATCTATCGGCCAAGCGACCCAGTTCAAAACACTTTCTGATAGTGGTCTCCGTACCATGAATTTGATCTTCTCTTCAAGGTCCTGCGATATAGCGAATTTCTTATATACTTTTACAACCTGTTCAGGGTTATCTAAAACGGCATAAATATCCCCTTCTCCCCCGCTACCCAAAGGTACGGATTTTATCAAATATTCATTACCTTCTAGTCCCCCGTAACTTAGTTTCCATTTGCTTCTCCTATATGAATCACCCTTTATTTTTACAAAATCGGCACGTATGACACTTCGCCGGTTATCTTATCCATAATAAACACTTCGTCCACTGCCATTCCTTGTATTTCTTCCGGCTTTACCCTGTTTTCCCTCTTTGTATTTATACTGGTCGTATTCGTTGTGCCATATCCCCAATGTCCTACATAATTCGCATTCTGAGCATAGGAGCTGTTAATCTCATGCTTATCATAAGAACCAATAATATCTGAATACTTTTGGCAGCTATGGGCAGAAGCATGTTTTGATATAATAATCTTCGAACACTTCCCACAAAAAGCATAGAAATCATTATCATTGCCACCAAATCCCGAATAAACATCTTCCGATGAAGCTACAACGCTATAATTGTTCCCTCCTCTTTTGATATAATCCATCAAAACATCGCTTGTACACATCTGGATGCCATCGACCACTATCATCGTTTTTCCTCCCTGAGATATGATAGTTTCCGCTTCATTCACAAGCGTGTTAATCAGCACTGTATTCGTACTCGACTGCACATCAACAGAAAGGATCTGCTGTTTATATGATGCATCCACATAATTCACCGCATTACCAGCATTTGATTTTTGAGCCAATATAGAGGCTCCCTGTCTTGATAATGCTTGAAAAAATGCCTCGATATTACCGCGCTCAATCTCTCCTTGCATTATTTGAGATATTATGCTTCTCGCCTCATTTTGTGATATTCTGCCCTGGCTTTCTGCCTTATTCACTCCATCTATAAAAGTCAGATGTGGACAGTTGATATACATATAGCATCTCGGGCTTTTTTTATTTGCTCTTATATAATCACTTATCCCGTTAATATAATAGCGACCAGTAGCGTTAATCTTGTAGTCCTTAGTCGAAGAAGAAACTATCAATCTCGCAATCTCGCTGTTTGAAGCCCCCAAAAAAGGATCGTAAATTGGATTATTCCCATTAACAATGCATAAATTTCCTGTTCCAAAATAATTAACAACACTACTTTCTAATTCTCGATTACCGCTATGTAACAAAAGCACAGAATATCCTTGCAAAAAAGCACATTCTATTGCCCGTGTAATTGCACGTACTCGTATCGAGTTGTCTCCTCCCGTAAACATCATGTTTTCGATAGGATTATTTTCTTCAAAAAACGCTTCGATATCACTCGGTTCATATCTAAGAACACCCTGATTGGCTTCATTTTCGCGCTGAACAGACATTAAAGCCTTTCGCGTTCTTCTGTTAGCTATTCCTGCCACCACAAAACCAGCAAGACCGCTTGAATAATTATGATTAAAAAGACTCATATTCGGCCCTTTCTGAATAAATCGAATTTATACTTGAACGGTTTCTGAAAAGGAAAGCTAATAATAGCCTCACCCACCTCAAGTTCATTCATATTCCAATCTTCCACAACATGAGCATCGTGTCTCTCCTCATGCACGGAATTATTAAGAGTCCTGTGCTGTTCCATCACCACATTCTTTCCAAGCAGACCCACAATATAATCTCTTGTAAACATATCATTTGCCCTAAATGCATATATAGAAGAGAAACCAGCTAATATGTTTTTCCCTCTATATTCTCCATATGCTTCTGTTAGCTGGTTAATGCTTTGAAGACCGGCAAATACCTTTACACCAAGACTTCTTCCAAAATTCACACCATCATCTATATGTTGCAAATACGGTATAAGCCTGAATTCATCGCATATAAGATAAACATCACCTTGAGATTTCTTTCTTCCCAATGCCTCTTTTATTGCAAGATCGAACAATAGACTATATATAGGCGCAAGCGTTTCACCAATAGAAATATCATATTCAACAAACAGGATTCTTCCGCCTTTTTTTCTCACAAAATCTCTTATTGAAAACATTCCCCTTTCATCAAAGCAAGCCGAAAGCAATTTTCTAACTGTACCTAGCATTTCGGCGTACACACCAAGTGCTTGTCCAGTAGTTCCGTCTCCGATATAGCTTAACACTGATGCAAACTGTGGATGAGATTCTATCATTGCTTTCACATCAAAAATCGTTGATTCATCAAGTGCCCTCTTCAATTCGTTATTGAACAGACAATCTTTTCGATATTCAATATCATCCTTTCCCTCGTGTAACATACACAAAAGTATTGCAGCAAACAAATCCCGTGCGGCATTGGGGAAAAACGGATCCTTGCTCTTGTCTACGGATTCTTTGAATATCGACCACGATAACTCCTGAGTATTAACGGAAACCTCTTTAGCTTCCCAACCGTCAGCCACTATTTCCTTAAAAATATTCCACTTCTCAGAGATGTCAGCGAACTCACGACCGCCTCCAATAACCGCATCATTTTGAGCTGCAAACAGCTTATAATAATCACCTTTCGTATCAAAAATAATCATCACATCATCAGATGTCATGTTCTTCTTTATCTGATCAATAATATGATAAAATACATTAGATTTTCCGCATCCTGTTCCACCAATAAGCATGGTATGCTTGCTTAATGTATCTCTATCAATGCCAAGGCTCTTTGAATAACCTTGAAATGTTCCCGGAATAGAAATATACGGATTAACAGATCCGGCCATCGGATTTTGATTTAATGTTGATCCATAAATTGGAGAAAGCTTTACATCCATGTTTTAACCTCTGTTTCTTATCACTTGCGGAAAATGACATACACTATCTTCATATACCCTATTTATAAAAAGCCGAAGCTGTTCAATAATTTGCTCTATTGTTATAGCAATTTCAGTTTCCTCAAACTTGTTACTCAACTCATTTAAGGAAACATCTTCTCCTAATTCCATATCCTGCTTGTTCTGACCGCAAGATACAAGAAATGAAACAATCATCTCCGCTTCATCCTTTGAAGTTATAGTTCTGCTTTGTTTTAAATTGTTCAGCAGATTCTTAAGATTGTCGCGCATAACCAAACTAAGACTATTCTTATTCGCCTCAAAGGTATGTACAATCATATTCCATTCGCTTTCATTAAACTGATATATCATAATTCCCATTGAGCGCTAATGACCATGCGTATTATCTTTACTCTGTTCTTTTCCATCCTTAGATATCCCATTTGCAGGATCATTACTCTTTCTGTTCATTGTAAAAGCATTCTTCTTTTTTTGATCAGTTTCCATATTGCTATAAATCGCTGATCGGAATGCCTTTAGTTTTTTCTTACTTTCTTCCAATTTATCTGGAGAAGTTGCTCGTTCAAAACTATTCTTCATCTATACATACCATCCATTTTTATGGCATTAAATTACGCCTTCATCCGGACTAATTTGTCCGTTAAATCTCATAATCAAGTCAATAGGATATATACGTAAATCTTCCAGCATTTCAGATGTCTCTTTAATTGAGTCAAATACGAATATCAAAGCTAAAAACATCGACCATGTCATCGGCTTCCTCCCTGTCTCAACAGGATAATATGTTTGACGAGTAACACCAACTACACTGGCAAGTTCTTCCTGACTAATACCTATCTTTGCTCTAAGCGCAGATAAATTGTTTTGTAATAGATCAATACTTGCATTCTTATATACTTCGGATATTATCCATTTATCTTGCACCAATAATCCAACCTCCGACTTCCTTTTTGCTTCAATGAATACCCTATGGTCGAGCCATCTTCACACTTTGCGCTCGGCCTTTTTCCCTAAAAATGCCGGCAAGGAAGGGTATTCATATTTGTATAAATCAATCTTGTCATGCTCCAGATGTGGGGCACTCATCCTTTCTTGAAACCAATATTAGTATTCCGTAAATCCATATCCCATATCATATACTTCCGATCGTATTTCTTGAAACGCCTGTCTTATAGCCTCCTCACTGCAAAGATTAGATTTTACTGTAATTGCAATGTATGAGCTACTACTCTCCATAGTTGGAGTACTGGCACATTCAATAGATATAGACTCTCCCGGCTGCCCAGTAAAATCTCCTCTTGAACCATATTCACCGAATGATGTAGTCTTTACATCATTAACATCCACACCCGCATCACCTATGCGCTTAAGTGCTAATGTTTTTATCTGTTGATTTCGGTCATTATCAATTGGCGAATTAAACAACATATTGTACTTATATTCTTTACTGCTCTCTTTCTTTTTTCCAAATCCAAATAAACCCATACCGCAAATACCTCTCCTCATTCTTAATTTTATAATCTTCACTTCGATTAAAGGGTAATGAGCGCAAAAACCCATTACCCTTTAATTTTACGATTTTACGTACACCACCTACTATATTCTCTTTCTGCATCTGCCATTGATGAAAAAGGACCATACTTAGATCTTCCGTCCATTGTGTAAACCCAGAATGTTACCCCATCACCTTCAATCCAGCATCTACCGTAAGAACTGTGACCTTCCTTGTAAACCATAAGCTACCTCCTTTTTTTAATGCTTTGTTACCACTTTATATCTTCATAATAGGTCGATTCAATGCCCCTATTTTGAAGTCTCTTTACCATCCTATCTAATCGTCCTTTCCACATCTTCCTGAACCACGTGGTATCTCCAAACCATTTGACCAGAGTTGGGCTGATAGCATAATAAACTCGAATAAACATACGACCTTTCCAGGTTGCCGCAAGTTCATAGTCCCTATATCTTCTTAAAGTCCATACTTCCGGGCAATCATATGAGCCATACACCGCCGTAGCGACATAGCAGCCGCCCCCTCCACCACTTGAACCAGATGGCTGATATGACGTGCTTTGTTGAGATGATGTACCGCTCGAATTATTATTTGAAGAAAGCTGAGACTTTCCTATAATTGGTGATCCATATTTGTTATCATGCCATGTTTCAAAATCTACAAAGCAAGCTAATGTCCCCCATATTGCTACATCCTCTTTGACATCTATTCCCTGTTCTTCCATATTGAGTGGCCATACTAAGAAATTGCAGGCCGTTTCTCGCATTTCTGCATCACCCTGTCCAATCATCCCACAGCAAAATACTGTGGCATACAAGGCAGTTCTATCATTGCTACTGTCAGTATCATTCTTTATGATTGACATCAGCTCATCTGAATAATCAATTATTTCATTGATGGGTTCAAGCAATTCGGTATATCTGTCCGCCTGCTCCTTATACTTCACCCTTCTCGCGTCATCGTCCAGGGCAATCATCCCGCAAATTGCCAGAGCAGCATCCTTAGCCGGGAACTCCGGATGCATCATAGCAAAATCCTCCATTATTTTGGGAATAAATGCCATCAACATCGTGATTCCGCGTTCGCGATCAGGCCATATAATGTCCTTCATATCATGCATTCTGCAATACAAAAAACTGTTTGGCTTTCCCATCAAACCACCTCCAAATTAACTTTCTAAACTATCTTTTCCTTATCTTCGTACCTCTCTACGCCCTTTTCTATACTACCGAGTATCATTTTACATTATGACAAATTATTTGTCAATAAGACAAAATATTTTTATTTCTTGCAATCCCCTCTTCCATATCAACATTACCACTGGTATATATACAGGCTACTGCCGATAGTATCCTTCGAATAGTCCGCTGTTTTTATTCCTGAACCGCCAATATTAATCAGAATATTCATTGCTTCCCCTTCTCTCATTTCAGAACCGAATCTTAAACTCCACTTTTATCGGCTCCATAACGTTCTCTGCAAAGACCTCTCCGTCCTTCGGGCTACCTACCACTGCACCATAATGCACCGGTATCACCACGCTCGGACGAAGCGTGTTCACAAGTTCCGCTGCCTTCTTAGCATCCATGGTATATGTGCCGCCAATCGGTACAATGGCGATATCACATTTCACTGCCTTTGCTTCCTTGGTCGCATCCGTGTCTCCGGCAACATAGATACGCTTGCCGTCTACTCTGAATATATACCCAACCCACTCGGCATCCTTGCGATGGAAGGGCTTCATGATGTTATATGCCGGCACGGTCTCGAACTCTAACCCGTCAAGCTCCCGATATACTCCCGGCTTGACCGTAACAATCCGCTTCACGAGATTAGCGACTTCCTGCGCTTTGCCTTCCATCTTCTCCGGCACGACCAAAGTTGTGTTGTCTCCCACCACCTTCGCAATATCATCCAGTGAGAAATGGTCGTAATGATCGTGCGTAATGAAGATATATGCCGCATCATTCGTCAGCTCTCGAATCTGGAATGGATCAACATATATCACGCCGAGCCTGTCCACGATACGTATGCTGTTCTGTTCGTTTACGGTGATGTTTTCGGTCATCATGAGCCTCCCTGTTACTTTATAACCTTGAAATTCCTTCGCCTTGCCTCTTTTTCTATACTTTCAGCAATTCGCTCCATCACAGGATCCGGTGCCTTACTGATAATCTCACAGTCACGGTTAAACTGCTCTTCTATCTCCTGATACATCGCATCAGTTACTGGCATAACACCGCCGACCTGATATTTCCAACCGTTATTGTAACTATCTAACCGCGCAAACAGTTTTTCCCATCCGCTTCTGCCTCTATTGGCATTTCCTTCTGTCTTGTACAGTTCAAACCCTTCATTACCCAGGAATGACTTGCCAACGCCACCATACATCACCTCAAGCAAGCCGTTATCATATGTACGATTACCTGCCATTGCATATGCCCTTATATAAACGACAAACCCATAGACCTTCTTATTCTTTTCTTCAACTCTCATGCAGTCTCTCCCCTAATTCATTTATGTCTCCAGCAACTTTTGGACTTCATCGTTTTTGGCCGACTTATCCGTATTTCCCAGCCTTATATGTGGTTCCTGTCCGTCAGGCCAAGGGTTTGCTTACAGCTTCCTTCGAATTCCACCTCGCGATGGACACCCTTGCTGTTCTGCTATGTACTTCGTCGTTGCCCACGCGTACTCGGGACTTTCACCCGTTAGAGCGCGCCCATGGCGCGCAAACCAAAAAAAGCAGGTTCATTTCGAACCTGCTTCCTGACTGTCTGCTTCCTCTTCGAAGTCATCCGGATCCGTTGGCTTTTCGAGTTCCTTTTGCGCCTCGGCTATCACAGCCTCGCTTTCCGCCTTCTTCTCCTCGGCCCGCTTTACGGCCTCCTGCGTCCTTTTCCGCTCTTCCTCTTCTGCCTTCTTTTTCTCTTCAAGGCGTTTTTGCTCGGCGATCTTTCTTGCCGTGACCACCGGATCCTCTTCCGGATCGGAATCTACCCTTTCAACCTCATAAGGATATTTAAGATTCCATGCGGCTCTTATGTTGTCCATAAGCTGCATCATAAAGAGCGTTTCCAAATGCGGCATCTCCGGACATTCTATCTGCCCTTCCCTGATCGCCTTCATCGCGGAGGCAACTTCATATTCATAGCCCGTCACCTGCATAGGTGCTGCATACTCCGCAACTACCCTGCGCTCAAGATTGTAAACACGCATTGCTTCAAAATTATTTATGTTATCGATCTCTATGTAACCGTTCGTGCCATTTATGACACCTCGTCTGTCCGTCTGTGCGAGCATCGTTGCATAAAGAGTTGCCATCCTCCCGTCCCGGTACGTGAGCATGATCGTCTCCTGGGCATCAACACCGGTATGGTATTTCACGCAGTTTGCCGCCATGCTCTCGATCTCATCACCGAATACCATTGAGGCAAAATTGAGCACGTATACTCCCAGATCGAGCAGCGCTCCGCCGCAAAGCGAGAGCTTTGTATTTCTGGCCTGATGTTCAAGCGGATAACCGAGATTTGCCGAAAGCGACGTGGGCCTTCCTATGATGCCGGAATTTACGACCTGCCGGATCGTATCCGCCATGGGCATGTATCTGATCCACATTGCCTCGGTAAGGAGCAGTCCTTTTGATTCGGCAAGGCGCATCACTTCCTCGGCCTGTTTCGCATTTGCGGTAAAAGCTTTTTCGCACAGAACGTGTTTGCCGTGTTCAAGACAAAGTCTGATGTGCTCATAATGATGTGAATGCGGAGTCGCGATATACACAAGTTCGACCTCGGGGTCCTCGAGCATATCCTTGTATGATCCGTAGGCCTTGGCAAATCCGAACTTATCCGCAAAGATCTGTGCCCTGTCCTTATCCCTTGCCGCAACCGCATAACAGGTTACGTCCTTTAGGGGCTGAAGGGTTGTAGCCATAACGCCTGCGATATTTCCTGCTCCGAGTATCGAAATGTTCATGATCAAATCCTATATGTCATCCCCGTCATGCGGGGCCCTTCCAGCTTACAGTGTTGTTCTTGACCGACAGGCCGTCCATATCCTTGACGAACTGTGAAAATCTGCTGTACTGATAATCGCTTATCTTAAAGAGCGGATACTTCTTTTCTATCTTCTGCTTAAGTTCGGGAAGACTCATGGTCTTGCCTGATGCACGCTTAAGCGTATCCTTTACGAGCTTGACGATCTGATCCTTCGATACTTCGCTTTCCTTGCGCGTTACCGTAATGGAATTACCGTGCTGCGTAAGTGTAAGTCCGGCAATGCTTTCAAGAAACTTTGAAAGCTTTGAGTATCCGTAGTTACGAACGTCAAAATCCGCATGTCTGTTTGACAGTTTGTTGCCAAGCTCACCGACCGTCGTCTCGCGGTCGCTCGCCTCGTTATCCATGATGATCTTTAATATCGAATCCTCTATCTCTTCGCGCGAGATATCCGACTGGTTCTCATCATCGGCCGCAAGGACCTCGAGATATTTGAACATCGTGCAGCTCGTTCTGAACGCTTCGACCGTTTTCTTCTCGCCCATCCCGACAACGAGCATGCCGGCTTCGCGAAGACGCGATGCAAGGCGGGTAAAATCGCTGTCCGAGCTTACTATGCAAAAGCCGTCAACCTTGCCCGAATACAGTATATCCATCGCATCTATTATCATGGCCGAATCCGTGGAATTCTTGCCCTGGGTATAACTGTACGACTGCATCGGTGTTATCGAGTTCTTGAGGACCTCGTCCTTCCAGCCCTTGAGTACGGGGTTGGTCCAGTCACCGTATGCACGCTTATAGGTCGCGATACCGTAATTGCTTATCTCGTCAAGTATGACCTTGACGTACTTTATTGATATGTTCTCGGCGTCTATAAGGACCGCCAGTCTTCGTTCCTGATCTTCCAAATGTGCCTCCGGTATATCAATGCTTCGGGATGAGCTTTTCGGTCCCACCCATGTAAGGGCGAAGCACATCGGGTATCTTTACCGAGCCGTCCTCGCACAGATTGTTCTCAAGGAATGCGATCAGCATACGCGGAGGTGCGACGACTGTATTGTTGAGAGTGTGCGCAAAATACTTGCCGTCCTTACCGTTTACGCGGATACGGAGTCTTCTTGCCTGAGCATCGCCGAGATTGGAACAGCTTCCCACTTCGAAATATTTCTTCTGACGCGGTGACCATGCTTCAACGTCGAATGATTTTACCTTCAGGTCGGCAAGGTCTCCGGAGCAGCACTCAAGTGTGCGGACCGGAATATCCATTGAGCGGAACAGATCGACCGTGTTCTTCCAGAGCTTGTCAAACCACATCGGGGATTCTTCGGGCTTACAGACAACGATCATCTCCTGCTTTTCAAACTGATGTATACGGTACACTCCGCGCTCCTCGATGCCGTGCGCACCCTTCTCTTTTCTGAAGCACGGGCTGTAGCTCGTAAGTGTTCTCGGAAGGGTATCTTCCGGAAGGATCTGGTCGATGAACTTACCTATCATCGAATGCTCGCTTGTTCCGATAAGGAACAGATCCTCGCCTTCGATCTTGTACATCATCGCATCCATCTCGGCAAAGCTCATGACGCCCGTCACGACATTGCTTCTGATCATGAACGGAGGCACGCAGTATGTAAATCCCCGGTCGATCATGAAATCCCTTGCATAACTGATGACGGCCGAGTGGAGTCTTGCGATATCACCCATCAGATAGTAAAAACCGTTACCGGCAACGCGTCCTGCGGCATCAAGATCTATGCCGTCGAATCTTTCCATGATATCCGTATGATACGGTATCTCAAAATCGGGAACAACGGGATCGCCGTATTTGGTAACCTCAACGTTCTCGCTGTCATCCTTTCCTATCGGAACGCTCGGATCGATGATGTTCGGAATGACATACATGATCTTCTGGATCTGTTCGTTAAGAGGGCCTTCCTGTGCCTCAAGCTCTGCAAGCCTTGCCGCATCCTTTGCGACCTCTTCCTTGACCTTGTCTGCCTCGTCCTTTTTGCCTTCCTTCATAAGAGCGCCGATCTGCTTTGAAAGGACATTCTTCCTGTTACGAAGATCATCCGCTTCCTGCTGCATCGTGCGGCGCTTCTCATCAAGGGCGATGACCTCATCCACCATCGGGATCTTCTCGTCCTGGAATTTGTTTTTGATGTTCTGTTTAACGATGTCGGGATTCTCCCTGACAAACTTCATATCTAACATTTATCTGCTCCTTAATCACTCGATCTCAGCATGGTACTGCTGCAGCGATTTTACCTCGCCGGCGCCCTTCTGTCGTGCACGTATTCCGGCTATGCTGGCCTTTGCCGCAGCCATTGTCGTCACGTAAGGGATACCTGCCTTGATGACTCCCTTTCTGATATATGAGTCATCCTCTGCACCCTTTTTGTCATCGGGCGTGTTGATGACTATTGAAACTTCCTTGTTGGTGATGACATCAAGTACGTTCGGGCGTCCCTGCTGAAGTTTGAATATCTTCGTTGCATTGATGCCGGCGTTTCTGATCATATCGTATGTGCCGCCTGTTGCGATTATCTCAAAACCGCAGTCGGCAAATCCCTTTGCAACCTCGACAAGTTCAGATTTATCCCTGTCATTTACCGATATGAGAACCTTTCCTTCAAGCGGAAGTTTTGTCTGTGTTGCTTCCTCGGCCTTGAAAAATGCTTCGCCGAAATCCCCCGCCATTCCGAGAACTTCTCCGGTTGAGCGCATCTCGGGGCCAAGGAGCGGATCCACTTCCTGGAACATATTGAACGGGAAAACAGCTTCCTTTACGCCGCAGTGATTGAACTTCTTTTCGCGAAGTGAGGGAACCGGTGAAGGTTTTCCTGTTATCGGCATCGTTATGATCTCGGTCGCAAGCGGTACCATACCGATGTTGCAGACCTTTGATACGAGAGGCACCGTACGGCTTGCCCTGGGATTGGCCTCGAGCACGTATACGGTATCGTTCTCGATCGCATACTGCATGTTCATAAGACCGCGAACACCCATCTCCTTTGCGATCTTTCTCGTATAATCCTTTATGATCTCAACATTCTTTGCGGATATGTTCTTTGAAGGAAGAACGCACGCACTGTCTCCCGAGTGTATGCCGGCAAGCTCGATATGCTCCATGACAGCGGGAACGAAAACATTCTCACCGTCCGATATCGCATCAGCTTCACACTCAAGAGCATTATTTAAAAATCTGTCAATAAGTATCGGCCTGTCCGGTGTCACTCCGACAGCGGCTGCCATGTACACCTTCATGTGTTCATCATCGTGAACGACCTCCATGCCTCTGCCGCCGAGAACGTATGACGGGCGCACCATGAGCGGATATCCGATCTTCTTTGCGATGGCAAGTGCATCATCGACCGTAACGGCCATTCCCGACTCGGGCATCGGAATACCGAGCTTGTCCATCATCTCGCGGAACAGGTCACGGTCCTCTGCCATATCGATCGTCTCCGGAGTCGTACCGAGGATATTGACTCCGTTTTTCTTAAGAGCCGCGGCAAGATTAAGAGGAGTCTGACCTCCGAACTGTGCGATGACTCCGACCGGTTTTTCCTTCTCGTGTATCGACAGGACATCCTCAAGGGTAAGAGGCTCGAAATAAAGCTTATCCGATGTATCGTAATCGGTCGATACGGTCTCCGGATTACAGTTTACTATTATAGTTTCGAATCCGAGCTTTTTAAGTGCCATAGCCGCATGTACGCAGCAGTAATCGAATTCGATACCCTGGCCTATCCTGTTCGGGCCTCCGCCGAGGATCATGATCTTCTGTTTGTCGGAAACCTTCGACTCGTCCTTCATGTTATAGGAACTGTAGTAATATGCACTGTTCTCGGTTCCGCTTACATGAACGCCTTCCCATGCTTCGGTTATGCCGGCATCAAGTCTTGCTTTTCTGATCTCATCTTCGGTAACATCAAGAAGGATTGAGAGATATTTATCCGCAAAGCCATCCTTTTTTGCCTTCTCAAGCACATCCGTCGGAGGAACGCTTCCCTTGTATTTCTTAAGAGCCTCCTCCTCATCAACGAGTTCTTTCATTTGCTCGAGGAAATAAGGCTTGATCTTCGTGATGTTGTACAGATCGTCAAGGCTTGCCCCTTTACGGATCGCCTCATACATGATGAACTGTCTCTCACTTGACGGAGTATGAAGCTTGTTCATAAGCTCCTTAAGTTCAAGTTCGGCAAAGTTCCTGGCCCCGCCGAGACCGTAACGTCCTATCTCAAGTGAACGGATCGCCTTCTGGAACGCTTCCTTATATGTCTTTCCGATCGACATTACCTCGCCGACCGCACGCATCTGTGTACCGAGCTTGTCCTGGCTGCCTTTGAACTTTTCAAATGCCCATCTTGCGAACTTGATAACGATATAATCCCCGCCCGGAACGTATTTGTCGAGCGTACCGTACTTTCCGCACGGGATGTCGCACAGGTCAAGTCCTGCAGCGAGCATTGCGGATACAAGAGCGATCGGGAATCCCGTTGCCTTTGACGCAAGAGCCGATGAACGTGATGTTCTCGGATTGATCTCGATGACTATGATCCTGCCGTCCTGTGTGTTTCTTGCAAACTGGACGTTGGTTCCGCCGATGACCTGTATCGCATCGACTATCTTATATGCCTGGCGCTGAAGCTCTGCCTGTACGTCTTCGGGGATCGTCAGCATCGGAGCCGAACAGAAACTGTCTCCCGTATGGACTCCGAGAGGATCTATGTTCTCAATGAAGCAGACCGTGATCATCTTTCCGGATGAATCCCTTACAACTTCAAGTTCGAGCTCTTCCCATCCGAGAACCGATTCCTCAACGAGCACCTGGCCTACAAGAGAAGCCGCAAGACCTCTTTCACAGACTGTCTTTAATTCCTCAACATTATATACGAGTCCGCCGCCGGCGCCGCCCATCGTATACGCAGGACGAAGAACGACGGGATAGCCGAGCCTGTCGGCGATATCCAAAGCTTCATCAACCGTATATGCGACTTCCGAACGGGCCATCTCTATGCCGAGGCTGTTCATGAGTTCCTTGAACTCTATCCTGTCCTCACCGCGCTCGATCGCATCGACCTGAACACCGATGACCTTTACTTTGTATTTATCAAGAATACCCTTCTTGTAAAGTTCCGAAGCGAGATTAAGTCCGGTCTGTCCGCCGAGATTTGGAAGCAGTCCGTCGGGACGTTCCTTCTCTATGATCTGTGTCAGTCTCTCAACGTTGAGCGGTTCGATATACGTCACATCCGCCGTTGTCGGGTCCGTCATTATCGTCGCCGGATTGGAATTGACAAGCACGATCTCATAGCCGAGCTTTTTAAGTGCCTTACATGCCTGTGTTCCGGAATAGTCGAACTCACACGCCTGGCCGATGATTATCGGGCCGCTTCCGATTATAAGGATCTTGTTTACGTCTTCTCTTTTTTTCATACCGTTTCCTTATTTCTGTTTGTTGTTAACCTTGGGTACCATCACGCAGCTTATTATAAGTGCGACGATATAAAGCGCTCCCGTTACATACAGTACCGTCTGATATCCGATAGGATTGACCACTGCGATATCACCGTTGGAAAGAACGATCTCTTTCTCAAAACGGTCAAGCTTGTTAACGATCGCAGTTGCCATCTGGTTACCTGTAAGTCCTGCAATAGCCCATGCCGACAGGCACATTCCGTGAACCGAACTGATCTTGCCCATTCCGAAATGATCCGACAGGAGCGTGGGTACATTTGAAAATCCTCCGCCGTATCCTGCGTTGACCATGATCAAAAGAGCAACACACAGTATCGCAAGTGCAGGTATCTCCGCACCCTTTACGATACCCTGTGTCAGTACAACAAGTGCCGTAAATGCTATTGAAAGGATAAATATAAGCTTATATATCGTATTTCTGTCCTTAAGCGTATCGGCCCAGGCGGAAAAACCGAGACGGCCCGCAGCATTTGCGATAGCCGTTACCGTTGCTAGAGTCGCACACACGCCTACCGACAGTCCTACTGATTTGAATATCATCTTCTCCTGTGAGATGAGCGCAAGACCGCATGCGATGTTGATATAGAACATCAGCCATATGCCGATGAAAGTCTTGTTACCGAACGATGTCTTGAAGTTGCTTGCAAGAGTCGCGAAGAATTCCTTGATACCTCCCTCGGAATGAGCCTCGGTCCATGTGGAAGGCTTCTTTAATATAAGATGTCCGATGAACATCATAACGAAATATATACCGCCCATTATAAAGAACATGGGAGCGGGATTAACGGGCTGGTTCGGATCCTTGTTGAATGCGTTAAGGATCGCCTGCATTACCGGGCTTGCTATTGCCTTTGCAAGTCCGAAGCCTGCAACCGCAAGTCCCGTTGCAAGACCTTTCTTGTCCTCGAACCAGAGCATAAGTGTTTTAACGGGTGAAAGGTAACCGGTTCCGAGTCCGATACCCATTATGCATCCGTAGAATAACAGTATCACCGGAAGCGACTTGATCATTATTCCGAATCCGGTACCGATCATTCCGACCGTAAAACAGATCGTTGCGATCAGTGAAGATCTGTGGATATCCTTCTCTACAACGTCTCCGAGAAATGCAGCTGACATTCCAAGGAAGAATATGGCAAGTGAAAATGCCCACTCCGTTGCCGATTTGGTGGCTCCGATGTAATCGGCGATCTCCTGTGAAAATGTGGACCAGCAGTAAACAGTACCGATACTGCAATGAAGCAGCAATGCGGGGATCGCACCTCTTACCCATTTGTTTTCCATTAGAATTACCTCTCTTTATTTTTGTGCATACAATGCCATTTTTTCAAACCTTATCTATTATAAGATAACAAGGCAAAAAATCAACCCCGAGTCCGTCCCTAAAACCAAACTTTTTATGGACACACAGCGGCTGTAATGGTATCATACGTTTCAAATGTTAATGACAACATTTAACTAAGAGGGAGATTCAAAATGGACACAATCGTACGTATCAATGACGCAGTCAACGGATTTGCATGGGGATGGTTCGGTCTTATCATGCTTCTCGGAACAGGACTTGTATGTACAGTTATCACGAAGTTCTTCCAGATAACACACATCAGGCACTGGTGGAGTAAGACGATCGGAATGGTCCTTCACAAGGAATCGCACGTCAAGACAGAGGCCGGAAGCGTATCACAGTTCCAGGCACTTTGTACGGCTCTTGCGGCTACTATCGGAACGGGTAACATCGCAGGTGTTGCCGCAGCCATATGTGTAGGCGGCCCCGGTGCCGTATTTTGGATGTGGATAGCAGCCATTCTCGGAATGATGACAAACTATTCCGAAAACATCCTCGGTATCTATTTCAGAAGAAGGAATACCGAAGGCGAGTGGTCGGGAGGAGCCATGTACTATCTTACCGACGGCCTCGGTTCATATAAGAACTGCAAAACGATCGGTAAAGTACTCGGAGTGATCTTTGCCGTTTTTGCCATGATCGCTTCATTCGGTATCGGTAATATGGGACAGATCAATAAGATCACCTTAAACATCGAATCGGCATTCTTCTCGGATCTTAGCACCTCAACCCTTGCAGGCGTTTCGGTCGTTAACTGGGTCATCGGTTTGGTACTTATGCTGATCGGTGCTGCGATCATACTCGGAGGTCTTAAGAGGATCGCGGCGGTTGCCGAAAGGATCGTGCCTTTCATGGCTATCGTATATGTTATCGGTGCGCTTATCATAATGTTCATGCATATAGGAAGTCTCGGTGAGATGTTCGCATCCATTTTCAGATTTGCATTCGGTCCGCGTGCGGTTGCCGGCGGTGCCGCAGGTTCCGCGGTCGCCATCGCGCTTAACACGGTAAAGAGCGGATGTAAAAGAGGCGTGTTCTCAAACGAAGCAGGTCTCGGTTCATCGGTTATGGTACACTCCAATTCCAACGTAAAAGAGCCCGTAAGGCAGGGACTGTGGGGAATATTCGAGGTATTTGCCGATACGATGATCGTATGTACAATGACAGCTATCGTCGTGCTCTCTTCGGGAGCGATCGATCTTGAAACAGGTCTTGCGGTTGAAGGCACAAACGATGCAACGCTCGTTGCCAAGGCATTCGGCGCATCTTTCGGAAAAGCCGGCGAATGGTTTGTGGCTCTTGCAGTCCTCCTGTTTGCATTCACAACGGTCATGGGCTGGTCACACTATGGCAGCAAGGCTGTTGAGTATCTGTTCGGTGTAAAGGGAGCCAAGATATACCGTGTCATCTTTGTTCTGATGATCATCTCAGGCGCTCTCATGACATCTTCACTTGCATGGGATATCTCCGATACGTTCAACGGACTGATGATGCTTCCCAACCTTATCGGTGTGCTGTCCCTTACACCTCTTGTAGTTAAGCTGACAAACAACTATGTCGACAGAAAGATAAAGGGCAGGGACATCGAGCCCATCCTTTCATACGACGAGGACATTCAGAAGGAAATGGCTGAAGCAGTAAAAAACGGAGCAGAATAAAAGACAGATTCTATTCGAATGATAAAAGAAAATCCCGGGATCAAATGATCCCGGGATTTTATATATCTGAAAATATTCAAGGTACGTCGTACCCGCTCATGCTCTTGCTTTACCGCAGTTACTGCAGAACTTGCCGGTATTTACCGTTCCGCATTCGCATGTCCATTCACCTGACGGTGAGGGCTTTCCGCAATTGCTGCAGAACTTGCCGGTGTTGACTGTTCCGCATTCGCATGTCCAGCTGCCTGCCGGTGCCGGTTCGGGTTTGCCGCAGTTGCTGCAGAACTTGCCGGTATTTGTCGTACCGCATTCGCATGTCCAGCCGCCTGCCGGTGCTGCCGCTGCCGGTGCTGCTGCCTGCTGGGTGCCTGCCATCTGGTATAACTGGCCTGCGTTCATTCCGCCCGCGCCTGCTGCCATGTTCATTCCGGCAAATGCCATCATGGGGCCTGCCGATGTATTGGATGCAGCTGCCTTCATCGCATCTGCCTGTGCTCCGACGAGTGTAGCCGCGCCCATGCTCGGATCGCGCATAACGGCTGCCTTCTGAAGATCCCTGATCATCTGCTCCTGATCTTCGGGAGCCGTAACCGAACTTACACCGAATGATACGATCTTGATACCGCGAAGCTCTCTCCACTTCTTTGTAAGAACTTCGTTAAGAGCATCCGATAGTTCCTCGGTATGTCCGGGAAGTGAGCTGTATCTGATACCCATATCGCTTATCTTTGCGAATGCGGGCTGAAGTGCTGTTAAAAGTTCACTCTTTAACTGTCCCTCGATCTCGTCTCTTGTATATGAATCAGTTACGTTACCTGCAACGTTCGTATAGAAGAGGATCGGATCTTCAACCTTGTATGAGTATTCGCCGTGGCAGCGGATCGTTATATCAACGTCAAGACCGATATTCTTGTCAACCACACGGAACGGGACCGGATTGGCCGTACCGTACTTGTTACCGGGTATCTCCTTCGTATTTACATAGTATACTCTCTGATCCTTACCCGTATCGCCGCCGAACGTGAATCTCTTACCGATCTGTTTGAACGTCTCAACGATGGAATCGGAAAGCTTTCCGTAGAATATGCTCGGCTCTGTTGACGTATCGTAAACATATTCACCGGGCTCTGCGCATATATCAACGACCTTACCCTGCTCAACGATCAGCATGCACTGTCCGTCCGCAACCGCAATGACTGAACCGTTACTGATTATGTTGTCATGTCCCTTCGTATTCGATGAACGTTTTCCGTCAATCTTCTTTTCACCCTTTGTAACTATCACATCCGCAGGGATCGCTTCACAATAGAAGAACTCTTTCCACTGATCGGCAAGTGCGCCTCCGGCTGCTCCCGCAATAGCCTGTACTAAACCCATTTTTGATAACCTCCTTATGTTGTCATTATCCGTCCTATGATCACTTTGTGTCAGAGACGGTCAACACCGATATTCTAACACAGTTTGATGCACGTATCAATCATCGGATGCGCCCGGTCTTTTATGTATCCTTCCGAATATCCCGCCTCTTTTTTCCTTCGTCTGCTTAAGCACGGCGCGCAGTTCAAACTTCGAGTCCTCAATACAATCCTTCTCGTAACTTCTGTACGATCTCATAAGTTTTCTGTCGTGAATGAGTGTATTGTACTGCCTGTCATACTGTGCATAATAGGGATCCATGCTTCCTCGGATGAGCTTTCTGAATCTCTCGTCGCTTTCGAAATCCTCCGCAACAATATGGGCATGCTGGTATAAAAGCAGATAATCTTCTATCCTGTATACCACACCGAACCTTCTCGGATCACATTTTAAAAGGGCGTGCCATGCTTTGACCGGCTCATCGAAAAAGCAGTACAGTTTTCCGAGCTGAAGATGTATCCATGTGTAAAAATCGGAATCTTCATCCGCCTGTGCGGCAAGCCTGTAGTACATGTCAAATGCCTTCTGGTACTCACCCGTAAGAAAATGATCGAGCGCGACCGAAAGTCTTTCATTGACCGTGAGCGTGCTCTGTTCTGCCTTTGAGTGCGGCGCCGACAGTTTGAATCCTTCATACTGTTTATGAATCTCCCGGACCTGCTCTTCTGGTTTTTCGTATTCTTCGATAAGTTCGTCTATTTCATCCGCCCCGGCAGGAAGGGAATTTCGAAACTCCGCATATTTTTTCCGTCCCATGTCAAGGCACGTCTGCTCGTATTCGTCAAACACATCCGAAACACTGGCCTTTGCAGCCGCAACAGCCTGTCTGTGCGTATCAGCGAATTCGGGATCTATCCTGCTGTGATAGAAAATACGAAGATGCCTGTCGTATTTTTTCATCTTCGCATCAACAAGCGCATGTCCCAGATGCAGGTAAAAATCATCTTCATTCTCTATAAACTGAAGGCTCACCCTGTAGTACAGCATAACGGCACGCTCGTAATTTCCCATGAAATAGTATGTTTCCGCAAGGGTAAAGACGGCATGCGTATATACGGGAAGCGTGTGATCCATGTATCGTACGGCCTTCTCGAGTCTGACGGTAGCTTCCTCATAACGGTCAAGGCTGCGATAGTAGAGCGCCTCGTTGATCAGCTGCGATATCCCTTCATCGTCCATCCGGTTCTCATCAACGTCCATGATAAGTTCTATCGCCTGCTCAAAACTGAACTCATCCCCGTCGTTTATATCATCCTTAAATATCGACATGCCGGACTCGTCCGAGAATATCCTGAGACTGTATCCTGCGAGCATCTGATTGACCTGCTCGAGCTCCATCGCAAAATACTCTTCGGATATGTTCGCATCGAGCTGCATCCATTTTCTGTACGCATCGTTGATGAGCCTGACCAGCATCGCCTCCGCCGAGTCCTCCGCAAACCACATGACGGTTTCATTCTCTATATCCCAGTTTCTGATGGGGCTGTCCTTCTTGACTTCCCGGGTCAATACGTCCAGTCTGACGGAATGATCCATTCCAAGAAGCACCAGCGAATCCTTGTCAAATACGTACTTTGCGCACGATCCGTATCCCGGGTCAATGGCGGATATCGTCTGAAAAACTCTTATATCAAGTTGTCTGTACAACTCAAAATATATCATTACCTTTTTACTCCGATGTTATAATAATAATTCCTGTGAATGGCAAAATCAATACAAATGTATAGGCGTTTCGGGTACAAACTGATATAATGTCATCATGAAAAATGTGAAACGGATACTGGCGTTAATATGTGTTGTAATACTTGTGGGGATGTACGTTGCAACCGCCGTGCTGGCAGTTCTGGACAGTTCGAAGACCATGGCGATGTTTCGGGGATGTCTGATACTTACGATCTTCATCCCGACAGTTGCCTATCTGTATATGTGTCTTCACAGATATGCGATGTACAGATCTAAGAGGAGCGATCCCTATTCGACGCCTTCCCCTTCTCGCGGCGATAGCGGCGGGTCAGACAAAAAGCAGTCATAACAGCGATAAGCGCTGCGGTAATATCAACGCATACATCAAACCACGAACCGTATCTTCCGGTTATCGTGGTTTGGTTTTTTTCATCAATCACTGCGAGAACCGCTGTGAATGCTACGGGTATGATATATGCGTAGCGGCGTGAAAGATCACGGATACCGAAGCATACCGACCAAAGCAGAAGCGACAGAAAACCGTATTCGGCCATATGCGCGAGCTTTCTCAGCACTTTCTCTGCATTAAAAAGTGCCGCATCGGCCTTGTAGTTGGCAAGCGTGACATTCTTTGCGGGCGCTACGGTATTGACGATCCCTACAAGAAGTCTTGCCGATCTGTTACCCGAAATATCCGCGTTTTCGCCCGAAAAATGCATGATGATCGCCACCCAGGCGATGACAAGTATCAGATTTATTCCGAGAAACCTGAGCGGATGCCTTCTGGCATATCGTCTGTAGGCATCCATCATCCTTAAGAAATATTTCATTTCACTCCAAGTTTTGCAAGTTCTTCATCCGCGCTCTTCCGGTCGGTAAAGAGAATTCCCGTTATCCCGAACGCGGCAGCCGCATCAAGGTTTTCCTGAACATCATCGATGAACACGGCCTCCGTAGGATCTATATCATATGTATCGAGCAGATACCGGTAGATGGCGGGATCCGGCTTAATAAGCCCAACCTTATAGGATATCACCGCACCGTCTGCCTTTGATACGTAATCGAGCTGGTCTGTACAGTCCCTGAAAGCCTTTGCGGAAAAATTCGAAAGGATATAGATCTTATATCCCTTTGCCTTGATCGAGTCGAGCCATTCATCGGTATAATCGAATTTTTTAAGAAGTCTCGGAAAATACTCGTTCATCATCTGCGTTATCTCTTTTTCCATACCGGGATCGTTTTTCACAAAACCTTCAAGCATCATCTCATCGGTCCAGAAACCCCTGTCGAATTCACTCCAGACGGGATCGAGCACCGTTGCCTTTGCCATTCTGTCAAATCTCTCTCCGCTCAGTCCCATCTCGCGAAACAGCTGCGCCCAGCGAAAATCGATCAATACATTTCCCATATCAAATATTACAGTTGTGATCATATGCTAACCTTTCCGTTTTTTCGATTAACCTTATACAAAGATTGTCGCGGCCAAAGAAATGTGGTAAATTATTTGGAAGATAAACCCTTAAGGAGCGGTCATGGAAGAAAAAAGACAGGATAAGCGTGTTCCGATCGGTATAAAGCTGTCCATTTCAAACCTTTACAAAGAAAATACGAACACGATAATGGATCTGGACCTTAACGTTGAGGTCATAGACATTTCGTCGAAGGGGATCGGTTTTATTTCCCAGTGCATTCTCCCCGTGGGTTATTATTTCATTGCCAATATTGAACTGTCTCCGGAATTTCCTCAGATAATCACCGATGTGCGTGTGATCAGGAGCACGGCCATCGACAGAAACAGCTACCGTTACGGATGTGAATTCGTATCGATCTCTCCGAGCGTGCGGCAGATGCTGGATGATTTTTCCGCATCGCTGTAAACATCATCCCGTTTATTCGTATTCTCCGACAATGGCGATTATATCTTCGGCATATTTCGGATACTCTCTTACGAGGGCTTCGAGTTCCTTCTTTGCCGTTTCAAGATTGTACAGTTCGAAATCTATCCCTTTCTTTAATCTCTGACGCTGGACGATAAGCTGTTTTCTGATATCCTTTGCTTCCTCGTCGTAAACAAGAACTCCCGGCTGGTATACCCATACGGAAGGATCGTTTATATGATAATGCTTGAGCATCTGGTAAAGTTCGCTCCTTGCTTCCTCCATGCGCTCCGCTATGTCGGAGTCATGCTCCCTTGCAAGTTTTTCCTCGTTGTATTTTTCCCATATATAGGCAAGTTCATACGAGTTCATGACACCGTACTTGGAATAGTTGTAGTCAAGCACGTTGGTGATGTTTACGTATTTGATCTTCACAGTGTTCTGTACACTGATCGCCTTGTTCAGTTTCCTGTTCGATCTTGCGATACCGCTCTGTGCATTCTGATACATGACAAAGGATGCCGTTATAGCCACCGCAAAGGCACCTGCCAGGATGATGAATCCCATCTCGACCTTAACGTGCATCGCCTGATTTATGACAAACATGAGCGCTGCCGACATTACCGCGCCGAATATCGCCACGAAAGCGATGCTCCTGGCTGTACGTGCCCTTCCGCGCTCTTCCTTTCTCTGATAGGCAACGGCGCCCTTTTCTCCCTCAAGGAGATTAAGGTCACGTCTTACTACCATCTGATACTCCTCATCCTCTTTCATCTTCTTGAGGATGTCGGGTATATCGTTTGCGAGCCGCTCCATCTCACGGTACTGCGCCTCAGTGATCTTCTTGGTCGGACGGGTATAGTTACTGTCCTCCTGCTCGATCCTGATCACTTTGTTGGCCCTGATCCTGACCTGGCTCTTATCCGTTACCGGCAGTTTTTCAAACTCCTCCAGATCCGCAAGCCGCTCCGTCACCTGCTGATATTCCGTTTTCTGTGCCTCAACGTCAGTTGATGCGACAGCCATCATGTCGCAGTATTCCCTTACATACTGGTCACGCTGCGCCTTGTCATTCATGTTCAGCGTACGGCGTCTCTTGGATGCGTTCGCGAGCGACTGCATGAGGGATTCAGCCGATTCCGACGCATAGTTTATCTCAATATCGTCAAAATCGTCATCGCCGAATCCGAGTATGTCCTTTAGCCAGTTGATTATTTTCATTTCATCGACCTTCTGTACTGTGTCTTCCAATCCTCAAGTGTGGCGTCGAGTGCCCTGTAGAATTCGGAGATCTTTCCGGCATCATGAAGAGCGAGTATATCCTTCATTGCGTCGCCATACGGTGTATCTATCTGTGCCTCTCTTGCGGATGTGAGCAGTCTCATGGCTTCAAGAGCCACTCTCTCGTCATATCCGTTTCTCACAACGATCTTGTCGTAGTCTTCCTTCTTGACAGTCATGCGAAGACAGATGAGATAAAGGACGAGGCTTTCCCTTGATTCATCGATCTCATATGCTTTTCTGAAATACTCGCCCGCTTTTTCGAGAAGGAACATCATGGAATATGCACATCCGACATTGTGCAGTATAGAACTGTACAGTTCGGGCTCCTCCCTGGCGAAGCGAATGTACTGCTGCCCCAGGCCCAGAAAGGGGATGGGGCCCTTCAGCCCCCTCTCGATGTACGCCCGATAGCGCTCGCGGGCGAGGGTGTAAACCTCCGACTTCAACTGCTCCATCGTCTCAAACCAGGTGAAGATCGGCCCCACCGACACCTTCAACCGTCGGGCCACCTCCCGGGCCGTCACGGCGTCGATGCCCTTCAATATGTCCTCCGTTTCGCTAGCCCGGGCGAGGACGCCGCCGCTGCCGCAGCAGTCGATGATCGCGAACACCTCGCCCCTGATGTTGCGCAGGGCCTCGGCCAGCTCCGCCGCCGAAAGCACCGATCCGTCGTACATCTTCAAAAAGGTCATGCCGCCGGAATAG
>CACYMJ010000028.1 GCA_902775485.1 uncultured Lachnospiraceae bacterium
ATAGAGGAGAGAAAACCCGAGGAAGTGACATCTATGTGGTATGAGCGTCCGATGGCACCTTCGGGCATCAAGGTTTTCAATCCCGCATTCGATGTTACGGACCATGAGCTGATCACGGCGATCATAACCGAAAAGGGGATATACTATCCTCCTTATTCGTTCTGATAAAATCATAGTATCACACCTTTCGAAAATCCCTACATCTTGTGTTGATAAGAACCTCCGAATCTGCTATAATAGTGAAAGCGCTATTTGTCAAATAATTAACAATCTTTTTCGGAGGTATATGAATGTCTAAAAAAGTCGTTATCGCAAGCGCCTGTCGTACAGCTATCGGAACAATGGGCGGATCACTCTCAACAATCCCCGTTGCCGATCTTGGTGCCATCGTCATTAAGGAAGCCGTAAACAGGGCAGGTATCAAACCTGAAGATGTAGAGCATGTTTACATGGGATGTGTCATACAGGCAGGTCAGGGCCAGAACGTAGCACGTCAGGCATCTATCAAGGCAGGTCTTCCCATCGAGACACCCGCGGTTACATCAAACGTTGTCTGCGGATCGGGTCTTAACTGTGTAAACCAGGCAGCACAGATGATCATGGCAGGTGATGCCGATGTCGTTGTTGCAGGCGGTATGGAAAACATGTCTATGGCTCCTTTCGCCATTCCCAACGGACGTTACGGTTACAGGATGATGTGGCCCTCACAGAGCCAGGGCGGACTTGTTGATACAATGGTCAAGGATGCTCTTTGGGATGCGTTTAACGATTATCATATGATCACAACTGCCGACAATATTGCAAGGCAGTGGAACCTTACAAGGGAAGAACTCGATGAGTTCGCACTCAAGAGTCAGCAGAAGGCTTGCGCCGCTATCGAGGCAGGTGCATTCAAGGATGAGATCGTTCCCGTTGAAGTTAAGAAGAAGAAAGAGACTGTTATTTTTGATACAGATGAAGGCCCCAGACAGGGATCTACAATAGAAGGACTTGCAAAGCTTCGCCCGATCAACCCCGACGGATTCGTAACAGCGGGTAATGCATCCGGTATCAACGACGGTGCTGCGGCAGTCGTTGTTATGAGCGAAGAGAAGGCAAAGGAACTCGGTGTTAAGCCTATGGCAACATTTGTTGCAGGCGCTCTTGCAGGTGTCGATCCCTCCATCATGGGTATCGGACCTGTTGCCGCATCAAAGAAGGCTATGGCCAAGGCCGGATACAAGATCGAGGACTTCGATATCATCGAGGCAAACGAAGCATTTGCGGCTCAGTCGGTTGCAGTTGGTAAGGATCTTGGCATAGATGTTGACAAACAGCTCAACCCGAACGGCGGCGCGATCGCTCTCGGACATCCGGTCGGAGCATCGGGCGCACGTATCTTCGTAACCCTGCTTCACGAGATGAAGAAGAAGGGGGCCAAGAAGGGTCTTGCAACACTTTGTATCGGCGGTGGCATGGGTTGTGCCACGATCGTCGAAATGGACTGATCATAAACAGGAAAGGCGGCGTCAGCGTTTAGGAATAAACGCTGATGCTTTTTGTCTGATAAGGAAGTGAAAGGAGAACTGTATGGAATTTGTTACGTACGAAGTAAAGGATCGTGTCGGGATCATCACCATCAACAGAGAAAAAGCACTCAATGCTCTTAATTCGCAGGTGCTTGATGAACTGTCGGAGGCTTTTGACGGTGTCGATCAAAGCCAGATCAGATGCCTCGTGCTCACAGGAGCCGGGGAAAAATCTTTTGTCGCAGGTGCCGACATAGGAGAAATGAGCAGCCTCACAAAGGCAGAGGGCGAAGCATTCGGAAAGAAAGGTAACGATCTTTTCCGTAAGATCGAGACATTCCCGATCCCCGTTATCGCTGCCGTAAACGGATTTGCGCTTGGCGGAGGATGTGAGATCTCGATGAGCTGCGATATCAGGATCTGCTCGGACAATGCTGTATTCGGTCAGCCCGAGGTAGGACTCGGGATCACACCCGGATTTGGCGGAACCCAGAGACTTGCAAGGCTTGTTTCACCCGGAATGGCAAAACAGCTCATATACACGGCAAGAAATATCAAGGCGGATGAGGCATACAGGATCGGCCTTGTAAACCAGGTTGTTCCCGCTGCCGAGCTTATGGATACGGTTCTTAAGATGGCATCAACCATTGCGGCAAACGCACCCATCGCGGTACGTAACTGCAAGAAGGCCATAAATGACGGACTTCAGGTCGATATGGACAAAGCGGTAGTTATAGAGGAAAAGCTTTTCGGTGACTGCTTTGAGACTGAGGACCAGAAGGCTGCCATGGCAAACTTCCTTGAGAAGGATAAAGAAAAGAAACTGAAGGTAGTACCTTTTAACAACAGATAAACCGGATATATACAACTTATAGGAGGAAACAAAATGAAGGTAGGAATCATTGGTGCCGGCACAATGGGCCAGGGCATCGCAAAAGCTTTTGCTCAGGTAGACGGTTATGAAGTAATGCTCTGCGATATCAAGCAGGAATGGGCAGAGGGCGGCAAGGACAAGATCATAAAGGGTTATGACAAGCTTGTTGCCAAGGAGAAGATGACAAGAGAGCAGGCTGATGCGATCATCAACAGGATCGTTCCCGGTCTTAAGGAAAATCTCTGCAAGGACTGCGATCTGATCGTGGAAGCAGCATTTGAGAATATGGAAGTTAAGAAAACAACATTCAAGGAGCTTGACGAGCTGTGCAAGCCCGGTTGTGTATTCGCTTCAAATACATCATCACTTTCGATCACGGAGATCGGAAACGGTCTTTCAAGACCTATGATCGGTATGCACTTCTTCAATCCCGCAGACCGCATGAAACTCGTTGAGGTAATTGCCGGTGTTAACACACCCGATGAGACTGTTGAGACGATCAAGAAGATCTCAGCCGAGATCGGCAAGACGGCTGTTCAGGTCAACGAGGCAGCAGGATTCGTTGTAAACCGTATCCTCATCCCGATGATCAATGAAGCGGCATTTATCAAGATGGAAGGCGTATCGGATGTTGAAGGTATCGACGCTGCAATGAAGCTTGGCGCAAACCATCCCATGGGACCCCTTGAGCTCGGCGATTTCATCGGCCTTGATATCTGCCTTGCGATCATGGACGTTCTCTACAACGAGACAGGTGATAGCAAGTACAGGGCATGTCCTCTTATCAGAAAGATGGTCAGAGGCGGAAACCTCGGCGTAAAGAGCGGCAAGGGATTCTACATCTACAATGAAGACCGCACCAAGACAGCAATCGACGCTAAATAATATGTCAAAGGGACGGTTCTTTTGACACACTTTTATAAATTATTTTTTACGGAGGAAACAGATCATGGATTTTTCTTTATCAAAAGAACATGAAATGGCAAGACAGCTTTTCAAAGATTTTGCCGAGACAGAAGTAAAGCCTCTCGCACAGGAGATCGACCAGGAACACAGATTTCCCAGAGAGACTGTTGAGAAACTTGCAAAGTACGGATTTTTAGGAATCCCGGTTCCCAAGGAGCTTGGCGGCCAGGGATGTGACGTTCTCACATATGCTATGTGCGTTGAAGAGATGTCAAAAGTCTGCGGTACTACAGGCGTTATCGTTTCAGCACATACATCACTTTGCGTTGATCCGATCATGACATTCGGAACGGACGAGCAGAAGCAGAAGTACGTTGTTCCCCTTGCAAAGGGCGAAAAGCTCGGTGCATTCGGACTTACAGAGCCCGGTGCCGGAACAGATGCACAGGGTCAGCAGACAAAGGCTGTTCTTGACGGTGACGAGTGGGTATTAAACGGCAGCAAGTGCTTTATCACAAACGGTAAGGAAGCAGACGTTTACGTTATCTTTGCTGTTACGGGCAAGATCGAAAAGCGCGGCAAGATGATGAAAGAGATCTCCGCATTCATCGTTGAGAAGGGAACACCCGGATTTACATTCGGTACGAAAGAAAACAAGATGGGTATCTGCGGTTCGGCTACATATGAGCTCATCTTCACGGACTGCCGTATTCCGAAGGAAAATCTCCTCGGCAAGCAGGGCAAGGGATTCAACATCGCAATGCATACGCTTGACGGCGGACGTATCGGTATCGCCGCTCAGGCTCTCGGACTTGCAGCAGGCGCTCTTGAGACAACGATCCAGTATGTCAATGAGAGAAAGCAGTTCGGACGTGCCATCGGCGCATTCCAGAACACACAGTTCCAGCTTGCAGATATGGCTACAAAGGTTGAGGCAGCACGACTTCTCGTATACAAGGCAGCACGTGCCAAGGATCAGTACCAGAAGGACGGCAAGAGCGCATACGGCGTTGAAGCCGCTATGGCTAAGCTTTATGCTGCAGAGGTCGCTATGGAAGTTACGACAAAGTGCGTACAGCTTCACGGCGGTTACGGATATATCAAAGAGTACGATGTTGAGCGCATGATGCGTGACGCCAAGATCACAGAGATCTACGAAGGAACGAGTGAAGTTCAGCGTATGGTCATAAGTGCATCGTTGTTAAAGTAATGTAGGAGGACAATATAGATGAAAGTTGTAGTTTGTATTAAACAGGTTCCCGATACAAAGGGCGGAGTTAAGTTCAACCCCGACGGAACACTTGACAGAGGCGCCATGCTCGCTATCATGAATCCCGATGATAAGGCAGGTCTTGAGGCGGCTCTCAGATTAAAAGATCAGTATGGTGCACACGTAACGGTTCTGACCATGGGACTTCCCAAGGCATCGGATGTTCTTCGTGAGGCACTTGCAATGGGCGCTGACGATGCAGTGCTCGTAACGGACAGAGTACTCGGCGGTGCCGATACATGGGCAACATCGACAACTCTTGCCGGAGCACTTCGTAACCTTGAGTATGATCTTATCATCACAGGCCGTCAGGCTATCGACGGAGATACAGCTCAGGTTGGTCCCCAGATCGCAGAGCATCTCGGAATCCCCGTTATCTCTTATGCTCAGGAGATCAAGATCGACGGCGATAAGGTTATCGTAAAGCGTCAGTATGATGACAGATATCATATGTTAGAGGCAAAGATGCCCTGCCTCATCACAGCTCTTTCAGAGCTTAACGACCCCAGATATATGACTCCCGGCGGTATCTTTGATGCAGTAAAGGCTGATATCACCACATGGGGAAGAGCAGATCTTAAGGACGTTGAAGACGGCAATCTCGGTCTTAACGGTTCTCCCACAAAGATCGCCAAGGCATCCGATAAGGTCCGCAAGGGCGCAGGTGAGAAGGTTGTTCCCGATTCACCCGAAGATGCAGTCAGCTATATCGTGGGTAAGTTAAAAGAGAAGCATGTTATCTAGTCTATACAGAAAGAGTGGTGAAATATTATGAATATGAGTCCGGAAACAATTGCGCAGTACAAGGGTGTATATGTATTCGCGCAGCAGGTTGACAACCAGGTAAGCGGTATCGCTTACGAACTTCTCGGTAAGGCAAAAGAGCTTGCCGAGCCCTTAAAGACAGACGTAACCGCAGTTCTTATCGGATCGGGCGTAAAGGGCCTTGCAGACGATCTTGCGGCATACGGCGCAGACAAGGTGATCGTAGTTGACGATCCCGAACTTAAAGAGTACAGAACAGAGCCTTATGCACATGCACTGGCATCTGTCATCAACGAGTACAAGCCTGAGATCATGCTTGTAGGTGCTACGGCTATCGGACGTGACCTCGGCCCTACTGTTTCCGCAAGAGTTGCAACGGGTCTTACGGCTGACTGTACGGTACTTGAGATAGGTGATTTCCCTCTTCAGCCGATCCCCGGCAAAGAGGATGAGCAGCTTCACAACCAGCTCCTTATGACCCGTCCCGCATTCGGCGGTAACACGATCGCAACGATCGCATGCCCGTATAACCGTCCTCAGATGGCAACGGTACGTCCCGGCGTTATGCAGAAGATCGAACCCAAGAAGGGCGCAAAGGCTGAGGTTATCGAGTTCAATCCCGGATTTACTCCCAATAACAGATACGTTGAGATCAAAGAGGTCGTTAAGGCAGTTTCGGATATCAAGGATATCATGGATGCCAAGATCCTGGTTTCAGGCGGTCGTGGAGTAGGTTCTCCTGAGAACTTCAAGATCCTCGAGGATCTTGCGGCAGCTATCGGCGGACAGGTTTCATGTTCGCGTGCTGTTGTTGATTCAGGCTGGAAGCCGAAGGAGATGCAGGTAGGACAGACAGGTAAGACTGTTCGTCCGAACGTATACTTTGCGATCGGTATCTCGGGTGCGATCCAGCACGTTGCAGGTATGGAAGAGTCCGATATCATCATCGCCATCAACAAGGATGAAGACGCTCCTATATTTGACGTTGCCGACTTCGGTATCGTGGGCGACCTCAACAAGATCGTTCCGAAGCTTACGGAAGAGATCAAGGCCGCTGTTGCAGCTAAGTAAGAAACAGATTAAATATTTAGGAGTGATATAAATGGTTAAGAATTTTGATGACCTTCTTGCGAAGATCAAAACGATCAGCAAAAAGAAGGTTGCTATAGCTGTTGCGCAGGATAAGGCAGTCCTTGAGGCTGCCCAGGCTGCGAAGGAAAGAGACATCGCTGATGCGATACTTGTCGGAAATGAAGCCGAGATCCGCGCTATCGGTGCAGAACTTGGCATGAACATGGACGAGTATGAGATCATCAATGTAGAGGATCAGGCAGAGGCTGCAACGAAGGCAGTTTCACTCGTATCAGAGGGAAAGGCAGACATCTACATGAAGGGCCTTCTTCCTACCGGTATGTTCTTAAAGAGCGTGCTCAACAAGGAAGTCGGACTTCGTACGGGAAAGCCGCTCTCACATGTATGTGTTATCGAAGTGCCGAAGGTTGACAGGGTACTGTTTTTATCAGACGTTGCGTTCATACCTTATCCCACTCTTGAGGAGAAGAAGTGTATCATCGAATACACATCGGATGTTGCAAGAGCCTGCGGCGTGGAAAATCCCAAAGCAGCCGTTGTGTGCTGTACCGAGACCGTCAATCCTAAGATGCCGATCACGGTTGAAGCGGATGAGCTCTCCAAGATGCAGGATAACGGTGAGATCAAGGGCTGCGTGGTTGAAGGACCTCTTTCTCTTGACATCGCACTCTTCCCTGCAGCTGCCGAAGAAAAGGGAGCCATGGACCGTAAGGTTGCCGGAGATGCGGATATTCTGATCTTCCCTGACCTTCATGCAGGTAACCTCGTATACAAGTGCATGACCCAGGTCGTCGAGAATATGAAGAACGGCTGTATCCTCACAGGTACCAAGGCACCTGTCGTACTCACAAGCCGTGCAGATACGTTCGAGACAAAGGTCAACTCCATCGCACTTGCGGCTATAGTTGCACACGAACTAAAGAAATAGTGTCAAAGGGACGGTTCTTTTGACACATTTTTGCGAGTCGGCAGGTTATGATCCTGCTGGCTCGCTTATTAGAAAAGGAGAAGAAAAATGGGATTAAAGAGTCTTATTATCAATCCGGGTTCGACATCCACAAAGATCGGTATATTCGAGGATGAGACGCTTCTGTTTGACGAGACGCTAAGACATTCAACGGAAGAGATCAATTCCTACGAGTCGATTTTTGCACAGAAGGATTTCAGAAAGAACATCATCTTAAACTTCCTGAAGGAGAAGAACTTCGACATCAATACACTTGATTTTGTCGTAGGACGCGGCGGAATGCTCAAGCCCATTCCCGGCGGTACATACGAGGTAACGGATGCTCTTCTTGAAGATCTTAAAGTTGGTGTTCAGGGACAGCATGCTTCAAACCTCGGTGGTATCCTTGCAAGGGAGATTGGCGACAGCCTCAAGATCCCTTCATACATCGTTGACCCTGTAGTTGTTGATGAGATGGAAGATATCGCAAGGTATTCGGGATGCCCGGATCTTCCGAGAGTGAGCAAGTTCCATGCGCTTAACCAGAAGGCGGTTGCAAAGCGCTATGCCAAGGAAGTCGGCAAGAAGTACGAGGATCTGAACCTTATCGTTGTTCACATGGGAGGCGGATGCTCGGTAGGACCTCACAAGAACGGTAAGGTCATCGATATATTCAATGCACTTGACGGAGACGGAGCATTCTCACCGGAGCGCGCCGGTGCCGTACCTCCCGGAGCACTCGTTAAGATGTGTTTCTCGGGTAAATACAGCGAGAAGGAAGTATACAAGAAGCTTGTCGGTGAAGGCGGATTTAACGCATACCTTGGTACGAATGACATGCGCGATGTCGACAAGATGGTCGATGAGGGCGATGCCAAGGCAAAAGAGTACAGGGATGCATTCATACTCCAGATGTCCAAGGATATCGGATCGATGGCATGTGTACTTAACGGCAAGGTAGATCAGATCATTGTTACCGGCGGTATCGCATATGACAAGGCTGTTGTTGCAGGTCTTAAGGAGCGCTGCGAATGGATCGCACCGTTTACCGTATATCCCGGTGAAGATGAACTTCTTGCACTTGCACAGGGCGGACTTCGCGTCATGAACAAGGAAGAAGAGGCAAAGCCTTACTAGGATTTACAACTAAATCAGACAAATATGAAAGAGCGGACATCCGATGGATATCCGCTCTTTTTGCGTCAAAGGGACGGTTCTTTTGACACAAAGAATAAGGAGGTATAAGTTGCCAAGAGTTGCCAGAAATATTTATGAGGAGGGGTATCGCCATGTCATTGTGAGGAGAATCGGAAAACAGATACTGTTTGAAGATGATAATGACTTCGGTTTTTTTCTCAGATTACTTGAGAGATACAGTCAGGAGACAAATGTCGATATCTGCGCTTATTGTCTGATGGAAAACCATGTCCATCTTCTTCTGCATGACAGATCAACTGATACAGCAGTCTTCATGAAAAAGGTTGGGGTCAGTTATTCTGCGTATTATAACAGAAAATACGAAAGGACAGGCCACCTTTTTCAGGACAGGTATAAATGTGAGAATATAACGGATGACAGAGGGTATCTGACGGTTCTTCGTTATATCCTCCGAAATCCTGAGAAAGCCGGATTTGGCAAAACGGAGAAATACCAATGGAGCAGCTTCGGTTTATATGGCGACATGAAATCTTTCCTTGACCAGTCGATGACACTGAGTTTGTTTGAAAACAAGGCTTCGTTCCGTGATTATATGGTAAGGGATAATGCAGATTCGTGTATGGAATCGGAGGGCAGGATGGACGACGGATGGGCGAGAAAAGTGATCATAGATAAGCTTGGCATATCGTCGGGCACAGTATTGCAAGGCTACGATAAAGCAAAAAGAAACATGGCCTTAAAGGAGCTGAAGGAAATCGGGCTGAGCATAAGGCAGATCGAAAGGCTGACCGGAATAAACCGGGGAGTGATCCAAAGGGCGTGAAAGTGTGTCAAAAGAACCGTCCCTTTGACACACTTTGATACATTGCCACAAAATCACAAATAATGTATAATTTTATGTGGTTTGATTCAGAACGGATCCGAGAATAACACTTACGGAGGTTACGTATGGAGAAGGAAGTAGGATGCTTTAAGGTCTGGACGGATGAAGGCGGCCGCAGGATCGTGTATTCAAGGGGAAAGGGCATTGCGCATGCTCATGAGATCGCGTGGCTGTATGAGACGATCGTTGAGTTTTCGAAGGAGTGGCATGATGACAAGGGATTTGTTTACATGGCATTTATCGAGGAGCTTGAGCAGGTAAGCCCGAAGGGAAGTATCCAGTATGTTGAGCTTCACAGAAACCTTGAGGCATGCGGGTGCAAGTATATCGCGTATATAGAGGGCAATTCCTATGAGGTTTCGGTTCAGTCATACAAGCATAAGCAGATGAGCAATACTCCGCTTACACAGAACCGTTACTTCCCGACGCAGTATGAGGGACTTAAATGGTTTGAGGAGATGGGATTTTAACAGGTGGCCGGCTGATGGGTATCAAGAAAAAATACAGCAAACCTTTTGGTGATCTTAATTCATTAAAAACGAGCTTTTTCAATAATAACGATGGAATGCTCGATATGGCTGACGGCATGGCGGATGTCCTGCTGATGCAGCCGAAGCGTACCAGGTGCAAGATCTGCGGTGCAAAGCTTTCAAAACCTTTGTATCACAGCCATCGTATCGGTTATATAGAATGTACCGAGTGCGGGCATTTGAACAGCGAGTGCGAAGATACCGACGATTTTGCGAGCAAGGTATATGTCGAAGATGATTATTCAAAAAACTACAGCGCCGCCGACAAAGAGAACTACATAAGAAGAAGGGATATGATCTACATTCCCAAGGCCGAGTATCTGCGCGACTGCTTAAAGCATGAAGGCCTGCAGGCTGAGGATGTGAACATTCTCGACATCGGAGCGGGATGCGGATATTTTGTGTCTGCCGTTAGGCAGCTTGGGATGATGGCTACCGGAATAGACGTATCTGACAGCGAAGTTAAGTTCGGAAATGCGATGACGGATGAGCCGTGCCTTACGCACGTGGGTCTTACGGATTCGATCGGGTATATCGAAAAATCGTCTGCAAACGTCCTTACGGCGATCGGAGTTCTCGAACACCTTGTGCATCTTGATGAGAATATCGATGCTATCAGGAACAATGCGAACATAAAATATGTATTTGCGTCTGTTCCCATGTTCTCGTTCTCAAGCTGCTTTGAAGTTGCTTTTGCAAACGGATACAACCGTCACACCGGCGGAACACATACGCATCTTTTTACCAACGAGTCCGTTGCAAAGATGGCAGAGCGGATGGGATTCGAGATCGCCTATGAGTGGAGGTTCGGGTCTGACATCAACGATCTGTACAGATTCCTTATGGTCTCGATGCAGAAAAACAACAACGAAGAGTTCTCAAGGTACTTCTCCGACAGGTTTGTACCGCTTATGGATGAGCTTCAGCAGGTTCTTGATAAGAGCGATTTTTCATCAGAGCTTCACTTTATACTCAAAAGAAAGTAACATTTTAAAAACAATAGGAACAAACGGTCAATTTTAATAATAAAGGTGCCAAAAGGAACAGACTTTTGGCACCTTTTTCGTGTTGAATAAAGACGCCGCTTCTGCTAAAATGTGAAATGGTGCGCTATATGCAGACAGAAGGGGCCCGATCCGTGTAAACGGATTGGGAAGAGGCGTTGATTTATGAACATTATTGAGAAAATATTCGGAACCCACAGCGAGAGGGAGGTAAAGCTTGTCCTGCCGATCGTTGAAAAGATAGAGGCTTTGCGTCCGAAGATGATGGAGCTGTCGGATTCGCAGCTCAGGGCGCTGACCATAGAGTACAAGAAGAGGTATTCGAACGGAGAACCGCTCGATGACCTTCTTCCCGAGGCTTATGCTACCGTAAGAGAGGCTGCAAGACGTGTCCTTAACATGGAGCATTATCCCGTACAGCTTATCGGCGGCATCATCCTTCATCAGGGCCGTATCGCCGAGATGAGAACCGGTGAAGGAAAAACCCTTGTCGCAACACTTCCGGCATATTTAAATGCCCTTGCCGGGCGCGGGGTTCATGTAGTCACGGTCAATGATTACCTTGCAAACCGTGATGCGGAGTGGATGGGACAGATCCATGAGTTTCTGGGCCTTACCGTCGGCGTCGTTCTCAATTCCATGAAACCGGAGGAGAGAAGAAATGCATATAACTGCGACATAACTTATGTCACGAACAATGAACTCGGTTTTGACTATCTTCGTGACAATATGGTCATATACAAGGAACAGCTCGTTCTTCGCGATCTTGCATACGCGATCATCGATGAGGTCGACTCGGTGCTTATCGATGAAGCAAGAACACCTCTGATCATTTCGGGCCAGAGCGGCAAGTCAACAAAACTCTACGAAGTCTGTGATGTTCTTGCACGCCAGTTAAAGCGCGGCGAGGATATGGAAGACCTGTCCAAGATGGATGCGATCATGGGAGTTGAGCGTGAGGAGACCGGAGATTTCATCGTTAATGAAAAGGATAAGTTCGTAACGCTTACCGCACAGGGTGTCGCAAAGGTTGAGAAATTCTTCCAGATCGACAACCTGGCCGATTCCGAAAACGTTCAGATACAGGATAACGTTATCCTTGCACTTCGCGCACATAACCTTATGTTCCGCGATCAGGACTATGTCGTAAAGGATGATGAAGTACTTATAGTTGATGAGTTTACCGGACGTATCATGCCGGGACGCCGCTATTCGGACGGACTGCATCAGGCCATTGAGGCAAAAGAGCATGTAAAGGTTAAGCGCGAGAGCAAAACGCTTGCCACGATCACGTTCCAGAACTTCTTCAACAAGTTTGAAAAGAAGTGCGGTATGACCGGTACGGCCCTTACTGAGGAGAAGGAGTTCCGTGATATCTACGGAATGGACGTTATCGAGATCCCGACAAACAGGCCTGTTGCCAGAATAGACCTGCAGGATGCGGTTTATAAGACAAAGAAGGAAAAACTGTTCGCCATCTGCAATGAGATAGAGGAAGCCCACAAGACAGGCCAGCCTATCCTGGTAGGTACGATCACGATAGAAGCCTCGGAGGAACTGTCAAAGCTCCTTACAAAAAGAGGTATAGAACACAAGGTCCTTAACGCCAAGTTCCATGAGCTTGAGGCGGCGATAGTCGCAGAGGCCGGCGTTCACGGTGCGGTCACGATCGCAACGAACATGGCAGGCCGTGGTACCGATATCAAGCTTGACGAGGAGTCAAGGGCAGCAGGCGGACTGAAGATAATAGGAACCGAGAGACACGAATCCAGACGTATCGACAATCAGCTGCGCGGACGTGCCGGACGTCAGGGCGATCCCGGTGAGTCGAGATTTTTCATCTCGCTTGAGGATGATCTGATGAGACTGTTCGGATCCGACAGGCTCATGAACATATTTAATACACTCGGGGTTCCCGAGAACGAGCAGATCGAACATTCGATGCTCACAAGCGCCATAGAAAAGGCCCAGAAGAGGATAGAGGGCAACAACTTCGGCATCAGAAAGAACCTGCTCGAGTATGACCAGGTAATGAACGAGCAAAGAGAGATCATATATGCCGAGAGACGCCGCGTACTCGACGGAGAGAGCATGCGTGACGTTATATTCAAGATGGCTACCGACTTCGTCGAAAATACGGTTGAGATGTGCATAGGAGATGTTTCAAATCCCGACGACTGGGATCTTCCGGAACTTAACCAGCATCTTCGCGCCACCGTTCCCGTTGCGGAGATCAAGACTCCCGATGTAAGGGATATGAAGAAGGAAGAGCTTATCCATAAGCTCAAGGAGGAGGTCGTCAAGATTTACGAGGCCAAGGAAGCGGAATTCCCAAGTCCCGAGCAGATAAGAGAGATCGAGCGCGTCATCCTCTTAAAGGTCATCGACAGAAAATGGATGGATCACATCGACGACATGGACCAGCTTCGCCAGGGTATCGGGCTGCAGGCATACGGCCAGCGTGATCCGCTTGTTGAATATAAGATGATGGGCTACGACATGTTCAACGCCATGACGGATGCGATAAGCGAAGAGACCGTAAGAGTCCTGTTCCACATCCGCGTAGAGCAGAAGGTTGAACGTGAGGAAGTTGCAAAGATCACAGGAACCAACAAGGATGAAACGGGCCCGAAGAAGAGCGTAAGGCGCGAGTCGGACAAGGTATATCCGAACGATCCGTGTCCGTGTGGCTCGGGCAAGAAGTATAAGAATTGTTGCGGCAGGAAGTAAAACAGTAAAGTTATGGTAGAACTTGATCAGATAAAAATCGAACTGGGAAACCTTGCCGGTCCTCTTGCGGAACTTGAGGCCAGCCTCGGCGTGACCGACAAGCAGCAGCGTATCGAGGAACTGCGCCGTGAGATGGAGGTCCCGACATTCTGGGACGATAACGAGCGTGCCCAGAAGCTGTCAAAGGAACTGAAGGACCTTGAGGATACAGTTGGAGCTATAAATGAGCTCAAGAGCCAGCATTCGGATATTGGTGAGCTTATCTCGATGGCATATGAAGAGAACGATGAGGCACTTATCCCTGATATCCAGAATGAATTCAATGAGTTCACGGAAAAACTCGACAACCTTCGCATCAGCACCCTCTTATCGGGCGAATACGATAACTGTAACGCGATACTGCGCCTTAATGCCGGTGCAGGCGGTACAGAGAGCTGCGACTGGGCGGGAATGCTTTTCCGCATGTACAGCCGCTACGCCGAAAAGAAGGGATTTTCCGTTGATGTTCTCGATATGCTCGACGGCGACGAAGCGGGTATCAAGTCGGTAACATTCCAGATAAACGGAACAAACGCATACGGATATTTAAAAGGTGAAAAGGGCGTGCACAGGCTTGTCAGGATATCCCCTTTCAATGCGCAGGGAAAGCGCCAGACAAGCTTTGTTTCCCTTGATGTGATGCCTGATATAGAAGAAGACCTTGATGTTGATATCAACGAGGACGATCTTCGGGTAGATACGTACCGCTCGTCGGGAGCCGGCGGCCAGCACATAAACAAGACCAGCTCGGCTATCAGGATAACCCATATCCCGACGGGTATTGTTGTACAGTGCCAGAATGAGCGAAGCCAGTTCCAGAACAAGGATAAGGCAATGCAGATGCTCAAGGCCAAGCTGTACATGCTCAAGAAGGAAGAAAACGCGGAAAAACTGTCGGATATCCGCGGCGAGGTCAAGGATATCGCGTGGGGCAGCCAGATCAGATCGTATGTGCTCCAGCCCTACACGATGGTAAAGGATACAAGAACGAATCAGGAAGTGGCGCAGGCTGATGCGGTGCTCGACGGATATCTCGATCCGTTCATCAATTCGTATCTGAAATGGATAAGCAGCGGTAAAAACGCATAAATTCGGGAGGATATTATGGTCAATATAGCGGTACTCGGTTATGGCACGGTAGGTTCGGGAGTTGTCGAGGTCATCGACACTAACAGTGCCTCGCTTGAAAAAAAGACCGGATCCGGAATAAACATCAAGTATGTACTAGATCTTCGCGATTTTCCGGGGGACCGGGTAGAGCCGATACTTGTACATGATTTTGACATTATATTAAACGATCCTGAGGTCAGGGTGGTCGTTGAGGTAATGGGCGGTGTGGAACCTGCCTATACATTTGTGAAGAAGAGTCTCCTTGCCGGAAAAAACGTATGTACGTCCAACAAGGAGCTTGTGGCCGCTCACGGGCCGGAGCTTATACAGATCGCAAGAGAGCATAACATCAATTTCCTGTTTGAGGCGAGCGTCGGCGGTGCCATTCCGGTGATCCGTCCGATCAATTCGTCGCTTACGGCGGATAAGATACTCCAGATCAAGGGAATACTTAACGGAACGACCAACTATATCCTGACCAAGATGTCGCAGGAAGGCTGGGATTTCGATGAAGCTTTAAAGTCCGCACAGGAAAACGGTTTTGCGGAGCGCAATCCGGAAGCCGATATCGAGGGATACGATGCAACCAGGAAGATCGCGATATTATCTTCCCTGGCATTCGGTAATAACGTTGATTTCGAGGATGTATATACAGAAGGCATCTCGAAGATAACAAAGGCTGATATAGCATATGCAAAGGAACTTGGCTGCGCCGTCAAGCTTCTTGCTTCAAGCACATGTGAGGACGGGAAATACTATGCCATGGTCGCTCCCTTCCTCGTTCCGGCATCGCATCCTCTTTATGCCGTAAACGGTGTATATAATGCGATCTTTGTAAACGGCCCCCAGATCGGCGACGTCATGTTCTACGGAAGCGGAGCAGGCAAGCTCCCTACGGCGTGTGCGGTCGTTGCGGATGTCGTTGATGCCGTAAAGCACTTAGACAAGCATATCTACACGTTCTGGTCGCCGGAAAAGCTTCCCCTTACGGGAACGGAGAATGCAACGAGAAGCTTTTTCGTGAGGGTTAACGGGAAAAAGAGTGACTGTGAGGATAAGATCAGAGAGCAGTTCGGAAGCGTAAGATTTGTAAGCACAGCCGAAGATCCTGACGGATTCGGGTTCGTGACGGATCTGGTTGCTGAAAAGGTATTTGATGAACGGGTAAGATCCATTCCGGGATTTGCCGGAAGGATAAGGATAGAAGGAACATTATCTTAAAGTTTTATGAGGAGATGAGAAAATGCTGGTTGTAAAAAAGTTTGGCGGCACCTCGGTCGCGGACAAAGATCGCATCATGAACGTTGCGAAGCGCTGCATAGCCGACTACAAGGCCGGAAATGACGTGGTCGTTGTTCTGTCCGCCATGGGGAAGCAGACCGACGTGCTGATCGACATGGCAAAGGAAATAAACCCCAATCCGCCAAGGCGTGAGCTTGATATGCTGATGACCACCGGAGAGCAGGTCAGCGTGGCTATGATGGCCATGGCCATGGACGTTCTCGGGGTTCCGTGTGTTTCGCTTAACGCTTATCAGGTAGCGATGCATACGACAAGCGTGTACGGAAACGCGAGACTTAAGAGAATAGACACCGAGAGGATACGAAATGAGCTCGATCTTAAGAAGATCGTTATCATCACGGGATTCCAGGGTGTAAATAAATACGATGATTACACTACCCTCGGAAGAGGCGGAAGCGATACAACGGCAGTTGCCCTTGCGGCAGCGCTTCATGCCGACAAATGTGAGATCTACACGGACGTTGAAGGTGTATATACGGCAGATCCGAGGGTCGTTCCCAAGGCAAGGAAGCTAAAAGAGATCACATACGACGAGATGCTCGATCTTGCAACACTCGGAGCGGGCGTGCTTCATAACAGAAGCGTGGAACTTGCCAAGAAATACGGAGTAAGACTCGTGGTCCGATCCAGTATGTCAGAAGCCGAAGGTACTGTTATTAAGGAGGTTGTTAAAGTGGAAAGAATGCTTGTGTCCGGCGTTGCAGCCGATAAAAACGTTACAAGGATATCCGTTGTGGGCCTGGAGGATCGCCCCGGTGTGGCATTCAGGCTGTTTGATGCCCTTGCGAAGGCTAACATCAACGTGGATATGATCCTGCAGTCGATAGGACGTGACAATACGAAGGATATCACGTTCACGATCCCGAGGGACATGGAAAAAGACGCGCTTGATGCACTTGAGGGTATAAAGGATACGCTCAATATGCAGGATATCAATACAAACTCACAGGTTGCCAAGGTTTCGATCGTTGGAGCCGGCATGATGAGCAACCCCGGTGTTGCATCAAAGATGTTTGAGTGCCTTTATAATGCAAATATCAATATCCGCATGATCTCAACATCCGAGATAAGGGTTACGGTCCTTATCGATGAGAAGGAAGTCGAGAAGGCAATGAACGTGATCCACGATATGTTCGGACTTGAAGATTAGCTTAGCCGGGCACGGCCGGTTGATATCATAAAACAAGACGGGAGTGACTCCCGTCTTGTTTTGTGTTATAATCTATAGTAAGTGTATCTATGCGACAAAGTGCGGAAATAAGATAAAATGGAAACTCAATACAACAACAAGGAAGCCGCAGCCGACAGGCTCGCAACGGCTTCGATGATAATGGGTATAATCTCTCTCGTATCGATACTGTGCTGCTGCCCGTTCGCTTTTTCGGCCATAGGTATCGTACTGGCCCTTATTTCTAAGGGAGCAGAGAGCGCCTTAAGACCCAGGGCGAAGACGGGACTGATACTTTCGATAACCGGACTGGTTGTGTCCGTCGTGCTTATGGCGGCAACGATCGTATTTCCGATCGTTATGTACAAAACCAACCCGGAATTTCGCAAGAACATGAATAACGCGATGGTAGAGTCGCTTGAGCAGGATGAGCAGTTGTTCAGACAGTTATACGGCGATGACGTTTACGAGCAGATGAAAGAGATGTTCACAAACGGGGAGATGCCTTTTTAGAAAGGAGGCAGCCTATGAGGATCGGTGGTATATACGGAAATATCCCTATGAGCGGATATATATACGGTGGATATGCGGCGGGCGCATCAGCGGCCGGCGGTGCAGATGCAGCTGCGGATGTTGGGGCCATCAAGAATCCCGGCGAATCCACGAAGGTTGCACCCGGCAGAAGGTCATCACCTGCGGAGTGCCAGACCTGTAAGGAGAGAAAATACCAGGACGGTTCCGATGAGAATGTATCCTTCAAGAGTGCGCAGCATATCTCTCCTGAAGCAGCTGCTGCACGCGTCAGGGGACATGAGCAGGAGCACGTTACAAATGCTTATTCCAAGGCCACAAAGGATGGCGGAAAGGTGATAAACGCCAGCGTTTCGATCCATACAGCGGTATGCCCGGAATGCGGAAGAACATATGTGTCGGGAGGAACGACACATACGATGATCAAATACAACAACGAGAAGAATCCCTACACACAGAACAAGAAGGCAAATGACGCCATGGGACTTGTGGGTCAGAGTGTCGATCTTGCGGGATAACTCATAAAGTGGGAGCAGTAATGAACAGAACATCGATATCTGATTTGAAGGCAAAGGCAAGGGATCAGTTACTGGGCAATTACGGAACAGCAACCGGAACCTTTGCTCTTCTTTTTGTGCTTATATATGCAGCCATGATGATAATATCGGGCGCGCTTACCGCGGGAATGACCGATGCGGCGGATCCGGCCGCGTTTTCCGGCTTTTCATTCCGTATAAAGTCGCAGCTTCTCGGAGTTGCAATTGCTGCGCTGTCAGCTACGGTGACAGTCGGCTACATGTATATACTTAAGCGGATATCCGAGGGAGCCAGACCGACTGCTTCCGACCTTTTCTTTGTGTTTCGAAACCATCCGGATAAGGTCATAATCATAAGCCTCGTCATGGCGGTCATACAGTTCATTCTTCTTATGCCCGCAACCATAGCAGGATCCTCCGTGTATCAGGCGACGGTTGAAGATATTGACGGAAGGCAGTTCCTGATCTATGTCATATTGTATCTGGCCGGTCTGATAATCTCGTTTATCATAGATCTGATGCTCGCGATGAGCTATCTGATCTATCTTGAAGATCCTGCGGCAGGTGCTTTGGACATGATGAAGCAGAGCATTGCCATGATGAAGGGTAATAAGTTCAGGTATTTTTACATGTATCTGTCATTTCTCGGGTACTGGCTGCTGATAGTATTAAGCCTCGGTATTGCCGCACTGTGGGTAATGCCTTACCAGTGTATGACTATGATCGAATTCTACACGGATCTGCGCGATAATGGCACTTATGCACGGGTGGAAGAGTTATGAGAACGGAATTTGATGTAAAAATGACAACGGGAAAGATGTATGACTACATGCTCAGGCATACATTCACATCATTTGCCGGCCTGCTCGGTGAGCTGCTTGGCGTACTGCTCGTGGCCGGGGCATTTGTCTATTCCCAGTGGATATACTTTGTTGTAGGCGTTGTCTGCATATTTTACCAGCCCGTGGCGCTTTACTGGCGGTCGAGCCGTCAGGTAAAAAGCACACCGGCCTTTGCGGCCCCGCTCCACTATGTACTTGATGATACAGGAGTATCCGTAACAAGCGGCGAGGAGACGGAAAGCCTTCCCTGGGAGAAGATGTACAAGGCCGTATCGACCTCCAGATCGGTCATATTGTACACGAACAGGGTCACGGCCTGTATTTTCCCGAAGGAGGATATGGGAGATAAGAAGGATGAAGTGATCCGCATCATAAGTGCTCATATGGATCCGAAACAGGTTAACATAAGATGACAACCATTCTTGATTCATACAGTGAAAAAGATACGGAAGCAATAGCTGAGGATCTGGCCCGAAAATCCGCACCGTCAGATGTTTTTGCCCTCGTGGGCGACCTGGGAGTCGGAAAGACTGCATTTGCGAAGGGTTTTGCAAGGGGGCTGGACATAGATGAGCCGATAGTCAGCCCGACGTTTACCATAGTACAGATATATGAAGGCGGAAAAATGCCGCTGTACCATTTTGACGTATACCGTCTGGGCGATGAGTCCGAAATGGATGAGATAGGATACGAGGACTGTTTTTACGGCGAGGGCGTATCGCTTGTGGAATGGGCCGACACCGTCAGATCCGTAATGCCGCAAAAGACCGTATGGATCACGGTCGAAAAGGACCTTACCAGGGGAACCGATTACAGAAGGATAACGATAGATAACGATGAAGATTATCGCGATTGATTCATCAGGCCTTGTTGCCACGGTCGCACTGGCAACTGAGGAGACTGTCATAGCCGAATATACGGTCAATTACAAAAAAACCCATTCGCAGACTCTGCTTCCGATGCTTGATGAGATAAAGAAGATGACCGAGTTGGATCTTGCGCAGATCGATGCCATAGCAATAGCATCAGGCCCCGGGTCGTTTACGGGCCTTCGTATAGGATCGGCTACGGCAAAGGGGCTCGGACTGGCACTTAAAAAACCGCTCATCGAGGTTCCGACGGTAGATGCAATGGCCATGAACCTCTGGGGTACAAAAGATATCGTCTGTCCGATAATGGATGCAAGGCGCAACCAGGTATATACGGGTATATACGAATTCGGCGCAGATGACGATCTTGTAAGGATACACGAACAGTTTGCGGACGATATAGGCGTTGTCACAGGGATGATAAATGATATAGGACGCCCTGTGATCTTTCTCGGAGACGGAGTTCCGGTATATAAAGAGGCGATAACGGAGGCAATCAGCGTACCGTACAGATTTGCCCCGCCGCATATGAGCCGGCAGAGGGCAGGAGCTCTTGCATATCTTGCGGCACGTTATTACTCCGAGGGCAGAACGGTTTCGGCCGCAGATCATAAACCCGATTATCTTCGCGTCTCGCAGGCTGAAAGAGAGCGTGCGGCCGCAGAGGGTAAAAGCGAGAATGTCACTACTTCGGAGAAAATCGGATGATCAGCATACGGACAATGACCGAAAACGACATTCCAAGGGCGGCAGAGCTTGAGAAGATGATCTTTACGGATCCCTGGTCCGAGAAGGTTTACAGGGAAACTTTTAAGATACCGGATGTCGAATACGTTGCGGTATGTGATGATGAAGCCGGGCAGGAGATGGTAGGTGCTGCCGGTGTCAGGAATATCGTCGGCACGGGTGAGATCACAAACGTGATGCTGCTTCCCGAGTACAGAGGGCGCGGCATAGGAAGGCAGATGCTCGAAGAGGTCATAAGACGGGGGCGCAGGCTTGGAGCGAAGGACTTTACGTTAGAGGTCAGAAAGAGCAATGCCAATGCCATAAGGCTGTATGAGAAGCTTGGATTTGAAAGTGCCGGGATAAGGCCGCAATTTTACCGGAATCCTGATGAAGATGCGGTTATAATGTGGCTGTATACACAATAACATATGTTACATAACAGGTGAAACTAATGCTTGATGTTTGTTTGCTCGGGACAGGCGGAATGATGCCTCTCCCATACAGGTGGCTGACATCGCTCATGATGAGAGTGGGCGGCAGCAATATCCTGATAGATTGCGGCGAAGGCACCCAGATCGCCATGAAGGAAAAGGGCTGGAGCCCGAATCCGATCGATGTCATCTGCTTTACCCATTATCACGCCGACCATATAAGCGGACTGCCTGGACTCCTTCTTTCGATAGGCAATTCAGAAAGAAAGGATCCCATAACGATGATAGGCCCGAAGGGGCTTACAAGAGTGGTCAATGCCCTCAGGGTCATAGCTCCAGAGCTGCCCTTTGAGATCAGGTTTCTTGAGATCGAAGAGGAACGTCAGAATTTCCGGTTCGAGGGATATGAGATAGATGCCTTTAAGGTAAGCCATAATGTTACATGCTACGGTTACAGCCTTCGCGTTCCGAGAATAGGAAGGTTTGATGCGGAGAGGGCAAAACAGCTCGGTATCCCGCTTCCGTACTGGAACAGGCTCCAAAAGGGAGAGACAATAACCGACGAGACGGGCACGTATACGCCGGAAATGGTGATAGGACCCGAAAGGCGTGGCCTGAAGGTTACGTACTGTACGGATTCAAGGCCCGTTCCGGTAATCTCGGAGATGGCATCAGATGCCGATCTGTTCATATGCGAGGGGATGTACGGAGAGCCCGGCATGGAGGAAAAGGCCAGGGAACACCGGCATATGACCTTTTATGAAGCAGCAAAGCTTGCAAAGGCAGCCGATCCGCAGCCGAAGCAGCTGTGGCTGACCCATTATTCGCCTTCCCTTTCATATCCGAAGGAGTTTGAAAAGGAAGTCCGTAAAGTGTTTAAAAATACCCATGTGGCAAAGGACGGCCGCAGTATCGATATCATGTTTGAGGACTAGCACAAAAGTGAGACGCAAAAACCCCGTCAGGATCATAACCGTGTTTGTGATACTCGCAATAGCGATTGTGGGTCTGTTTTTCTATGTCTCAAACCATACAAGGGTCGTGGCGGAGGGAAAAGCCCAGCAGATGAGCGCTGTTCAGGAGATCCTCTCGAGAAACCTTGATACAAACTATCCGCCTACCCCGAAGGAGGTTCTCAAGTTCTACAGCCAGATAACACAGGCTTTTTACGGAGAGGATTACTCGGAGGAGGAACTGGAAAAGCTTGCAAAGCTTTCAAGGCGTCTGTTTGATGACGAACTTGTGGCAAATCAGACCGATGAGCAGTATCTGGCGGCGCTGAAGATGGATATAGCAAGCTGGAAGAATGATAAGAAGGTGATCTCGAGCTACTCCGTATCCTCGAGCACGGATGTTCAGGAGTATTCCTACGGAGGATACGAGTGGGCGCAGCTCTACTGTATATATTCAATAAGAATGGGCACGAACATGGCACCTGTCCAGGAACATTTCATCATGAGAAAGGACAGCGCGGGCCACTGGAAGATCCTCGGATGGGAACTCGTGCAGTCGGGGGATGAAAATGAGTGAGGTAAAGATACTTGCCATCGAGTCCTCCTGCGACGAGACGGCTGCCGCAGTCGTCGCCGACGGACGCAGGGTGCTCTCGAACATAATATACTCCCAGATAGACCTTCATACGATATACGGGGGCGTTGTTCCCGAAATCGCATCAAGAAAACACATAGAAAAGATCAATCCGGTAATAGAAGCGGCACTTGAGGAGAGCGGATGCACCCTTTCCGATATTGACGCCGTGGCCGTAACATACGGGCCGGGGCTTGTGGGTCCGCTCCTTGTCGGGGTTGCCGAAGCAAAGGCGATCGCTTTTGCGGCAGGACTTCCTCTTATAGGGGTACACCATATCCACGGTCATATATGCGCCAATTACCTTGAGAATCCCGAACTGAAGCCGCCATTTATGTCGCTTGTTGTGTCGGGTGGACATACGCATCTTGTAAACGTAAGTGATTACGGCACTTATGAGGTGCTGGGGCGTACTAGGGATGATGCGGCCGGTGAGGCTTTTGACAAGGTGGCAAGGGCGATCGGACTCGGTTACCCGGGAGGCCCGAAGATTGATGCGGCCGCAAAAAGAGGCGATCCCGAGGCAATAGAGTTTCCTAAGGCAAAGGTCGGAGACAGTGAGTATGATTTCAGCTTCTCCGGATTAAAAAGCGCGGTCTTAAATTATCTTAATCATGCCGAAATGAAGGGTGAGAGCGTAAATCCCGATGATCTTGCCGCATCGTTTCAGAAGGCTGTCGTTGATGTGCTCTGTGAGCATGCACAGACTGCTGTTAGGGAGTATAAAGTAAAAGATTTTGCGCTTGCGGGCGGTGTGGCGAGCAACTCTGCGCTGCGAAAGAGCATGAAGGAAATGTGCGAAAAGGAAAATGTCAGATTTTACTGTCCTTCACCGGTATTTTGTACGGATAATGCCGCAATGATCGGAGTTGCGGCGTATCATGAATATATAAGAGGCAATTTTGCAAACTGGTCGCTAAATGCGATCCCCAATCTGAAGATGTAGCAGGCGGTTTTGGCGTAATCGGTTATAAAAAGGGGACGGGTGCTTATGGAAAAGAAAACAGCGGCGATAATACTGGCAGCAGGACGCGGAACGAGGATCGGAGGAGACAGACCGAAGCAGTATCAGGATATCGGCGGTTATCCGCTTATCTGGTACAGCCTGAAGGCTTTTTCGGACAGCTTTGTTGACGAGATCGTCCTTGTCTGCAGCGAAGAAGACAGGGAATATGTTTCTGCGGAAATAGTTGATAAATACGGTTTTTCCAAGGTGCACAGCGTGGTTGCGGGCGGACTGGAGCGCTATCACAGTGTATATAACGCTCTTAAGGCACTCAGGTGCGTTGCCGAAGGAGATAACCGTGAACCGTGCGATATAGTGTTCATACACGACGGGGCGCGGCCTTTTGTGACGGGTGAGGTCATAACACGCGCATATGAGAGCGTGCTGACGGACAGGGCGTGCGTTGTTGCCGTTCCTGTAAAGGATACCGTAAAGGTGTCCGATACAGGGGGATTTGCGGTGGAAACGATCCCGCGCGACCGGGTGTGGCTGATGCAGACACCGCAGACATTCGATTTTTACGAGATTTATGATGCGTACAGCAAGCTCATGGAGTCCGAGAACGATCTGAAGCAAAAGGGAGTTCAGATAACGGATGACGCCATGGTGCTTGAATTGTTTTCGGACCGGAAGGTCAGACTTGTGATGGGAGATTACAGAAACATAAAGGTTACTACTCCGGATGATATCGTGTTGGCAAAATGCCTTCTTCCGGAATATGCCGGATAAGTCGGGAATTGGGAGGATGTTAAAGTGTTAGTACCGGTTTTGCTGTTTATAGTTGGTTTGGCATGCCTTATTAAGGGCGGAGACTGGTTTGTTGATGGAGCTGCAGGTATCGCACGCAGATTCAATATGCCTCAGATGCTCGTCGGCGCAACGGTCGTATCGATTGGAACGACGCTTCCGGAAGTCATGGTATCGGCATCGTCGGCCGTTATGGGACACGGCGAGATCGCGTACGGAAACGCGATCGGCTCGATCATATGCAACACGGCGCTTATTGCGGCGATCACGATAGCCGTAAAACCGTCCTCAATAGACAGAAAATCGCTCATCATGCCTACATGCTTTTTCTTTGCGGCAGCAGCTTTTTACTGTGCGGTTGCATATATTTCGGGATTCTTTTCGCGGCTTACCGGCGTGATACTGCTTATAATGTTCGTTGTATATATGATAATCACGGTAAGACAGGCGATCACTTCGCCGGATGATGCCGCACAGCCGTCTGATGACGAAAAAGAGCGAAAGCTCGGCCTGCTGATCGTGCTGCTTGTTGTGGGAGCAACACTTATCGCTGTAGGTGCAAGGCTTCTTGTGGATAACGGAACACTGATCGCTTCGGCGCTCGGAGTACCTGAATCCGTTATAGCGCTGACATTTGTGGCTCTCGGAACATCGCTTCCCGAACTGGTCACGGCGATAACATCTCTTGCAAAAGGGTATGGGTCGCTCTCGCTCGGAAACGTGATCGGTGCAAACCTGTTCAATCTCGTTCTCGTATCGGGAATGTCATGCACGCTCTCACCGTTTAAAGTTCCGGTGGAAAAAAAGATCGCAGGTTTTCCGTCGTCGTTTGTCGTGGATATCCCGCTGATGTTTGCTGTCATGGCATTTATGACCGTGCCGGCGATAATCCGGGGAAAGCTTTCGCGCGTACAGGGGATAGTCCTTCTTGTTGTATATGCTGCGTTTTGCGTATTCCAATTTGTCGGCTGACCGGTCATAAAACTTTCATTTCAAAAAAAGTTCAAAGTATTGCCAAATTGTAATTGACAGCGATATACAGGTTTGGTAGAATACTTGTTGCACTGACTTCAGTGCGCTTGTTTTTTTATGCTGAAAACAGACATGGAGAGGTATCGAAGTGGTCATAACGAGGCGGTCTTGAAAACCGTTTGCCTTCACGGGCACATGGGTTCGAATCCCATCCTCTCCGTATATGTAGGAAGGTGGCCGCAAAGCGGCCGGATCCCTTCCTGCACCGCGAGGCCCATCGCGAAGCGATTTCTAATGGCCGAGCGACATTAGTTTCAGAGCGCCGCCTGAGCGGGTACGGTGTTTCTATCTATCGACCATGGAGAAGTACCCAAGCTGGCCGAAGGGGCTCCCCTGGAAAGGGAGTAGGTCGTTAATAGCGGCGCGAGGGTTCAAATCCCTCCTTCTCCGTAAACGTGCACCTTGAAAATGAAATAGTACAACCAACCTTGAAAATTCCTTTATAAAAGAATTTTTATTCGGAAACGAAACAAAGCCAGCAATGGTTTAACAAACTTTATTAGAGAGTTTGATCCTGGCTCAGGATGAA
>CACYMJ010000029.1 GCA_902775485.1 uncultured Lachnospiraceae bacterium
CTCTTTCGGATATGCAGAAGGTTGACGGACTTGATTCATTCGAGACATCGAAGAGATACATCCATCACTACAACTTCCCTTCATATTCGGTAGGTGAGACAAAGCCTTCAAGAGGCCCCGGAAGACGTGAGATCGGACACGGTGCTCTTGCTGAAAGAGCCCTTATCCCCGTGCTTCCTTCGGAAGAGGAATTCCCTTATGCGATCAGATGCGTATCTGAGACATTTGAGAGTAACGGATCAACATCAATGGCCAGCACATGTGCAAGCTGTATGTCGCTTATGGCAGCCGGTGTTCCGATCAAAAAGATGGTTGCCGGTATCTCCTGCGGTCTTGTGACCGGAGATACGGATGATGATTTTGTACTGCTTACAGATATCCAGGGTCTCGAGGACTTCTTCGGTGACATGGACTTCAAGGTAACCGGTACGACCGACGGTATCACGGCTATCCAGATGGATATCAAGATCCACGGTCTTACAAGACCCATCGTTGAGGGCGCTATAGCAAGATGCCGTGAGGCAAGGCTCTTCATCATGGATAACTGCATGAAGCCTGCGATCGCAGCTCCCCGTGAGAGCGTGAATGAATACGCTCCCAAGATCGTACAGATCAAGATCGATCCCGAGAAGATCGGTGATGTTGTGGGACAGCGCGGTAAGACGATCAATGCGATCATCGAGCAGTGCAACGTAAGGATAGATATTACCGATGACGGTGCAGTAAGCATCTGCGGTACCGAAAAGGCCGGCATGGACAAGGCCATCGAGATGATCAAGATCATCACGACAGAGTTCGAAGCAGGCCAGATATTCACCGGTAAGGTCGTATCGATCAAGGAATTCGGCGCATTCGTTGAGTTCGCTCCCGGCAAGGAGGGAATGGTACACATTTCCAAGATCGCCAAGGAGAGGATCAACCACGTTGAGGATGTCCTGACACTCGGAGATGTTGTAACGGTTAAATGCCTCGGCAAGGACAAGATGGGCAGGATGTCATTCAGTATCAAGGACGTATAAGATACAAAAAGTTATGATCAAAAGCTCTCCGGATCCGGGGAGCTTTTTTGATGCTTTAACGATATCTGATGTAATTGTCAGAAAATTATAATAAAAAACGTATGTATATCGTGAAGGGCATGATAACATTTCTGACGTTATAAAAGTAAAAAATGTGGGAAATGTCGAGATATCCACAAAAGCGAGAAATATTTAAACATACAATAATAATTCGAAATATAAGAATGACAAGTGTTATAAAACGTGAAAAACAGGGCGCTTTTCAAAAAAATGATTTTACATAATTTTCCGTTTCGAACGAATTTTTGATGTCGGGTTACAAAATGTGGATAAAACAATCAAATTATGTGAAATTCCGATAATTGTTTCTGCGACTAAAGAATTTTCATACAATTTGCGTATATTCATATCCTGTGTTATTTGCGCTTTTTCCTTAACAATACGGCGTTCATATGATAAAATTATTCGAATAATGCACTGATTTTGCGACGGTTATCGCAGAAAGGACATAAAAGTGGGAAAAAGAGTGATACTCATCGTAATGGACAGTTTCGGTATCGGCGAGGAACCTGATGCTGCCGCTTTCGGGGATGAAGGGACAAATACCCTGGCTTCCTGCACAAGGAGCGAATATTTCAGGGCACAAAACCTTGCGAAAATGGGACTGTTTGCCGCAGACGGCGTTAAAACGGCACGTACGATCCCCGAGATGAGCATAGTACCGAGCGGCACATATGCAAGACTTCGGGAGAGCTCGATGGGAAAGGATACAACGATCGGACACTGGGAGATAGCGGGACTCATCTCTCCCGAGCCGCTGCCTACATATCCGAACGGATTTCCGGATGAAGTCATAAATGAATTCAAGGAAAAGACCGGAAGAGGGGTGCTGTGCAACCTGCCCTATTCAGGTACCAAGGTCATAAACGATTACGGCGACGAACATGTCAGGACGGGCGATCTTATCGTATATACATCAGCCGATTCGGTTTTTCAGATAGCCGCACACGAGGATGTTGTGCCTCCCGAGCAGCTTTATGACATATGCAGGATGGCAAGGGCGATACTTACCGGCCGGCACGGAGTCGGAAGAGTCATCGCAAGGCCTTTTGAAGGTACAAGCGGTAATTATGTAAGGACGCCGAGAAGGCACGATTTCTCGCTCGTACCGCCCAGGGATACGATGCTCGACGTACTGTCCCAAAACGGAAAGGATACCATAGGAATAGGAAAGATCCACGATATTTTCGCCGGAAAGGGACTTACCGAATACACATATACCTCGGGAAACGAGGACGGAATAGCCAGGACGATCGAATATCTGGACAGGGATTTTGAAGGACTTCTGTTCGTAAATCTCGTTGATTACGACATGCTCTACGGACACAGGCGCGATATTGACGGATATGCAAAGGCTGTTGCGTATTTTGACGATGCGCTTCCTGCGATAACGGAAAAGCTTCGCGATGATGATATCCTCATGATAACCGCCGATCACGGATGCGATCCCGGTTATACCAAAACGACGGACCATACGAGAGAGTATGTGCCGCTTCTGTGCTGCGGACGCGATTTCAAGCCGGCAAAGGGCACAAAAGGCGGAAGTCTGGGCACGAGGCCGACCTTTGCGGACATAGCCGCATCGGTCCTGACGTATCTCGGACTGCCGGATGGCGAGATATCAAAGGTTGCAGGCACAAATATCCTGTGAATTTCGACAAAGTGATAAATAGCAACGTTATTTAACGATAAATTCCATATATCGTACATATATGACGCATTATCGCGGATCTGCCACAATAAATAACGGTCACGAACATGATATTTGGTGATAAAAATAAACGACCGGTACGGTCAACAGAAAATCCGGTAAAATTACATATGTAATAAAATAAAAAAATACAAGGAACAAAGGAATTTCACACATGGCGGATAAAAATCTGAAGAATGAGATAGAAAAGAGGAGAACATTTGCTATCATCTCCCACCCGGATGCCGGTAAGACGACCCTGACGGAGAAATTCCTCTTATACGGAGGCGCGATCAACCTGGCCGGCTCCGTTAAGGGAAAGGCAACCGCAAGACATGCCGTTTCGGACTGGATGGAGATAGAGAAGGAAAGAGGTATTTCGGTAACATCATCCGTTCTGCAGTTTAATTACGACGGATTCTGCATCAACATACTTGATACACCGGGCCACCAGGATTTCTCGGAGGATACGTACAGAACGCTGATGGCAGCCGATTCGGCGGTCATGGTCATAGATGCCGCAAAGGGCGTGGAGCCGCAGACGAGAAAGCTTTTCAAGGTCTGCGCGATGAGAAAGATACCTATATTTACATTTATGAACAAGCTCGACAGGGATGCGCGCGATCCGTTCGAACTGCTCGATGATATTGAAAACGAACTGGGCATACCGACGTGTCCGATGAACTGGCCCATAGGATCGGGTAAGGATTTCAAGGGTGTTTTTGACAGACGCAGCGAATCGGTGGTCGTATATTCCGATACCCAGAAGGGTACAAAAGAGGGTAATGCCGAGGTCATTTCGCTTGCCGACAAGGATAAGCTTTTATCCGTTCTCGGACAGGCCTCTTTTGATAAACTGATGGAAGATGTTGAACTGCTCGACGGCGCGGGAAGCCCGTTCGATCAGGAGGAGGTCGATGCCGGAATGCTCTCGCCGGTTTTTTTCGGATCGGCACTTACCAATTTCGGTGTAGAGATATTTCTGCAGAATTTTTTGAAGATGACATCCGCTCCTCTTGCCAGAAAGGCCGATATCGGTATAATCGATCCGGTCGAGGGCGAGTTTTCCGCGTTTGTTTTCAAGATACAGGCCAATATGAACAAGGCACACCGCGACAGGATAGCATTCATGCGCATATGTTCCGGAAAGTTTAATGCCGGTATGGAAGTGCTGCATGTCCAGGGACAGAAGGTAATGCGCCTTTCCCAGCCACAGCAGATGATGGCGAGCGAGAGGCATATAGTTGATGAGGCATATGCCGGAGACATCATAGGAGTGTTCGATCCGGGCATATTCTCGATAGGGGATACGGTGTGCGCGCCGAATACGAAGTTTGCATTTGAAGGCATCCCCACGTTCGCGCCCGAGCATTTCGCGAGAGTGCGCCAGATAGATACGATGAAGAGAAAACAGTTCGTTAAGGGGATCACGCAGATAGCACAGGAAGGTGCCATTCAGATATTCCACGAACTGAACACGGGACTTGAGGAGATAATCGTGGGGGTTGTCGGAGTCCTGCAGTTTGAAGTGCTCAAATACAGACTTGAGAACGAATACAATGTAGAGATACGGATGGACACGCTTCCGTATGAACATATCAGATGGATAGCAAACCGTGACATAGATATGGATAAGCTCACCGGAACAAGTGATATGAAGAAGGTGACGGATCTTAAGGACAGACCGCTGCTGTTGTTCATCAACAGCTGGAGCATCGGTATGACGCTTGAGAGAAATGAGGGCCTGGAACTTGAAGAATTCTCAAGGAACTAAGCTTACCGGAAAAATAGCATACGTTATAATAACATCATTGATCATTGGAAACCTGTGCGGATGCGGCATTTCCTCACTTATCCCGGATGCGGAGGATAATGTGATAACGCAGGAACAGCCGCTGATCCCGAAGTCTGACGATGCAGGCAGCCATTCGGGTTCCATCAAGGTCATAGATGTTGACGGCGATGTCCACGAGACTTCCGTTGATGTCATCGAAGAGTCGGAGGCCGAGGACAACCGGGCATCGCTTCCCGAATCAAACCTGGCACAGTCCGCACGTGATCTTGTCATGCACAGCGAGGACGGATTTGCATATACGGAGCTTAACGAATCCGCCAGGAACTGCTACCTCGAGATATATTCCATACTCGCAGATATGCTTGAAAAAGTGGAACTGTCCAGCAGGGACACGGATGAGATAGATCTGGCCTTTCGTGCGGTAATGGTCGATCATCCCGAGATCTTTTACGTCAAAGGCTATTCGATAGGCAAATACATGAGCGGCAGCGAACTTCGCAAGATCGTCTTTTCGGGAACATACACGCTTTCCAAAAAGGAGGTTGAATCCAAACGCGAAGAGGTCGAGAACTATGTGCAGCGGTGTATCGCATCATGTCCCGCCGGCGCCGGGGATTATGAGAAGATAAAATATGTATATGAATATCTGATCAGGAACAACAGATATGTTCCCGATTCCGAGAATAACCAGAACATATTGAGCGTTGTCGAAAACGGACAGACGGTCTGTCAAGGTTATACAAAGGCGATGCAGCTGATACTTGGGCGCATGGGCGTGTTCTGTACGCTCGTTAACGGAAAAGCATGCGGACAGAACGGCGTGCCTTCCCGGGAGGACCTCTCCAATGCCGAAAACGCACAGTGGGGCGGGCATGTATGGAACATAGTCAGATGTAACGGCATGTATTATAACGTCGATGTCACGTGGGGAGATGCGGTGATCACGCTTCAGAGCGATGACGGTTCCGTGTCGCAGGATATCGGGGTGAGCTACGAGTTTTTCATGGTGGATGATGCCACGATGGAAGAGACGCATGAGAGCGAGCCGGTCGTCAGGATGCCGCACTGCAACAGCATGCAGGATAATTACTACCGGCACGAGGGCCTGTATTTTACGGCGGTGGATCCCGAACAGTTTGTGCGGGCATTTGAGGCGGCATACGCTTCGGGAGAGTCATGCGTTTTCTTTAAGGCCGATTCGCCCGACACCTTCTCCAAAATGGAAAAACACCTCTTTAACGATCAGAGGATATTTGAATATATGGGAAAAACAAATGTTAAGTATGTCGAGTTTCCCGAAAGAAATTTGATGATGATTTCGCTATGAAAATAGGCGGTGTTGTGTTAAAATCATTAGTAACGTTTTTTTAAGATAAGGTTCATCCGGAGGAAAAATTGATGGAAGAAAACTATGCTGTATGTGACGATGTACTCGGTGACGTAAGGATCAGCGATGAGGTCGTTGCAAACATCGCTGTCATCGCGGCAGGCGAGATTGACGGGGTTTCGTATGTTATCGGTGATACCAAGCCGAACGAACTGAAGAATATCGTCGGGATGAAGAATTATTCCAAGGATATCAGGGTTGAGGTATGCGACAGGATCGTATCCGTTGATATGGCGATAGCGGTCAAATACGGATTTTCCCTTCCCAAGGTCGGAAAGGCCGTACAGGAGCGGGTCAGAACATCCATCGAGAACATGACGGGCCTTGAAGTATCCGACATCAACGTTCGCATAGCAAGTGTGGATCTGAAGTAAGGACCGGGCGGTAAGATCAAATGACAAGATCTCTTGTTAGGGAGCATCTGTTCAGGCTCCTGTTCCGAATAGAGTTTAATCCCATAGAAGATATGCCCGAACAGGTACGTCTGTATTTTGATGACGGATTTGCCGAGGATGATCTGAAAAGCACCGGTTCGGATGTATCCGAACAGGACAGGGCGTACATTACGGACAAGTACGATAAGATAATCAGTCATCTTCAGGAGATAGACGAAAAGATCGATAAGGCGGCAAAGGGCTGGAGCATTTCGAGACTGGGCAAAGTGGAACTGTCGATACTCAGACTTGCCGTTTATGAGATGCTTTATGATGATGATATACCTGTGGGAGTTGCCATCGATGAAGCGGTGGAGCTGTCCAAAAGATTCGGCGGGGATTCTTCGGGACCGTTTGTGAACGGTATCCTTGCCTCTCTTGCCAAATAGTTTTTATGAATATATATACTGTCGGGCAGATCAATGCCTATATCAAGAATATGTTCTCGCAGGATTATTTCCTGCAGTCTGTTATCGTAGCGGGAGAGGTGAGTAATGTAAAGCATCACTCCTCAGGTCACATTTATTTCACTTTAAAAGATGAAACCGGAATACTCTCGGCAGTGATGTTTCGATCAAATGCCGCCAGGATGACATGGACTCTTCAAAAGGGCGATAAGATCGAAGCCGCTGGAAGCGTTAATACATATGAGAAAAACAGTGATTATCAGTTATACGTCAGGAGCATAAAAAAGGCCGGAGAGGGCGCACAGCATGAGGAGCTTGAGAAGCTCAAAAAGAGGCTTGAGGAGAAGGGGATGTTCTCCGATACCTATAAGCGTCCGATTCCGAAATATTCGTTCAGGATCGGGGTAGTCACCTCGCCTACAGGTTCGGTCATACATGATATCAGACAGGTGGCTGCCAGAAGGAATCCGCATGTTGAGATCGTCCTCGAGCCTGCCGTGGTGCAGGGAGACGGGGCGGCACAGTCGATCATAAACGGAATAGAAAAGCTTGCCCGCGAAGGAGTGGATGTCATCATCATCGGACGCGGCGGCGGAAGTGAAGAGGATCTGTCGGCATTTAACAACGAGGATCTCGCAAATGCCATATTCAATTGCGATATACCGATAGTTTCCGCGGTAGGACACGGCGATGATGAGTCGATAACAGACCTGGTCGCGGATGCGCATACACCGACACCGTCAGCGGCGGCTGAGCTTACGGTATTCCTTTATGAGGAGTTCGTCCGGGATGTCAACATGCGGCTCATGTCCATGGAAAGGATGATCCAAAGGCGAATAGAACGGGCATATTCAACGCTGGCACAGAAGAAGCTCAGGATGGATGCGCTCAGTCCGCAGTCAAAGGTCAGGCTCCAGAAGATGGAATATGCCGGAAGGCGCGAACGGCTTGAGAGTCTGATGAGAAAAAGACTGGATTTATCAAAACACCGGATGAGCATATATCTGGAAAAATACAGGGCGCTCTCACCGATCGAGAAGATAGGACACGGTTTTGCCGCGGTGACCGATGCAGGCGGTAATAAAATAACAGATGTAACAAAGGTTAAAGCCGGCGATACATTAAAACTTACGATGCGGGAGGGGCTGATAGAGGCGACCGCAACGAGAGTGGAAAAGAGGGAAATATGACACTTGAAGAGACATTTGAAAAAGTTGATGAAGTAATGGACAGACTGTCCGATGATGACATGCCTCTTGAAGAATCGTTTAATGTATATAAGGAAGGCATGGTGCTCCTTGAGGGGTGCAAAAAGATCATAGAGGACGTCGAAAAAAAGGTAGAAGAGCTGTCGGCTGCACCGGATGAGGAAGAGTAGCGGCAGGAACAGATGTATTTAGCAGGGAGTGATATGGAATGATACTTGATTCCATCAATCAGACAAATGACATAAAGGATGTGGGCGTGGGAGATCTTGACGATCTTGCGCAGGAGATCAGGGATTTTCTCATTGAAAAGATAAGCGTGAACGGAGGGCATCTCGGGTCGAATCTCGGTGCCGTCGAGCTTACGATGGCGTTGCATCTGGTCGCCGACCTTCCGAAGGACCGTATAGTCTGGGATGTCGGACATCAGAGCTATACCCACAAGATACTTACCGGACGTAAGGATGAGTTCGACAAGCTCAGAAAATACGGCGGACTGTCCGGTTTTCCCAAAAGACGCGAATCAAACTGCGATGCGTTCGATACGGGACACTCCTCGACATCCATTTCGGCCGGACTCGGCCTCGCCAAGGCAAGAGACCTTGCGGGAGAGGATTACGGCGTATTTGCCGTCATCGGTGACGGAGCCCTTACCGGCGGAATGGCCTACGAAGCGCTCAATAATGCTGCCGACCTTAAGACCAATTACGTTATAGTGCTCAACGACAACAATATGTCCATAGCCGAGAACGTCGGCGGCGTATCAAGTTATCTTCAGGACATCAGAACGGCTGATGCATACCGTAACTTCAAGATGGGACTTGAGGATGCGCTCAACAAGTTCCCGGGCGGCGAGGCAGTCGTTGACAAGCTGAAAAAATACAAGAGCAGTTTCAAACAGCTGGTAGTACCCGGCATGTTTTTTGAGGATATGGGCATCACCTATCTCGGACCCGTTGACGGACATGACATAAAGGCCATGGTCAAGGTGTTTAAGGAGGCAAGGAGATATCCGAAGTGCGTTATAGTGCATGTGCTGACCCAGAAGGGAAGAGGATATGCACCGGCGATACGTCATCCGGCAAGGTTCCACGGTGCGGAGCCGTTTGATATCGAAACGGGACTGCCGGCGGTAAACAGGACGAAGGCCAATTATACGGATGTATTCTCAACGGTAGTGATAAAGCTCGGGGAGCGTAATCCGAATGTCTGCGCGATAACGGCGGCCATGCCTGACGGTACGGGACTGAAGCGTTTTTCAAGAAAATTCCCGGAGAGGTTTTTTGATGTGGGTATCGCTGAGGAGCATGCCGTTACGTTTGCCGCGGGACTGGCGGCGGGCGGCCTTATCCCTATAGTTGCCATCTATTCTTCGTTCCTGCAGAGGGCATACGATCAGATCATACATGATGTCTGTATCCAGGGACTCCATGTTGTGTTTGCGATAGACCGCGCAGGCATAGTCGGCGCCGACGGTGAGACTCATCAGGGGATATTCGATCTGTCATATTTATCATGCGTACCGAACATGACGGTGATGGCTCCGAAGAACAAGTGGGAACTGTCAGATATGTTAAAGTTTGCGGTCAGATATGACGGTCCGGTGGCGGTCAGATATCCGAGAGGCCTGGCATACGACGGCCTGGAGGAGTACAGAAAACCGATCATTTACGGTCAGAGCGAGATCATATACGAGGAATCGCAGATAGCCCTTTTTGCGGTGGGCAGCATGGTCAAGACAGCCGAAAAGGTCAGGGACGTCCTGAAGGAAGAGCACGGAATGCACGTGACTTTGGTAAATGCGAGGTTTGTAAAGCCCATAGACGGGGAGATGGTTTCATATCTGGCAAAGCAGCACAGCCTGATCGTAACAATGGAAGAAAATGTCGCAAGCGGAGGCTTCGGAGAACATATAAGGGCTTACGCCGATGATCATGAGATAGGAGTCCGCATACTTGTATGCGCACTTCCGGACGATTATGTCGAGCACGGGAACGTCAACGTTCTGGCGCATGAGGTCGGGATCGACTGCGAGAGCATAGTGGAGAAGATACTCAATGAAACAACGCCTTGACGTTATCCTTGTAAACAGAGGCCTTGCGCAGTCGCGGGAGAAGGCAAAAGCCCTGATAATGAGCGGTAACGTGTTCGTAAAGGGAGTCCGCGAGGATAAGGCCGGATCTTCGTTTGATGAAGATACCGAAGATATCATCATAAAGGAAAATCCGTTAAAATATGTCAGCCGAGGAGGTCTGAAGCTTGAAAAGGCCATATCGGAATTTTATGTAAACCTCGAGGGCAGGATCTGCATGGATATAGGCAGCTCGACGGGAGGGTTTACGGACTGTATGCTGCAAAACGGGGCCAAAAAGGTCTATTCCGTTGATGTCGGACACGGACAGCTTGCATGGAAGCTTCGAAACGACGAGAGAGTCGTGTGCATGGAAAAGACAAACTTCAGGTACATAACACCTGATATGATAGCCGATCCGATAGAATTTGCGTCTGCGGACGTATCGTTCATATCACTTGACAAGATACTTCCCGCGGCATATCCGCTGCTTTCGGAACATGCGGAGATGGTCTGCCTGATCAAACCGCAGTTTGAGGCGGGAAGGCAGCAGGTAGGCAAGAAGGGCGTTGTCAGGGACAGGAATGTCCACGAAGAGGTCATAGCCCGGATCATCGATGTTGCGGATGAATGCGGCTTCGCCCCCCGGATGCTTTCATATTCACCGATAAAAGGTCCCGAGGGCAATATAGAATATCTGGTACTGCTTGAGAAGAACGGCGAGTCCAAGGCCGAAACCCTTAAGGAATCAATAAAAATAACAGTCGATACGGCATTTGAGAGGTTATAGATAACGGATGAAAAGCTTTTTTGTCATAACAAATGAGAGCAGAGATCCCGGCGCGGAGATGGCTGAAAAGATCACCGAATACTTAAGAAGCAGGAATTGCACGTGTGATTTTACGGCGATCGAGCGGGACAGTGATCCGGACAGCAAGCAGATATGCCGGATCAGACATCTGAATGACGAAACCGAGGCTGTCATCGTTCTCGGCGGTGACGGTACGATCACGCAGTGTGCACGGCTGCTCGCACCCGGCAGGATACCGATGATAGGAGTCAATATGGGGCATCTCGGATACCTCGCCGAAGTGGAAGTCGAAAAAATAACACAGGCACTTGATAAACTGATAAACGATGACTACGAGATAGTCGACAGGATGCTGCTTTCAGGAACGCCTGTTATCGACGGTAAGAACATGGGAGGCGTCTACGCTGTCAACGATATAGTCGTCAAGACATCCGGCTCCAGCGTCGGATATTTCACGATAGAGGTAAACGGAACGCACCTTACCACGATATCCGGAGACGGTGTGATAGTTGCGACCCCTACCGGATCGACGGCATACAATATGTCGGCGGGAGGCCCGATAGTCGAACCGGGATCTTCCATGATCGTGCTCACGCCGATCTGCCCGCTTGAGGTAGTCAGCCGTTCGGTAGTGCTCTCGGCTGCGGATACCGTTGTTATCCGCTTAACGAAGCCTGCGGGCAGACGTATCAGGACGGCAGGCGTGTATTTTGACGGAGCCGTTGATTTTCCTCTTTCCAATGAGGATGAGGTGGTCATAAGAAAGGCCGAAGCGTCCGTAAGGCTGATCAAGTTAAGCCGTGAGAGCTTCCTTGAGGTTCTGGCGAGAAAGATGGGTTAACTTTTGGCATGAAGAATTACAGACATCAGAAGATAATGGAGATAATCTCAAATACCGAAGTGGAGACACAGGAAGAGCTTGCCCAGCTGCTTAGCCGGGCAGGTTTTAATGTAACGCAGGCTACGGTCTCAAGAGATATCAGGCAGCTCAACTTAAAAAAGGTACCGTCCGCATCCGGCAGGCAGTGTTATGCTTTAACCCCGAGGGAGTCGTTTGATGGTGACAGGCTGACCGGCATACTTCGTGCGGGCTTTGTATCCATGGAGGCTGCATCTAACATACTTGTGATCAAGACCGTATCGGGAATGGCCATGGCCGTTGCTGCGGCAATAGATTCGATGAACATCCCGAAAATGGTCGGCTGTATAGCCGGAGATGATACGATAATGTGTGCGATACGCTCAAGCGGGGATGTTGAAGAGGTGGTACAGATGATAGAAAGTCTGGCGGGAGGAGAGAGTTAGTGCTTTGCAGTATACATGTCAAAAACATAGCGCTGCTTGACGATGTCGAGATCAACCTTTCCGACGGCCTGAACATACTGACCGGCGAGACGGGTGCCGGCAAGTCCATAATCATCGATTCGGTAAATTTTGCCCTCGGATGCAGGATGAATGCCGACATGGTAAGGGATGGCAGCGACTACGCCCTGGCTGAACTCGTGTTTTTTGTAGATGATGACAGGACGAGAAGGGCGCTTGAAGATCTTGACGTTATGTTAACCGAAGGCCAGGTCATCCTTCAGCGCCGGATAGTAAAGGGCAAATCGAGTTGCAAGGTCAACGGGGAGACAGTTCCCGCGTCCCGTATACGCGATATAGCCGAGCATCTCATAGATATTCACGGACAGCATGAACACCAGTCGCTGCTATACAGGAAAAACCACGCTCTGATGCTCGACTCTTTCTGTGACGAATCACTGGCTGATGAGTTATGTAAACTAGAAAGCATATACGACGAATACAAAAAGACCGCAGACGAGTATGAAACGGCAGTCGCATCAAAGGATTCTGCGGCCGCTGACCTTGATTATTCGAGATATGTCGTAAACGAGATCGAGGCTGCGGACATTAAGGACGGGGAAGACATCGAACTCGAGGAAGATTTCAGGCGCATGAACAATTCGCGCAACATCGCGCAGATGCTCGGAGAAGTCGTAAGCATCCTTTCATCCGATACGGGCAGTGCAGCCTCGATGATAAGCCATGCTCTTTCGCAGATGCGGCGGATATCGGATATGGATCCGAAGGCATCGGGAATATACGAACAGCTCTTTGCTGCCGATGATCTTCTTGCCGACTGCATCAGATCGCTTAACGACTATGAAGGCAGTCTTGAGTTCTCTCCCGAGGATTATGAGAGGGCATCACAAAGGCTTGATGTCATAAACAGTCTTAAGCTCAAATACGGTCAGACTATAGAGGCGATACGTGAAAGACTTGCACAGGAGTCCGAAAGGGTCGATAAACTGTCGGACTATGAGACATATCTTGAAGACCTGAGGATCAGAAAAGATGATCTTCACATACAGCTCCTTGACAGCTGCAAACGCATCTCGGATATCAGGACAAAAGAGGCTAAGATCCTGTCGGAAGAGATCGTATCGGCGCTTGGGGGACTGAATTTCCTCGATGCGAGATTCGAGATAGCGATAACTTCCGATGAGGATAAGATAACGCGCAGGGGATACGATGATGTCGAATTTATGATCTCAACTAATCCCGGAGAACAGTTAAAGCCTCTGACAGGTGTTGCATCGGGCGGCGAGCTTTCAAGGATAATGCTGGCCCTCAAATCGGTGCTCGCAAAGCGTGACAGTATCGGAACGCTTATATTTGATGAGATAGATTCGGGCATAAGCGGAAAGACGGCCCAGCTGGTGGCGGACAGGATGGCCGATATCGCCGCTACGCACCAGGTTATAGCGATAACGCATCTCCCCCAGATCGCCAGTCATGCAACAACGCATTTTCTGATAGAAAAATCGGCCGACGGCGATCATACGAGTACGAGCGTCCGTGAGCTTTCCTACGACGATTCGGTTGAGGAGCTTGCAAGGATGCTTGCCGGAAGCAGCATAACTGATGCGGTCAGAAAAAACGCCGCTGAACTGAAACGGTCATATGACCGCCCGGATAAAAGGTAGCAGGATTTGAATCAGACAGACAGAAGAGACCGGATCCCCTCAGGAGGGATCAGAAGACGCAAACAGAGAGTGGGAGCCAGAAGGCAGCGCAGGAGAAGGATCATCATCCTCATCTTTGCGCTACTGTTTATTTTGGTTACGTTCATCGTCATGCGTGCGATACTCTCACTTCCTTATGCGTCGGCGAACATCGCGCAGCTCGCGAAGATAGAATATACGGGATTTAACAACGACGGCGTGGCAGCCGTTTCGATGGATGAAGCTGCTGTTGACGAGCTTATGACGAAGCTTAAGGACGAGTATGAGAGTGCGTGGTTTCATACATCACAGGTCGAGGATGCGGACTATGCGGCATTCAGGCAGAGCCTGTCATTCCAGCTTCCGCAAAGCGTCGGACTTTCAAACGGCAACGTGCTGACCGTTACGGCAAACTGTGACAGAGAACTTGCCGATAAGCTGAAGCTGGATATAACGGATACGACGGCGCAGGTTACGGTAGAGGGGCTTCAGAATGTTACAAAACTCTCGCCCGAGCAGGTTTTTGCCGATCTTGAAGTATCATTTTCCGGAGTTTCGCCTATGCTTCAGATCTCAATAGCCAATCCAAGCGAGCAGCCTCTTATAAAACAGATGACATTTGAGATCGTCGATGCCAGGGAATACTATGCGACCGGTGATATTGTCACGATCCGTGCACGCTATCCCGAGGAAGCCGCCATACAGACCGGCTTTATTGTCGATGCACCCGACGGTGTGTGCGAGATGCAATATACCGCAGCTTCCGACAGTGCCTATATAATGAGTGCATCGGATCTTCCGAAGGATCTGATACAAAAAGCGGTAGATGCCGGAAAGGGAGCTTTCCATGATGCGAACGAATATGGTGTGAGGATATTCTGCGAGGCGAATCTTGTGCCCGTATATATCAACAAGAAGGCAACGTTTGAATACGGAAATCCGAATTACGTCAGTTCCTATTTTAAGACCGTGTTCCCGGAAAAAGCAGGAGAGCTCGGACTTGAGTTTAATGACCTTGATATCATTTACGATGTTACCATTTCACAGGCCGACGGCAAAGCCTGTACGGCATACGCTGCCGTAAGATTTTCCGACATTATCAAAAATGCCGACGGCAGTTATACATATGATTTTTCGGATCCGCAGATACTGTCCGAGTCGTTCTTCTCGGCCAGGGTCAAGAAGGTCGTTGTCGATTCGTATCTGTCAACTCACGACGTGGAGCGCGTAAGTCCGTAGACGGATGAGCGCAAAACGGGATTGGAGGTAGAACATGGCATCACTTAAAGAGAGTAAGCTTCGAAGTTTAAAAAGATCGTATACCGGCGGAGCGATGGTCGCATTTTTCATAATGAGCACCATACTGATAGCTTCCTTCGGCCTTATGATAGGACTGTTCGCGCTGTATGTTTCGGATTCCAAGGTAAGGGACGAATATGCCGAAGCAAGGACGCTTGCCGAAATGTTCGAAGAGTCGGAGAAGGAGGCGGACTCCGGTTTTATGCGGTTACTTGAGGATGCCGGAAATGTCTATATCATAACTGATGATAACGGGAATATCATCAGGGAACATGGCAGGAACACATGCGATCTGACAGGAGGCGGAGTCATTGATATCCTCGGTATGGACGAAGCGTCAAATGAAGATGCCGGCGGCTCGATAAACAATGAGCTTGAGGATGAACTCAGACAGCAGTTTGAGGATGAACTCAGACAGCAGCTTGAGGACGGCCTTTCCGATACAAACGTTCATATGCCGCACGATCAGGGGATCGTGGCACATGCTCTCGGAAATACGATCAATGTTTACCCCGATACCGAAAACCGGATCATCGTGCCCGGAGCGCACGGAAGGATCGGTTTTGACATAGAAAAGATCCTGCACGAGATCAAAGCAAAGCTGTCCGGCAGTGACAGCTCGCTTGCAGCGGATGGATTTCTTACCTTCCCTTACTGGCTTGAAGTGCCGCTCTCAAACGGCAGGCATATGATAGTAAGGTCCGATTTTACAATATATTTCAGAGAGGTCATGATCCTGACGTTCATGGCACTGGCTGTTGCGATCCTGACGATAGTGATGCTCATCTTTGCCGTCGTCTTTTTTGCAAATAACATCCATAAGCGCAAAAAGTTGACGGAAGTGTTCTTCATGGACGAGGTGACCGGAAAACACAACTGGCTGTGGTTCATCACAAACGCCGAAAGCACGCTCAGGGCCAGGAAGAATGCTGCGAACAAATACGCCGTTCTGGATATCGTGTTCGTCAATTACAGGAATTTCTGCGTCTGCCATTCCGTCGAGGAAGGCGAGGAGATGCTCAGGAGGGTTGATGAGGTCATAAGAGGCAACATCACAAAACGCGAACTTGCAGCCCATCACAGTGCGGCGCATTTTGCGGCGATGCTCAGGTATGATGACAGAGACGCCCTTGAGCAGCGTATCCGGAAGATGATAAGCGAGCTTGAGGTCATCAATTCCGATCACAAGTTCAGCTTCTGGGTCGGTGTTGACAGGATAGGCGCATCGGTCGATGAAAAGGGCAGGACGGTTACAAGGAAAAATCCGAACATCGAGATCGAATATAACAATGCGGGTGCCGCAAGGGCCACGATCTCGGGCGATGATTCGGCCATTGCGTTCTTCGACGAGAAGATGGTACAGGAGCAGAAGTGGATGGACATGATCCACGAAAACCAGCAGAAGGCACTCGACAATGAAGAGTTTGTCGTCTATTACCAGCCCAAGTACGATCCGAAGACCGAAAAGCTCAAGGGGGCCGAGGCTCTTATCCGCTGGATGAGTGAAGAGCACGGCATGATCAGTCCCGGAAAGTTTATTCCGATATTTGAAAACAACGGTTTTATCACCGAGATAGACCACTACATGCTCCGCCACGTGGCGGCGGATCAGCGCAGATGGCTCGATGCCGGTTTTAACTGTGTCCCGGTATCGGTCAATGTATCAAGGGCACATTTCATCGAGAGCGATCTTGCCGAGCAGATCAGGGATACAGTCGATGACGCGGGAACACCTCATGAGCTTATCGAGATAGAGCTTACCGAGAGCGCGTTCTTTGATGACAAGAAGGCCCTGATCACAACGATAGAGCGGCTGAAGGGATACGGATTTACCGTTTCGATGGATGATTTCGGATCGGGATATTCATCGCTTAACTCGCTCAAGGAGATGCCGCTTGACGTACTTAAGCTCGATGCCGAGTTCTTCAGGAATGATGACGGAACCGGAAGAGGACAGATAGTCGTATCCGAAGCCATCGATCTTGCGAAAAAGCTTAACATGAAGACCGTGGCTGAGGGCGTCGAGGCAAGAGACCAGGTAGAATTCCTTGCAGGGCAGGGCTGCGACATGATCCAGGGATTCGTTTTTGACAAGCCGATGCCCGGCTCTGAATTCGAGACGAGAATGAGGTAGAATCCGCCCGTGTTTTTTTGACATAGACTATAAATAATATTATAATTTCAAAGTGTTTGTTTTAAGTAAAACCAAGGAGGAAAGGTTATGAAAAAGATCATTGCTTTGATCATGGCAGGAGCCATGACGCTCAGTCTTTGTGCGTGCGGCGGTGCGGCACCGGCTCAGGGAGCAGGCGCATCGGGCGACACGATCAGGATCGGAGTTTTTGAGCCTTCAACAGGCGATTCGGCATCCGGCGGTAAGAAAGAGATCCTCGGTATGCAGTTTGCCAATTCCGAGACACCGACAGTGGAAGTAGGCGGCAAGACATACAACGTAGAGCTTGTTATGGCAGATAACGGTTCATCGGCAGACAAGGCTCCTTCGGCAGCTTCAGAGCTCGTAGGTAAGGATGTTGCCCTTGTTCTCGGATCTTACGGTTCAGGCGTTTCAATGGCAGGCGGCCCCAAGTTTGAAGAGGCAGGCCTTGCAGCGATCGGTGTTACATGTACGAACCCCAACGTTACGGCAGGAAACGATTACTACTTCAGGATATGCTTCCTCGATAACTTCCAGGCAGACGTTCTTGCAAACTTTGCAATGGACAAGTTCTCAGCCAAGAAGGCATACTGCCTCGGTGAGAACGGTAACGAGTATGACCAGGGTCTTGTTGCATTCTTCAAGCAGGTGTTTGAGGCAGCAGGCGGAGAGGTCATCACCGACTCATTCCCGACAAACAACTCAGACTTCACTTCATACCTTAACAAGGCAAAGAGTGAGGGCGCAGACGTAATATTCACACCCGTTTCCATCGCATATGCAAAGCAGATCATGGAACAGGCTTCATCACTCGGTATCGACATTCCGTTCCTCGGATCCGATACTCTTGATGACAACATGGTACTTGAGGCTACAAAGGGAACAAACCTTCAGCTGTATGTTTCGACATTCTATCAGGAAGGCGGTTCGGAGGCATTTGATAAAGGCATCAAGGATTACATCAAGCACAATTCAAATGCTATGACGGCTAACGGCGGAAACGATACGATCTCAGCTGTTACAGCAATGGGATACGATGCATATTATGTTGCACTTGAGGCTATCAAGGCAGCAGGCTCACCTGATAAGGGTGCCATCAAGGCAGCCATTCCGGGCGTAAAATACGACGGTGTTTCAGGTTCGATCGCTTTTGATGCTGTAGGCGATGCAGTCCGTGATACGGCTTACATCAAGACAGCCGATACAGCAAGCGGAACATGGGCATTTGAGAAGGTTCAGACCGGATCATCCAAATAATACGGAATAATAAAGGGAATTTTTTATGGAATATGTCATTTCGGTATTGCTCTCCGGTATATCGGTAGGCGGGCAGTACGCACTGATAGCTATAGGATATACACTTGTTTACGGCATACTGCGCCTGATAAACTTCGCACACGGCGATGTTTTCATGGTGGCGGGACTTATGGGTATTTATTTTACCGCGACGATGCCCATCACGGTATCGATCCCGCTCGTGCTGATCATGACGGTCATACTCGGATTTGTTATAGAGCGTGCGGCATATAAGCCGCTTCGAAGCGCTCCGAGAATGTCGGTCATGATATCGGCCATCGGTGTGAGCTATCTGCTGCAGAACACCGCTACATACGTTACCGGAGGACAGCCGATGACATATCCCGAGATCCCGTTTCTTTCATCAACGGTAGGTGTTGCCGGAACGCAGACAAAATGGGTTGTTATCATCACTCCGTTCCTCGTTCTGGCACTTGTTTACCTGCTGACTCTTCTGATAAACCATACAAAGGTTGGCATGGCCATGAGGGCCGTATCCAAGGATTTTGCGACAAGCCGTCTCATGGGTATCAGGGTCAACAGTGTCATTTCAGTCACATTCATAATCGGATCCGCACTGGCCGCAGTCGGATCGGTGCTTTACTTTACGAATTATCCCGCCATCACACCGACGGCAGGCGCAATGCCCGGACTGAAGGCATTCGTTGCGGCCGTATTCGGCGGTATAGGTTCTATCCCCGGTGCTGTCATCGGCGCATTCCTGATCGGAATATGCGAGACGATAATCAAGGGACTTCCTTCATCATGGGACGTGTCCGTTTTCTCTGACGCATTTACATTTGCACTTTTAATAATAATCCTGATATTTAAGCCGCAGGGTCTCTTCGGGGAAGCTGCGACCGATAAGGTATGATCATGAAACAAAATCGAAGATCACTCCGGATATTTGTCCGGATTCTAATATTGCTGCTGGCGGTCATCATGCTTGAAAACTTAAGCGCGTTCATACCGAATCTTCCGCAGGTGTTCCAGCCGACCAGCCCGTTATTTACGGTTCTGAAAAAAGCGGCTGTATATTCGCTCGTTGCGGTATCGATGAACCTGCTGAACGGTTTTACGGGTCTGTTTTCGCTCGGCCAGGCGGGCTTCATGCTGCTCGGTGCATATACATACGCCATCCTTATGGTTCCCGCTTCGCAAAAAGAGCAGGTTTACTATCTGTTCGGAGGCTGTGCATTCGATTTTTCGCTTCCGGATGCATTTGCCGCGATTTTCGGCGAGGGCGGTGCCGGCGGAGCTGTCGGCATGATACTGTCGTGTCTTATAGCTTTGATACTTGCCGGATGTGTGGCCGGATTTTTTGCGTATCTGATCGGTATTCCGGTTCTGAGGCTCAAGAGTGATTATCTTGCGATCGCAACGCTCGGATTTGCCGAGATTCTGCGTGCCATCTTCCAGTGGCAGAAGCTCGGTCCCGTAACGAACGGCGCAAATATGATCAAGGGCTTTACGACATTTTCGAGCTTTAACATAACAAACGCATCTGGCGCAACATTGCTTCGCCTGTCAACTTTCGTTCCGTTCCTTGTATCATCGGTTTGCATTCTCCTGATCGTCCTTCTGATCAACTCATCATACGGACGTGCGTTCAAATCGATAAGGGATGATGAGATAGCTGCGGAAGCGATGGGCATCAACCTTTTCAAGCATAAGATGATGTCATTTGTGATATCGAGCTTTTTCGCCGGAGTCGGCGGTGCGCTTTTTGCCATGTACGTTGCGAACGCGCAGGCCAAGGCATTCACATCGGTCATGACATACGAGATACTTCTGATAGTTGTCATCGGCGGTATCGGATCCGTAAGCGGAAGCGTTCTGGCAACGTTTTTGTATGTGGCATGTTCGGAATGGTGGCTGCGTTTCCTTGACAGTGAGCAGTACATCGGAGCGTTTAAGGTACCGCTTCTTCGAAACGGATTCCGTATGGTCATATTCTCCATCGTTATCATGGTCATCGTGCTGTTCTTCTCGCAGGGCATCATGGGTGATAAGGAGATAAACCTCGGAGCGCTCATTGGAAAGATCAGAGCAAAACGGGAAAGGAAACAGTAGGTTATGGGAAACGCACTACATCTTGAAAATGTAACGATGCAGTTCGGAGGCGTTGTGTCGGTAAATAACCTGACTCTGGATGTTCCCGAACATCAGATAATAGCCCTAATAGGGCCAAACGGCGCAGGCAAGACGACTGCATTTAACTGTATAACGGGCGTATATCAGCCGACAAACGGACTCATAGAGTTCATGGGCAGGCCGATAGTACGAAACCACCCTGTCGGAAAGGCGCTCAGGAACTACAAGGGCGAGTGTGCCGACAAGTTTGCGTCTGATCCGGTACTTAATCCCACACCCGATCAGATAACGGGAATGGGCATAGCAAGAACTTTTCAGAATATCCGTCTGTGGAAGAGTATGACCGTGTTCGAGAACGTTCTCGTTGCGAAGCACCAGCACGCGCATCAGAATGTTTTCTCCGCCACCTTCCGGAAAAATCTTGCGGAAGAGAAGCGCATGCGTGAAGAGACTATGGAACTGCTCAGCGAGCAGGGACTCGATGCATACAAGGATGAGCTTGCGGTAAGCCTTCCGTACGGTCTGCAGCGTCGTCTTGAGATCGCAAGGGCGCTTGCAACGAATCCGAAGCTTCTGCTTCTGGATGAGCCTGCGGCGGGAATGAACCCGCAGGAGACGATCGAACTGGCCGATTTTGTGCGTCAGACACGTGAAAAATACGATCTGACGGTATTTTTGATCGAACACCATATGGATCTGGTCATGAACGTATCGGATTACATCTACGTTATAGATTTCGGAAGTGAGATAGCAAGGGGCATTCCTGAGGAAGTACAGAATAACCGGCACGTTATAGAGGCATACCTTGGCGTGGCGGATGAGGAAGCGATATGAGCGAACTGTTAAGGATTGAAGATCTCAAGGTCAGCTACGGCGGTATTGAGGCCGTACGCGGCATAAGCTTTGATGTAAAAGAGGGAGAGATAGTGACACTTATCGGTGCCAACGGCGCGGGTAAGAGTTCGACTCTTCGAACGATCTCCGGGCTGGAAAAACCGGTTGGCGGGAAGGTAACGTTTAACGGTGAGGACATTACGGGCGCTAATGCGGCCGATATAGTTGCCAAAGGGCTGATGATGGTCCCCGAGGGACGAAGGATATTCCCAAACCTTTCCGTTATTGAAAATCTGCGCATAGGTGCGTATCTTCGCAAGGACAGTCTGGATGAGGATATAGAAAAGGTCTATGAGTATTTTCCGAGGCTGAAGGAGAGATCCTGGCAGGCGGGCGGTACGCTCTCGGGCGGCGAGCAGCAGATGCTCGCGGTCGGACGTGCTCTTATGGGCCGGCCGAAACTTCTGATGATGGATGAGCCTTCACTCGGTCTGGCACCCATAGTGGTACAGGGAATCTTTGAGATCATCAGACAGATACATGATGCCGGAACAACGGTACTTCTTGTCGAACAGAATGCAAATATGGCCCTCCACGTAGCGGACAGGGCATACGTTATAGAGAACGGAAAGATCACGATGGAAGGTACGGGTAAGGAACTTCTCGAGGATGAAAAGGTTCGTGCGGCTTATCTTGGCAGCACATCTGGAAACTGACGTTAAGCAGGGGTTATTGTAAGAGGAGGTAGTTCATGAAGAAGATTTTATTTGCCGCATCGGAGTGTGTTCCTTTTATCAAAACGGGCGGTCTTGCCGATGTTGTCGGCTCTCTGCCGAAGTGTTTTGACAAAAGATATTTCGATGTACGCGTTATCATTCCGAAATACCTGTGTATGTCGAAAGAGTACACCGATAAGATGGAGTATATAACCTCCTTCTACATGGATATCGGAAACGACAATAAATATGTCGGCGTCTTCAAGATGGAATACGAAGGCGTGATGTTCTATTTCATAGACAACGAGTTCTATTTCTCGGGAGCCAAGCCCTACGGCGATCTTCTGTGGGATCTCGAGAAGTTCATATACTTTTCAAAGGCGGTTCTCTCCGTCCTGCCCGTTATCGATTTCAGGCCCGATATCGTGCACTGCCACGACTGGCAGACAGGTCTTATCCCCGTATTTTTAAAGGAACGTTTTCATGAGGGAGAATTCTTCCGTGACATGAAATCGGTCATGACCATCCACAACCTGAAGTTCCAGGGTGTATGGGATGTTGATACGGTCAGGACTCTTTCGGGACTTCCCGGATACTTCTTTACGCCGGATAAGCTTGAGGCCTACAAGGACGGTAACCTTTTAAAGGGCGGACTTGTATTCGCGGATGCCATAACAACTGTTTCATATACTTATGCGGAAGAGATCAAGATGCCGTTCTACGGTGAGGGACTGGACGGACTGCTCCGTGCACGCGCCAATGACCTTCGCGGTATTGTCAACGGTATCGATTATGACGAATACAATCCGATGACTGACAAGTTCATCGTTAAGCCTTACAATGCCAAGGATTTCCGCAAGGAAAAGGTTAAGAACAAGCTTGCGCTTCAGGAAGAGCTCGGACTTGATAAGGACGAAAAGAAGATGATGATCGGTATCGTCAGCCGACTGACCGACCAGAAGGGATTCGACCTGATCGCGTATGTTATGGATGAACTGTGCCAGGACAACGTTCAGATCGTCATCCTCGGAACGGGTGAGGAACGCTACGAGAACATGTTTAGACACTTTGACTGGAAATACGCCAACAAGGTATCGGCGAACATCTACTACTCGGAGGCGCTGTCCCACAAGATATACGCCGCAGCCGATGCATTCCTGATGCCTTCACTGTTCGAGCCCTGCGGCCTGTCACAGCTGATGGCGCTCCACTACGGAACACTTCCGATCGTTCGCGAAACAGGCGGCCTGAAGGATACAGTCGAGCCGTACAACGAATACGAGAGCACCGGAACCGGCTTCTCCTTCATGAACTACAACGCACACGAGATGCTTGGATGCATCAGAAACGCTGAGCGCATCTACTACGACAAGAAGCGTGAATGGAACAAGATGGTCGACCGTGCAATGGCTGCGGACTTCTCATGGCAGGTAAGCGCACTTAAGTACCAGGAGCTGTACGACTGGTTGATAGGATAGGCGTCGAACCCAGTGTTTATGCGGAGTTGTTGAAGAAGAATAGGTGAAATACCAAAAGTGTACCAAAAAGCTTACCAAGGAATAATTACTGGTAAGCAAAGAATGGATAACGCGAGTTATTCGATGAATACAAAGAAATAACACCTTCTATTTAATGACATGTTAGGCCTAAAGAGGCTATAAGGATTTATAGCATGAGTAGGACCTACATCGAAGCGATTGCGAAACAATCAGGAGCAATGTACAAGATTGGCAAAGTCGTTCTTATCAATATCTCATCTGATTCAGACGATCTTCTATGGCTTGTTCGAAGAATACGCGAGGAAGGTCGTCCTTTTTGTATAGGTCCTGTAGTTTGAGATAGTATTCAATGAAGGCATTGATCTCGATCCGTTTTGGGTGATACAGACCGTTAGCATTCAAATCAGATTCGACTTTTTTCTTTTCTGACTTATTCATGTCCTTCATGTCGGGAAGAGGTCTGTAGTTTGAGAAGTAAAACATCTTGTACGGATTCTTTTTCTTCTCATATCGGAATGCATTTTCCGGATTATCTGTCTCCTCCTTGTTCGGCTGGTAGGTATTTTCCTCGACAGTCACATTTAACACATTGACCGTACTGGTCGATATTAGATTGACTAGCTGGCGACATATATCTGCATTTGATTTTGGCTTTTCTCCGGACTTTATCGTTGAACGACCGAGAAGGTGATCAACAGAGACTTTGAAATAGTCAGAGATTCTTATCAGCGTATCGATACCGAAATAATTGTTGCCCTTTCGGCTTAAGCACTTACTAAGCAGTGCTGGACCTATATCAATCTCGCGGGCAAGGGCGGCCTGATTGATCTTATTCTCCTCCATCAGAGCCTCAATTGCCTCAATGATGGTCAACTGAATACCTTCTTTTGACTTTTTCTCTGCCTTTTCCATAAGCCGGACCTCCTTATGTATGTGAAGATGATAATACCATAGTGGAAACGAAATGTCAAAATGGAATACAGATAGTCAAAATAGAAACGTTGACATAGGAATATATTAAAACAGGGGTAATCTGAAAGAAAATGGGCGATAAATAAGCCCGTTAGAACCATTCCGACCAATACGGTCAATGGGATAAAACGGGCTTAATAAACATTTGAGTTATTTGATTCGATTTTTGGTGTAGGTATCTAATGATCTTCCGTAGAAGGCTAATGGTGTGTCTAGAGGTTAAAGAAAATTTCTACTATTGTAGATTCCCATCAAAAAGCACCTACCAGTAAGTAGATGCTCTGCGTTATCATTATTTCGTGGCGGCAACTTTCCGCCCTCGCCGGGAGCATCCCGCACTTCGTGCAGGATAACCCTTCCCGGTGGGCTTATTCCTACCGGATCATATATAGGCTTCCCTTCGGGGTGGCCTTTTTTATTCTGCTCTTTACTATCGACCAGAGAACTTCATGGATGTTCATCGTTCCGTCTGCTTTTATGAACGGACGGTAGTTGAAGTTTGCCGGGATCTTAACAGTGTTAGTCAGACCTCCTACATCCGATATCTTTATGTAATATTCGAACTTGCTGTTCAGTGTAAGGAGATTAACCGTAGCCGGATCAAGTATATCAACCTTTGTCATATCAAGAACTATCACTTTACGGGCTTCCCCAACTCCGTCAGTCGGCTTCGTAGTAGCAAGTGTTCTGAGAAATGTCTGCACTGCAGCCTGCTGTGTCGCTGCCGCCTGCTGTTTCGCAGCCTTCTCGGCAGCTATCGTTGCAGCGGCCTTTGCCGGAGTCCATGAAGGCTCCGCAATGCTTGTCCTGCTTTCCTCGTGGGAATCGTCATCGTCATCATCCCTCGGTCTCGTACGCGGGGTAGGGGTAGGTGACGGCGGTGTAGGTTCACCTTCCCAATGTGCAAATATCGTATCACTGCTCAAGAATACAGTGTTTGTTGTTACTTGTGTGCCACCTGTAGCCGCAGTAAACCAGGCGATAAAATCATGTCCGTTCCATATGGGCTCCGGAAGGTCTGCCAGTTTTTTATTATTAAATTTAACATCTTTAAATAACATTTCCATATCTTTTTGATTTTGAGCTCTTACAGTTTCTATCATTTGATTACCACGAAACTCTCTGGTTAAATTCTCCGCATTCAATCCCTCCTGATAATCAGAGAATCTAGCTTGACTCGCATAGACCTGTTTTTCATAGTCATCTTCAATATTAACGTCAAAAGTATAAGTAAATGTGAAGGTACCATGTTGCCCCACAAAAAGCCTATCCGGTCCAGTTATGGCCGTTTGAGTTTCTGCGTATGTCGCGGATGGCCTGATGATCATAAAGCCGACCGCAATAAACGCGGCAACTAAAGCCTTACATAATACCGATCCCAAAGTTTTCTTCATAACCTGTACTCCTTACAGTAAAACAAAATATCTATCTTGGAATTATACCACAAGCTTTTGGAGTTACAATGTGTCTATTCAGAACGCATCAAAATCTGCCTGATCAGCAACCTCATCATATTCATAATCATCGTTCTGGTTCTCAACGAAGATATCGTTTACCATCCCCACTGTCAGAAGGTTCATCCAAGTCGCGAAGGCCAGACCTATCCAAAGGCATCTAAGCAGGAACAACGAAAAAGCACCTACCGTTAGGTAAGTGCTGTATGTTATCATTATCACGTGGCGGCAACTTTCCGCCCTTCCCGGTGGGCTTATTCCCGCCGGATCTCATATATGGGCTGCCCTATGGGCGGCCTTTTTTTAATCAACGTAAATCAGGTCAAATGCGTATCCTGGGAAATCAATGAGGTTGACTGTGATTGTGTCAGCCGTTGCATCCGTATCGTAGAATATCTTAACCTTTCCATATTGATCGATCCCAAGTATTGCAAACTTCCTTCCGTCTTTCTGATACCGGGTCGGAATCGTGAATGAAAGCGTACCCGTCTTTGGATCATAGGTTGTCTTATTATTTACGGTCATGTTGAAGGAAAATGCTTCCCTCCAGCCTGCAGGAGTATTCAGCCTGAATGCAAGCTGTGCTGCCGTGCCCTGTTCCTGTGGACCTATCTTTATTACCCCTTTTCCAAATGACGAATTGACGGCTGCGCCTTTAAAAGAAAATGACGTGGATATGATCGCATTCGGATTTACAGGCTTGGGGGCCGGTGCTGGACTGGATTCATAATGGTCAGAATCGTCCGACTTCTTTGAACTCGACGAAGGCGTATCAGATACATACGTGTAGGTAAAGTTACTGTTGCCCGTAATAGTTACCGAACTCGGATTAGTATCCCAACTTCCTGCCTTATAACCGCTATTGGGTTTAGAACCTACATGCGGTATTTCTCTCGGGTACTGTCCATTTGCTACAGTCTCAGTCCGATCAGCAGTCGAATCATCATTCCATTTACCATTTAAAACATGATAGGTTACTGTATGCGTTACTGCGGCTGAATCAATAATAATTGTGAAGCTTTTCGTGGCATAATTATTAATATTAAGAGTATCAGTCACCTTAACTGTAAAATGATACTCACCCGCCGAATCAGGTGTTACTGACAGCATACCGCTTGAATTAATCTGTAATCCGGCCAGATCGTTTGATATTATCTCCCAATTCAGTGAACCAGAGCCGCCGGATGCCTCCAGCTGCTGGCTATATGCCTCTCCTACAGTTCCATTTGGCAAAGTTGTTGTTGTTATAGAAGGCGGTGTAGCGTTTTGCCAATGTGCATAAATCGTAGTATTGGTTGTAA
>CACYMJ010000030.1 GCA_902775485.1 uncultured Lachnospiraceae bacterium
ATATGCTTCCGATATTCGTTGCCGTTATAGTCACGGTATTTACATATGTTTATATCAAATACACAAAGCACGGATATGAGATAAGGGTTGTGGGTGAGTCGCCCAGGACCTCGGTTTACGTAGGTATCAATGTCAGCAAGGTGTTCATCCGTACCATGATCCTGTCGGGCGCTCTGTGCGGACTGGCAGGCCTTCTGCTTGTGGGCGGAATTAATCACACGCTTACTTCAACGATCTCCGACGGCCGCGGCTTTACTGCCGTATTGGTATCGTGGATGGCACAGTTCAATCCGTTCGCCATGATAGCGACAAGCTTTGTGATAGTTTTCATGGACAGGGGTGCGGGAGAGATCGCGACAAGATTTGACCTGAACCAGTCATTCGGAGACATTCTCACGGGCATCATACTGTTCTTTATAATCGGCTGCGAGTTCTTTATCAATTACGAGATACATTTTAGAAAGAGTAACAAGGAGAAATGACATGTTAGGATTTCTCGCCTTTATCCCGCGTGCGGTCGCACAGGGCATCCCGCTTCTGTTCGGATGTACCGGGGAGATAGTAACGGAAAAATCGGGCAATCTCAACCTGGGGCTTCCCGGCGTCATGTATGTGGGAGCTATAAGCGGTGTCATAGGATCGTTCTTCTATGAGAACAGTGTCGGTGGAGGAGATGTCAATGCTGCTCTTGCGATACTTATCCCCGTGCTTTGCTGCCTGCTCGGATCGCTGATAATGGGACTTATTTATTCGTTCCTTGTTGTAACGTTTCGTGCCAACCAGAATGTTACGGGTCTTGCCATGACAACTTTCGGTGTCGGATTCGGAAACTTCTTCGGAGGTTCTCTTATCAAGCTGTCAAAGGCTGATCTGCCGTCGATCTCTCTTTCCAAAACGAGTGCATGTTTCCGTGCGCAGATCCCGTTCGGTAAGGGACTCGGGTGGTTTTACGATCTGTTCATGTCATACGGCTTTCTTGCATATACCGCGATAGCGATCGCACTTGTTGTTGCATATATCTTCCGAAAAACACGCACGGGCCTGAACCTTCGCGCCGTCGGCGAAAATCCCGCAACAGCCGATGCTGCCGGTATCAACGTCACCGTATATAAATATGTTTCTACATGTGCGGGGTGTATGATAGCGGGACTCGGCGGATTGTACTACGTTATGGATTATGCATGCGGGATATGGTCAAACGATGCGTTCGGTGACAGAGGATGGCTTGCCATTGCGCTCGTTATATTTACGCTTTGGAAGGCAGATCTGGGTATATTTGCATCGATCCTTTTCGGAGGACTGTATATTCTCTATCTGTATATCCCGACCGGAATGGAGCACATGGAGCTTAAGGAACTGTACAAGATGATACCCTATGTCGTAACACTTATTGTCCTTATATTTACGAGTATGAGAAACCGCCGCGAGGATCAGCCGCCGCAGAGTCTCGGACTTAATTATTTCAGGGAAGAGAGGTAGGATGATGGAACTTCTTGAGGAGAGGATCAGAAAAGACGGTATCGTTAAGGCGGGAAACGTTCTGAAGGTCGACAGTTTTCTGAACCATCAGATCGATATAGGTCTCATGAATGAGATCGGAAAGGAATTCAAAAGGATCTTTTCCGATGTCGAGGTAACCAAGATACTTACGGTGGAGGCTTCGGGAATCGCGATCGCTGCGATAGTGGCACAGTATTTTAACGTACCTGTCGTGTTCGCAAAAAAGAGCCAGTCAATCAATATAGACGGCAGTGTTTACTGTACCAAAATAGAATCGTTCACACACAAGAGAGTGTATGATGTTATAGTATCGAAGAAATATCTTTCGGCGGATGACAAGGTACTCATCGTTGATGATTTTCTTGCTAACGGATGCGCAGCGGACGGACTGATCGATATCATCCGCGAATCCGGTGCAACGCTTCAGGGAGTAGGTATCATAATCGAGAAGGGATTTCAGGACGGCGGTAAAAGACTTCGCGATCGCGGGATAAGAGTTGAGTCTCTTGCCATAGTCGATTCAATGGATGATACTACGGGACAGATAGTTTTCAGGCATTGACTATGTTTTTTGTTTTGATATAATATCCAATGCGAAAGGTATTATGGAGTTTTAAATGTCAGAGAAGAAACCTATCACATACGAACAGATTGTGGACAGGGTCCGCAAGACATTCGAGAATGCGGATGCGCGTGAGATATTCGAACATGTCGCGATCGAGGTCGATATAGTCGGAGAGGGTGCAGGCGCCTTCTATTTTGAAGTTGCGGAGCGTGCATGCCTGGTTGAACCTTACAATTATTACAACCATGACGGCAGGATAATAGCATCGGCCGACGTGATATTAAAGCTTGCAGCCAAGAAGATCCATATGCGCGATGCATGGCATACGGGTCTTATCAAATACGAAGGAAATGAGGTTAAGTTCAATCTCCTTCTTGATAAACTGAGACTCCCGTAGGAACAGCGGCGACGGCAGTCATTGAATAATTGGTATGATATATAACAAACCCCGGTTTTGCACCTGCGGGTTTTTTTATTTCTTTTCTTTTCACATAGTCGATCTCGACCTTGCCCATACTTCGCCCGCTTGAATAATATGCCGCAATGCCTGCGGCCTCTTCAAATGTCCGGTCCGGAAGATCCTGCCCTTCGCATCGAACTATGACATGGCTTCCGGGCATCTGCTTGGCATGAAACCACCAGTCGCCGGAAGATGCCATCTTAAACGTGATCTCATCGTTCTGATAGTTGTTCTTGCCGACATAAATGTGAAAACCGTCGGATGATATATAGTGAATCGGGGCACTTTTCGGTGCTCGTTTCTTTTTGTTATCGCCCTTTTTGCGCAGGTATCCGCTCGCGATCAACTCCTCCCTGATCTGTGCAAGATCCCCTTCATCGGTTGCAATATCAAGGCTGGTCATGACGGATCTGAGATGTTCTATTGCCTCGCGGCTTGCGATCATCTGTTGCGATACGGCTTCCTTTGTGCGTTTTAACTTGTTATACCGGTCAAAATATCTGACCGAATTGGCCATGGCGGAAAGAGTGGGATCGAGCGGTATCGTGATCGTACTGCCGGTGCGATAGTCTTCGCATTCGATCCTGTCTGCCCCCTCAGCGGCCCCGTACCCGTAGATCTGCAAGAGCTCTCCGTATGTACGGTATTTGTCCATTTTGTCGGTATCGGAGAGCTGTTTTTGCTGTATGTCGTATTTCTTTACGCATCTCTCAAGTGCGGTGGTAACGATCTTTCGAAGATCCGCGCTCTTTTGACGGATCCTCGTGTATTCGTTCCGTTTTGCATAGTATGAGATAAGAAGAGCGGAAACCGTGTCGAAATATACATGTTCCATGCCTGCATACTGCGCAAGTGATACGACTTCAAACTCGACCGGATCGCCGTTTTCATCGATGATCATGGCAGGGCGAAAATCGTCATCGTCGATCTTTTTATCAAGCGAGAACAACTGATCATCAAGTTTACATAATACAGAGGGATCATATGTGTTCGCGCCTCGCGAACTGTCGAGTCCGGCCTGCTCACACAGGCTTTCTGCAAGGACAGGAGAAAATCCTGTAAATGTGGTATATATGGAACGGGCGAGTTCAATCGGTTTACATAAGATATGAGAGCCGCCCGAACGGCCATCCCTAACGGAATTACATAAAGTGTAGTTATGTAAATCAACCTTGTCTTCTGCTTTCGGTATGAAATATTCTCTGCCCGGCAGAACTTCACGTACAGAAGATACAGCGGCACTGACATGCTTTATGCTGTCTATCACGGTACCGCCGGGGTGGCGGAAAATAATGTTCGAATGCTTCCCCATCAGTTCTACGGTCAGGATCTTGGAGCATTTATCGCCCATCTCGTCAAGATGCTCTATCTCAAACTCGATGATACGTTCAAGACCTGGCTGCGTTATGTCAACCAAGCGTCCGCCTGAGATGTGTTTCCGTAAAAGCATGCAGAAGTTAGGAGCCGTAAGAGGTGCCTGCTTATTCTCTTCGGTAAGATATACAAAAGGAAGAGAGGCTCCGGCACTGATCAGAAGCCTTTCATTAGCCGATGGCGTCTTTATCGTGATGAGCAGCTCATCCGCTTCCGGCTGAACTATCTTTGAGATCCTGCCTCCGATAAGCTTTTTTTTCAGTTCGTTTGTAAGAGCTCTTACGGTTATACCGTCAAGTGCCATGGTATTCATGCTCCTTTGCGGGTGAAGTTTTGAGCCGATAAACTGTATTATGATAACTAAAAAGGCGCATGTCAACGGCCGTATTCATTTTCACTTGAGCCGGTATTTGTGGTAAAATATAACAGTATGCGGGTATATTGCCTGCATCAAAGGAAAGAAAATGCGCAGATATTATACGATAGTAACTATTGCCGCCATTTTGTTCGCTCTTACCGTTGCCGTATTTGCGGCATTTACAAAAAAAGCGAACGTGGCGATGTCGGAAAGTGACGCCGCAAGACTAAATGAGATCATAACGCAGGAGGGAGAAACACCGGATGATATTTCGGCGCTTTTGAACGCATCCTACGACAGGGTTTCCGGACGGATCACAGCAGGGCTGATCACGATCGGTGCCATCGTTTTTGCGGCCGCGTTTTTGTACGGGTGGTATATAGACAGGAACTATGTTACTCCGCTTCGGGAAATGAAGTCTCTGGCCACGCGTATTGCCGCGGGAAGTTTTACTGAGGCCGAAGATGTAAAGCGGGATAATTCTTTTGCACCGTTTGCCGAAAGTTATGACATATTGCGCACGGAACTGTCCAGATCGAGAGAGCGTGAGATCGCTTTTCAGGAAAAAGAATGTGATCTTCTCGTTTCGCTAAGCCGTGACCTGAAGATGCCGGTCGCCGGACTTCGACTGATGACGGAACTTGTAAGGACCAGGCTCCTTACCGGGGTCGATCCCAAAAGCGACAGGGCATACATAGCGGATATGCTCGACAAGATGTATGTAAGGTCGGAGCAGGTTGAAAATCGCATTGGTACACTCCTTTCATCAGCCCTTGAGGATCTTGGCGAGTTTAAGGTCAGCTGCAGTGATGTTGAGTCGCACATACTCGGCGATATGGTCAGAAAGTTTGACGAGAAAAAGCTCGTCTCGATGCAGACCATTCCGTTTGTGCTCATCCATATCGATATAAAGCGCATGCGGCAGGTTATCGGAAACATCATGGATAACGCATACAAATACGCAAAAACCGCGATCGACGTCAGCTTCCTGCAGATGGATGAATACATGCAGATGAAGATAACAGACCGCGGGCCCGGAGTTCCTGATGACGAGATCGGACTTATAACCAACAGGTTTTACAGAGGAAGGAAGTATGCGGATGGTACGATCGAGGGGAGCGGTCTGGGGCTTTATATAGCAAAGACGTCAATGGAAAACATGGGCGGACAGCTCCTGGTCGAAAACACCGGAAGCGGGCTTTGCGTAACGCTTTTGATAAAACTCAGCTGAAAAGTCATTACTTGACGCGATATATCGTCTTACTTATAATATAGTGAGGTTTACGGGAGGTTCGGCGTATCGCCGTAAGGAGAAGGATGATAAAGAGTATGACCGGCTTCGGTCGTGCGGAGTATATCGATAAGAAGAGAAAGTTTACGGTCGAGATCAAGGCTGTTAATCACAGGTATCTTGACTGCAATATAAAAATGCCCAAAAAGCTCGGATTTTTTGAGGCATCGATAAGGACTCTTCTGAAGGATTATATCCAGCGCGGCAAGGTTGATATATTCATAACCTACGAAGATTATACAGAGAACAATCTCAATCTTAAATACAACAGGGACATGGCAGCGGAGTATCTGTCCTATCTGAAGGAGATGGCAGAGGAGTTCGGTATCGAAAACGATGTCAGGACTTCGGTACTTTCAAGATATCCGGAAGTCTTTTCAATAGAAGAGACAAACGTGGATGAGGACGAGATATGGTCAGATCTTGAGCAGGTAGTCAGGGAGGCCGCAACAAAGTTTGTAGACGCCAGGATCAAGGAAGGCGATAACCTGAAAAAGGATCTGTGCGAAAAACTCGATACGATGCTCACCTATGTTGATGATATTTCAAAGCGTGCGCCGGAGATCATAGAGGAATACAAGAAGGATCTGTATGCAAAGGTTGCCGAATTTCTCGCGGATTCGAAAATGGACGAGGCGCGTATCCTCGGAGAGGTTACGCTCTATGCCGACAAGATATGTGTTGATGAAGAGATCGTGCGTCTGCGCAGTCATATAGGTACGACTAAAGAGATACTCGAAGGCGGCGGATCTGTCGGAAGAAAGCTTGATTTTATCGCACAGGAGATGAACAGGGAGGCCAACACCATATTGTCCAAGGCCAATGACCTGATCACGAGCGATATAGCGATCAATCTCAAAACGGACATTGAAAAGGTCAGAGAGCAGATACAGAACATAGAATGACATTGGGGGATGGCAATGGATAACACCGGTGTGCTCATAGTTCTTTCAGGGTTTGCAGGTTCGGGCAAAGGAACGATAATCAGGGAACTTTTGAAAAAATATGACAATTATGCGCTGTCGGTATCAGCTACCACACGTGCTCCGCGCGAAGGTGAGGTTGAAGGCGTTCATTATTTTTTCAAGACCGAAGATCAGTTCAAGGATATGATCGCAAAAGGCGAGCTTCTTGAATATGCCAATTATGTGGGCAACTACTACGGAACTCCGAGAACATATGTGAAGCAGCAGCTTGCAGCCGGTAAGGATGTTATCCTCGAGATAGAGACCGAGGGTGCCCTGAATATAAAGAGAGAATACCCTGAAGCGGTGCTTGTGTTCGTTATGCCGCCCAGTGTCGAGGAGATATATAACCGCCTGAAAAACCGCGGGACCGAGACCGACGAGGTCATCGCGAAGCGAATGAAGAAGGCGGGGATAGAGATAACGGTCGTGGACCGTTATGATTATCTGATGATCAACGATGTTCTCGAAGAGAGTGTTGAACTGTTCAACGCCATAGTAAAGAGCCAGCATATGGCCGTATCGAGAAACCGGGATTATATAATCGAAAAGAAAAAAGAATTCGAAGAGTACCTGGAAAAAACAGGCTCTTCCCAAAATGAAAAGGAGAACTGAAATGTTACATCCGTCTTATTCAGATCTGATGAAGGTTGCAAACAGCGAGGTTGAAGAGGGAGAACATCCCGTAGTAAACAGCCGTTATTCCATCGTTATGGCCACATCCAAGAGAGCTCGTCAGCTCGTTAACGGACGTCCCACAACGATCAAAAACGCAGACAGCAAAAAGCCTCTTTCGGTAGCTATCGAGGAACTCGAAAAGGGTGATATCAAGATTCTCGCCGACGAATAAGGAAGACGCTTATGAAGCTTCTTCCGGTTTCCCTCGGGTGCGATAAGAACCTTGTTGACAGTGAGCATATGCTTGCATTGCTTTGCTCGGCGGGATACGAGCTTTGTGATGATGAAAATGAGGCGGACGTGATACTTGTTAACACGTGCTGTTTCATCCACGATGCAAAGCAGGAGAGCATCAATACCATTTTGGAAATGGCACGCCTTAAGGATAAAAAACTTAAGGCTCTTATTGTTTGCGGGTGTCTTGCAGACCGGTACAGGGAGGAGATTTTCTCCGAGATCCCCGAAGTAGATGCCGTTGTCGGTTCTCTGGAGTGGGAAGGCATAGTAAAAGTGATAGATTCATGCCTTGATTTACATAATCCGGAATCCGACGAAACACGAACCTCTCTTAGGGGCCGGATAGTCACAACACCCGGGCATTTTGAATATCTCAAGATCGCGGAAGGGTGCAACAAACACTGCAGCTACTGCATCATCCCGAAGCTGCGCGGACGCTACAGATCCGTGCCGATGGATGAACTTCTGGCTGAGGCCGGACTTCTGGCCGGAAGGGGTGTAAAAGAGCTGATCCTGGTAGCCCAGGAGACAACACTTTACGGGATAGACCTTTACGGAAAAAAAGCACTGCCCGAACTGTTATGTAAACTTTCCGAAATAAGCGGAATCGAGTGGATAAGGGTAATGTATGCATATCCGGAAGAGATAACAGATGAACTTATAGACGTTATGTCAACCAATCGAAAGATATGCCATTATCTCGATATGCCGATCCAGAGCGGATCCGACAGTGTTCTTCGCAGAATGGGGAGACTGACGGATCAGACGCGGATCAGGGATACGGTAAAAAAACTCCGTGACAGGATCCCCGACATTTGCATCAGGACGACCCTTATTTCCGGATTTCCGGGAGAGAGTCAGGAAGATCACGAAGAGACGTACAGGTTCGTCAATGAAATGGAATTTGACCGGCTTGGAGTTTTTGCGTATTCGCGCGAGGAGGGAACCGCGGCATACGATTTCAGGCCGCAGGTCGATGAGAAGACGGCAAGTAAGAGACAGGCTGAACTGTATGAGCTGCAGCAGGCGGTATCATATGAACTGTCCCAGGGCCTTATAGGAAAAACGATACAGGTCATCGTTGACGGCTACCTGCCGGAAGATGATGTATATGTTGCAAGAAGTTACAGGGACGCTCCGGATGTAGACGGAATGGTCTTTGTTTATTCGGACAGGGAACTTGTTACAGGGGATATGGTAAACGTTCTTGTTACGGATGCAAGAGAATATGATTTGGAAGGAAAACTGACAGATGAATCTGCCTAACAAACTGACAGTATTAAGAGTATTGGCCGTGCCTGTTTTTGTGATACTGATGCTCGTGCCCTTTACCGGACAGCCTTGTGAAGGCTGGGCAAAATGGACGGCATTGGGTGTATTTATCGCTGCAGCACTTACCGATCTTGTGGACGGAAAGCTTGCAAGAAAATACGGACAGGTCACGAATTTCGGAAAGTTCATGGATCCGCTTGCGGATAAGCTGCTCGTGTGTTCGGCACTTATATGTCTTACGGATCTTAAGCGCATTCCGGCATGGGTTGTTATAGTCATTATCGCACGCGAGTTTGTCATCAGCGGTATCAGACTCATAGCGGCCGATGACAATGTGGTGATCGCCGCAAGCAAGTGGGGCAAGGTAAAGACCGTATTTCAGATGATAATGGTCGGATTTATGATAGGAAATCTTCCTGTTTTTGATCTTCTGACCGCATTGCTGATGTGGATCGCACTTGCGCTGACTCTTATCTCGCTTGTCGATTATATAGCAAAGAACAGGGAGATTCTCAAGAATGTGTGATCCCATGGAAAGTCTGGCTGACAATAAAACGGAAAAGCAGCCGTATGAAGAGAAGGCAGTTGCAAAACTGTCGCAGCTTAAGCTGACGGTGGCGACCGCAGAGTCCTGTACGGGCGGACTGCTTGCCGGAAGGATAGTCAATGTTGCCGGAGCCAGCGATGTTTTCGAAACCGGATTTATTACATACTCAAATGATGCCAAGAAAAAATATCTCAAGGTTTCCGGAAAAGTACTGAAAAAATTCGGAGCGGTAAGTGCGAAGTGCGCGAAGCAGATGGCCGAAGGCGCCGCAAGGGCTGCAGGTGCGGATGTGGGGATCGCAACGACCGGGATCGCAGGCCCGGGAGGCGGTACCGATGAAAAGCCCGTAGGCCTTGTGTATATAGCATGCAGCGTATGCGGCAAGACAAAGGTAAAGGAATGCAGATTTGACGGAAACAGACAGGAAGTAAGGCAGCAAAGTGTTGAAAAAGCGCTTAAGATGCTCAATAAGTGCCTGTCTAAGATCGATCGATAGTCCAGGAGAAATGTATGAATAAGAATAAAGTGTTACTTTTCTATCCCCCCGGAATGCTGTTTCAGCGGGGTGAGGACAGATGTCAGCAGAATGTTAAGGATGCATCGGCGGAAGCGATGCGTGCGTGCAACGATCTCGGATACGGTGCTGCGATCCTGCTTCGGAAAGGATACGAAGTAAAGCTTCGCGATTACCAGACCGAGAGAGCATCAATGGAAGATCTTGAGAGGGACATGAAGGAATTCGCTCCCGATCTTCTGATGATGAGCATTACAAATACGACCATATTTGATGATCTTAAGCTCCTTAAACAGCTCAAGGAAAAATATGATCCGATCATCGTCATAAAGGGTGCGCTTTTCTACGACCCCGAACAGGAGATGCTCGACATGCTCGACCTGTCGTGCGTTGATTACATGATCGGAGGAGAGGTGGATTTCGCGATCGGCGAGATCGCCGATGTTGCGCTTCGCGGCGAGGGAGACCCGAAGGATATACTGTCGATACTTTATAAAAATCAGGACGGCGTCATCGAGCGGACGAAATTCCATGAGTGGAATGACGATCTCGATTCGAGACCTTTTCCCGCCAGATCTCTTATGCGTAACGAACTGTATGTCCGCCCGGATACCGATGAGCCCATGGCGACGATCACTGCATCGCGCGGATGCCCGTCGGCGTGTGTATTCTGCCTGACTCCGTTCATATCGGGAAAGTGCGTCAGATTCAGAAGTCCTCAGAATGTAATGGAGGAGCTGACGGAGTGTTATAACGTATACGGCATCAGGAATTTCTTCTTTAAGGCAGATACGTTTACGATCAATCCCGCATGGGTAAAGGAACTGTGTGAACTGATCATAGCTTCACCTCTTTACGGAAAGATAGAGTTCACTGCGAATTCAAGAGTCAATCCGCTTTCAAGGGAAACACTAGAACTTATGAAGAAGGCCGGCTGCTTTATGGTGGCTTTCGGGTTCGAATCCGGATCGGATGAGATGCTCAAGACATTAAAAAAGGGTACGACGGTTGAAATGAACCTTCGGGCTGCAAAGTGGTGCCATGAGGTAGGCATCCCGTTCTGGGGATTTTACGTTATCGGTTTTCCGTGGGAGACAAAGGAACATATACTTGCAACCCGGAAGATGATAATGCAGCAGAAGCCCGATTTTATCGAAGTAAAGATGGCACTTCCGTTTTACGGGACCGATCTTTACCGCTCGGCAAAGGAAATGGATCTTCTGGCCGAATCGCCCCTCGGAAGCGATTTCTTTCATTCCGCATTAAAGGGTACGAAGTATCTGTCGCAGGAGGAGGTTGAAAAACTGCGCAAAAAGATAATCCTCGGATTTTATCTTCGCCCCGCATACATATTCAAGAAGATGGGAGAGTGCGTCAAACATCCGTCGGTCTTTCTTAATTACGTCAAATACGGATTCAAGATGCTCGGCTCCTTCATGAAGTGAGAATAACAGGAAATGCTATATGAGATCTCAAACGGCCGCGTAATGTTCGCGGCCGATACTATACTTGAACATGTTGACTTTACGGTCAAAAACAGGAATGAAAAGATAGCCGTGATCGGCCGCAACGGAGCAGGCAAGACCACTCTTTTAAAGATCATTGCGGGCGAGATAGAACTTACAAAAGTTGACGGAGAAGACTCTTTTATATCGAAGGGTTCATCTGTTTCGATAGGTTACCTTCGTCAGATCACGTTTGAGGATCTGTCGCTTACGCTCGATCAGGAGATACGCAAGGTGTTCGCATCGATCATCGAGGAAAAAGAGCGTATCGACGAGATAGTTTTACAGCTGAGCTCGGTCTCGGATGAGGATGCTGAAAAACTCGCCAATGAGTATGCGATGCTCATGGAAGATTTTAAGGACCGGGGCGGATACTATTACGAAAAAGAATACGACGCAATGCTTACTTCCTTTGGTTTTACGATGGAGGACAAGGAGAAGAAACTGTCGGAATTCTCGGGCGGACAGCGGACGAAACTGGCATTTATCAAACTCCTGTTGTCAAAACCCGATATCCTGCTCCTTGATGAGCCGACGAACCATCTGGATATGTCGACGATAACCTGGCTTGAGGATTATCTTCGAAACTACAACCGTGCAGTCGTTATCGTCAGCCACGACAGGATGTTCCTCGACAGGATCGTAAATGTCGTATACGAGATATCATACGGGGCCGTAACGAGATTCGCAGGAAACTACACCGATTACGTTGCCCAGAAAAAGGAACGCTATGAGCGTCAGTTAAAAGAACATATCGCCCAGCAGAAAGAGATAAAGCGCCTTACGGAGATTGTTGAGAAATTCAAGAATAAGCCGACAAAGGTTGCGATGACCCGCTCGAAACTTAAACAGATCGAGCATATGGAGCTGGTCGCCCGTCCCGCCGATTACGATACGAGATCTTTTCATGCCGGGTTTGAGCCAAAGCTCGAGACCGGAAAGGATGTGCTGTTTGCAAAGGACCTTGCGGTCGGTTATGACAGCGTACTTGCCACGGTGAATCTCGATCTGAAAAAAGGCGAACGTCTTGCGGTTATCGGTGATAACGGTATCGGAAAATCCACGCTGTTAAAAACTCTTGTAGGACAGATAAAACCGCTTTCGGGCGATTTCAGATTCGGTGTAAACGTTCAGACGGGATACTTTGACCAGCAGATGGCACAGTATTCATCGAACAAAACAGTCATACAGGATTACTGGGATACGTATCCGACGCTGACCGAGACACAGGTCAGAAACCAGCTGGGCGCATTTTTGTTCACGCAGGATGAAGTGTATAAGGATGTTTCCATGCTCTCGGGAGGGGAGCGCGTCAGGCTGTGTCTTGCAAAGATCTTTCATGCGCGGCCGAATGTTCTGATACTTGATGAGCCGACAAACCATATGGATATGATCGGCAAGGAAACCCTCGAGGCAATGCTGTGTAATTATGCAGGTACCGTCATCTTCGTATCGCATGACCGGTACTTTGTCAAAAAGGTCGCGACGCAGATACTCGATATGAGAAGCGACGGTGTCACGCTTTATCCTTTCGGATACGACTACTACACCGAACATTTAATGCCGGATTCACGGACACCTTCAAAGAGCGGTCGAACGGATCAGGATACGACGGCTCAAACGGAGGAAATAACGGATTCGCAGGCACAGCGTCTTGCCGGCAAGGAAGCTGACAGGAAAAAGAGAAGGATAAAAAAACTTGAAGAGACTATCGAGAGTCTGGAGAATAAGATCGCAGATCTGAAAGACCGGATGAGCGCGCCTGAAAACGCGAGCAGCTACGACAAACTGTCAAAACTGCAGGCCAAGGTCGATGAAGCAGAGGCAGAGCTGCTTGATACAATGGAAAAGTGGGAGGCAGAACATGAGGGATAATCTTACACAATCCGACATAGATAAAATGGAAAAAGAGATAGAGTACAGAAAACTGACTCTTCGGCCGAAACTGATAGAGGACGTCAAGATCGCACGTGCACACGGAGATCTGTCCGAGAATTTTGAGTACTATGCTGCCAAACGTGAGAAAAATCTGAACGAGTCAAGGATCAGGTATCTTGACAGGATGGTAAGGACGGCGAATATCATTGACGATTCTTCGGCCGATGATGAAGTCGGGATCAATAATACCGTGACCGTTGAGATAGCAGACGACGGTGAGATAGAGCAGTACAAGATCGTTACGACGATAAGGAGCAATTCTCTTATCGGTTACATCAGCATTGAATCACCGATGGGAAAAGCGCTGATGGGACACAAGATCGGTGAGCGCGTTACGGTTCATGTTAATGAGAACGTATCATATGATGTGATCATAAATGACATAGACAAATCAACGGATGATGCCGATGATGAGATAAGTCAGTATTAAATGGCAGGAAACACCAAGCTGTGATATAATATTTGTCAATATTTGCAAAGAAAGGACGATAAAAATGGCTTTACTTGAAAAATGGCGCAAGATGGCATACGACGAGAATGCCGACAAGAATGCACTTCAGAAATTATGGGCTGATTATTTTGAGGTTGAAAAGGGCATATACAAACAGCTCCTTGCAGATCCCGATACGGCCGTGACCGGCACGGTTGCCGAGCTTGCCGAGAAGTATGAAACGGATATCATGACGATGACCGGATTTCTCGACGGCATAAACGACAGCTTAAAGAAAGCGAACAACATCGAGAAGATGACCGAGAAGACAAAGGTCAGCCTCGATTTTGACAAGGAACTGCTTTATAAGAACATGGTGGCAGCAGGCGCTGACTGGCTCTACGGGCTCGAAGAGTGGAACGATATCTTCGATGAGGAGAAACAGAAGGAGCTGTACAAGGAGCAGAAGGCCAGCCAGACCGTAAGGCACGAAGGTCCCAAGATCGGAAGGAACGATCCGTGCCCGTGCGGAAGCGGAAAGAAGTATAAAAAATGCTGCGGAGCGCCCGGTGCCGTAAAACAGGCCTGATGACGCGACGCTCCAATAAAACATGTTTAGACGGCCTCACGTATGGGCCGCTAAGAGGAGGAAAATATGAAAATCACATTAAAAGACGGATCATCAAAGGAATACGCACAGGCAATGTCTGTTATAGATATCGCAAAGGATATCTCTGAAGGACTTGCAAGGGCAGCATGTGCCGGTGAAGTGAACGGTGAAAGGGTTGACCTTCGTTATGTAGTGGATAAGGACTGCAGCCTTAACATCTTAACGTTTGCCGACAAGGGAGGCTGTGATGCTTTCCGTCATACAACATCGCATATCATGGCCCAGGCGATAAAGAGACTGTGGCCTGATGTAAAGCTTGCGATCGGCCCTTCGATCGATGACGGTTTTTACTATGACATTGACAGCGAGCGCCCGATCACGGAGGAAGATTTTCCTGCTATCGAAGAGGAAATGAAGAAGATAGCCAAGGAGGATATCCCTCTTGAGAGATTCGAACTTCCCCGTGCCGACGCCATCAAGATGATGGAAGAGGCAAAAGAGCCGTATAAGGTTGAACTGATAAAGGATCTTCCGGAGGACGCCGTAATATCATTCTATAAGCAGGGCGATTTTACCGATCTGTGTGCAGGCCCTCATCTTATGTCCACGAAGCCTGTCAAGGCCGCAAAGCTTATGAAGGTTGCGGGAGCATACTGGAGAGGCAACGAGAAGAACAAGATGCTCACAAGGATCTACGGAACATCCTATACGAAGGCATCGGATCTTGAAGAATATCTTGTAAGACTTGAGGAAGCCAAGAAACGTGATCATCGTAAGATCGGCAAGGAAATGGGACTGTTCATGATGGCCGATGAAGGTCCGGGATTCCCGTTCTTTTTGCCTAACGGAATGATACTTCGAAACGAACTTATGAAATACTGGCGCGAAGTACATTACCGCAACGGATACCAGGAGATCGAAACACCTGTCATGCTCAATCAGCAGCTGTGGGTAACATCCGGTCACTGGGATCATTATCAGGAAAATATGTACACCTCGATGATCGATGAGGAGATGTTCTGCATCAAGCCCATGAACTGTCCGGGATCGATACTCGTATACAAGAACCAGCCCAGATCATACAGGGAATTACCGATCAGGTATGCAGAGGTCGGTCTGGTTCACAGACATGAAAAATCGGGTGCATTGCACGGCCTTATGAGAGTCAGGGCATTCCATCAGGACGATGCACACGAGTTCATCTCCATGGATCAGGTCGGAGAGGAAGTTGAGCATATCGTTAAGCTCATAAACGAAGTTTACGAAAAACTTGATTTTAAATACAAGATCGAACTGTCAACAATGCCGGACGATCACATGGGATCGCTTGAGGATTGGGAGAAGGCTACAAACGGTCTTAAATCTGCGCTTGAGAACATGAACCTTCCGTATGAGATCAACGAGGGTGACGGCGCTTTTTATGGACCCAAGATCGATTTTCACGTAGAGGACTGCCTCGGAAGAACATGGCAGTGCGGTACCATCCAGCTTGATTTCCAGCTGCCGCAGAACTTTGATCTTAAGTATACCGGATCGGACGGTGCGGAGCATATGCCTGTCATGATCCACAGGGTTGTGTTCGGATCGGTTGAAAGGTTTATCGGTGTCCTTACGGAAAACTGTGCCGGAAAGTTCCCGACATGGCTTGCTCCCGTGCAGGTCAAGGTACTGCCGATATCCGACAAGTACTTCGATTACTCACAGAGTGTTCTTGATAAACTGAAGGCGGCGGGCATCCGCGCCGAGATCGATACGAGAAGCGAGAAGATCGGATATAAGATCAGGGAAGCAAGACTTCAGCGTGTCCCTTACATGCTCATCCTCGGACAGAAAGAGGAAGAGGCAGGAAACATCGCGGTAAGAAGCCGTTTCCTCGGTGATGAAGGTGCGAAGGATCTTGATGCGTTTATAAAGGACGTTCGCGAAGAGATAGACCAAAGGGTAAGACGGGAAGAGTCTGCGGAAGAGTAAACATGAGCGGTAACATCATCATCGCAACATCCAAGATAAAGGCCTGTGAGCTTTTTTATGAACTGTGTGAATACTGCGGATACGAGAAGCCGTGGACAGACAAGCTATGGGGCGATGTCATACGCGATGATGAGATGTTCGCCGAACTTGCTTTTTATCTGACGAATCATACACTTCGGGATGGCATCAGCGTCGAAGGATACAGTCTGACGGATCTGTATGTTTTTCAGATGGATAAATACAATCTGATCAGAGAGATCGGAAAGAATCCGCCGGAATGCAACAAACAGCGTATGGTCCTGAACGCATTCAGGATGATGGTGGATATGAAGGCCGATCCCGAAACGTACATAAAGCGCCTTGAAGAAGGCCGGGGCGAAGACAGACTGTAGATATTACAGGAGCAGATATGGAACCGGACGAGCGGATCGTTAATTACATGAAGGAAAGAAATACATATGCCAAGACAGTTGCATGCGTTCTCGCAGTGCAACTGTTTGCTTTGGCGGTGTACTTTCTGCTGTATGCGCTCATTGCCGAAAGTGCGTTTTATTCGGAATCCGAGGAGATCGCAAAGTTCGTCATGATAATTATTTCCTCGATCATTGCAGTATGGTTGTGCATTATGAACTTTATGACGGTGGTAAGGGCAAGGAAAGTTTACATAACAAAACCGGACAGTATAGCCATAAGAGATGCAAAAGATACTGTAAGACTTGCCTATGATACAGCAAGACCGGTACTTATCTTTAAGATCACATACAGCCTGGTGCTTCTTACAGTCAGCGGGATAGTTTACATAATAATTCAGATTTTCACAGAGGATCAGAACATCGGACAGCTGTTCGGACGTATTGCGTGTGCGGTAATTGCGGCTGTATGCATCCTTGCAGCCTATCCGAGCATAGACAGGATATCATGTTACCGGGCACTTCTCGGGGAGACGCATGAACTCTACATCGACAGGGGCCACAATCCGCTAATGGCATATGTTCTCGCATTTGCTTCTCCGCTGACGATCTGTGTGTGGTATGCGCTAAGATACTACGGCCCGAGGCAGGACATAGCCTGGATCGTATTTCCGGCATCAGCTCTGATCTGTCTGGCTGTAACGTTTCTTGTCAGCTGGAACAGGCAGGATGTATAATATATTTCATCTTATACCAATCTGAAAAGAGGTGTCATTTTTTATGGGGAAAAATCGTGGAGTTTCACTGCGGACACAGCTGCTGATCATTACACTGATCAATGTTGTCGTGATCGCCGTGATAGTCGGCATCATCGCATCTGTCAGCAGTAACAAGCTGGTCAGGGAAAAATCGGAACAGAACCTTAAGAACAAAACGATCGTTACTGCGGATGATCTGAACTCACAGATGAGAATGGTCGAGACAAGTGTCGGTATACTTGCCGATGCTGTCATGGATAATCTTGACTGGGAAGCATTCAAGTCCGGGGATTCGGGAGTTGATGCGCTTACGGAAAGCGTCAGACAGACTGCGATCGACTGCGCCAAGAATACGGATGGTGCCATTACTTATTACGTCAGATACAATCCAGATTTTGCATATCCCACATCGGGTATATTTGCACAGCTGAATGATTCCGGGGATTACGATCAGTTAACACCGACCGATTTTACGGAATTTGACAAGAACGATACGGCGGTCAGCTGGTACTACGGTCCCGTAAATTACGGCAAGCCTATCTGGATGAGCCCCTATTACAATTCCAATATTGACGTGTACATGATAAGCTATGTTATTCCGCTATTTAAGGACGGAAACAGTGTCGGTATCGTCGGAATGGATATCTCGCTTGAGAATATTAACAATACAACGGCGCAGCTTAATTCCGGATCGGAGAAGGGATTTTTGCTGACAGCGGAAAATACGACGCTTGATCATCCCTCACTTCCGGACGGAACCGAATTTACCGTTGCTCTTTCAGGAGATACCGGTTTCGTGACGCAGGGCAGTGACGTATATGTTTACAATTCTCTCAGGAACGGATTCAAGCTTGTGCTGATGACGGATGTAAAATCGGTCAATGCAGAATCTGCCGGTCTTCGCAGCAAGCTCATAATAGGTTCTCTGATAGGTATTATATTCGGCGCCGTATTCGGATTCTTCTTCATCGCGAAACTGATCGGACCTTTAAAATCGGTTACCGACATCGTGGATCAGATGGGACAGTTCGATCTTCGGGTTGACGAGGAAGAGACTGAAAGACTGTGCAGGAACAATAATGAGATCGGTCAGATAGCACGGGCGGTCAGCAATCTGAAAGGAAGACTTACCGATGTTATCGGAAGCCTTACCGAATCAGCGTACACACTTGAAAATATGGTCGGTGATCTTACCGACAATACCACGAAGACGATAGACATCATGGATTCGATCGATACGGCATGCCGCGATATCGCATCAAATGCACTCAGTCAGGCTGAGAGCACAACGGAAGCGAGCGAATCGGTCAAGGTGATGAGCGAACTGATAAGCGAGTCCAAGACAAGACTCGACGGTATCAGGGGAGTCTCGGGCGGCGTCAAGGAATCGGCATATTCGGCAAGCGACAGCCTGCAGAAACTTCAGGAATCCAACCTTGAAGTCACACAGGTTACGGATGAGATCGCAAATGCCATTTCCGGAACGAGTGAGTCGGCCGATAAGATCAAGGAAGCTGCAAATCTTATAACAGGTATTGCGGGACAGACAAATCTCCTCTCACTCAATGCCTCTATTGAGGCGGCAAGAGCCGGAGAGGCAGGAAGAGGATTCGCAGTCGTTGCCACAGAGATATCGGATCTTTCCGAAAAATCAAACCAGGCTGCCAAGGAGATACAGGATATCATAGAGGAACTGATAAGTAACTCCGAGCGCTCGGTTGCCAAGATAAAGGTTGCAAAAGATATCACAAAGACGCAGACTCAGCTGCTTGATGCAGCGATCGAGGAATTTTCATCCGCGAAGGGCGGACTGGATGAGAGCATACAGGGTATTGCCGATGTCGGTGATGCTACTGACAGGATAGATTCTTCAAAAGAATCGGTATTCGAGGCGGTAAACGGTCTTGCTTCCATCGCAGAGGCCAATGCCACGTCCACGCAGGAGACGGCCGACAGTATCTCCAGAGCGAAGGAATTCGCATCGGATGTTGATGCCAAGGCGCGTGAACTGTCCAAGACCGCAGAGATCCTTTCGGCAGAGGCTGCAAAGTGGACACTGTAACGGTTTTGGACTCTTAAAAGTTTTGTTTGACAACCATATTGCGATATGGTAAAGTTTCAAAGGTAGTTTTACCACACAGGAAAGCAGAGAAATCTCACCTCGCGGCAAATGTGATAAGTTCCACCAAAAGCTTAGCGAGCGTTAATACCGAAGAAACACGTTGTTTCAAGTATTATTGTGATCAACCCTGCTTGCCGTGTGTAAGCAGGGTTTTTTAATGTTTGTCTTATAACAGGAGGATACGACAATAGCAGATTTAATGATCAACGGACAGATCCGTGACAAGGAGGTCCGTGTAATCGGTGAGAACAATGAGCAGCTCGGTATCATGAGCATTGAAGAAGCGATGAAGCTTGCCGAAGAGGCAGGTGTGGATCTTGTCAAGATCGCGCCCAACGCTGCACCGCCTGTATGCAGGATTATCGATTACGGAAAGTTCCGTTACGAACAGTCCCGCAAGGAAAAAGAAGCCAAGAAGAAACAGAAGGTCATCGAGATCAAAGAGATACGTATGTCTCCGAACATCGATACGAACGATCTCAATACAAAGGTTGCAGCAGCGAGGAAGTTCCTGCAAAAGGGTGACAGAGTAAAGGTCACGCTTCGTTTCCGCGGCCGTGAGATGGCTCATATGAACAACAGCAAGTACATGCTAGATGATTTTGCGGAAGCGCTCGCCGATATTGCCGTTGTTGAGAAAGCGCCCAAGGTAGAGGGCAGATCACTTACAATGTTTTTGACTGAAAAGCGATAAGCCGGAGCAGTTAAAATACAACAAGATTTAGGAGGAACATGTTATGCCAAAGATCAAAACAAACAGATCCGCTGCAAAGCGTTTCAAAGTTACAGGTACGGGTAAGTTAAAAAGAAACAAAGCGTACAGACGTCATATTCTGACAAAAAAGACTACCAAGAATAAGAGAAACCTGCGTCATGCGGTTATCACTGACGAGACAAACGTAAAGAATATGAAGAAGATCACACCTTATCTTCAGTAAATGGAATGGTAGTTATTCAGGAGGATATGTAAAATGGCTAGAATCAAAGGCGGAATGAACGCCAGAAGAAAACACAATAAGACATTAAAGCTCGCTAAGGGATACAGAGGAGCACGTTCAAACCAGTATCGTGTTGCTAAGCAGTCCGTTATGCGCGCACTCAACACATCATTCGCAGGCAGAAAAGAGCGTAAGCGCCAGTTCAGACAGCTCTGGATCGCACGTATCAATGCTGCGGCAAGGATCAATGGTATTTCATACAGCAAACTTATGTACGGCCTTAAGCTTGCCGAGATAGATATCAACCGTAAGATGCTTGCAGAGATGGCTGTTAACGATGCAGAAGGATTTGCAACACTTGTAGAACTTGCAAAGAGTAAGATCGCATAAAAATGGTCAGGATCTGTTCAGACAGTACCTGCGATCTCTCCGAGGAGATCGTAAGTAAATACGGGATCACGATAATCCCTCTTCACATAGTGCTGGGTGATAAAGAATACCGGGACAGGGTTGAGATAGACCAGAACGGGATATTCGAATGGGCAGATAAAAACAAGACTACACCGAAGACCTCGGCGGTCTCATTTGATGATGCTGCATCGGTCATTCGTCCGATGATCGCCGAAAAGGATGAAGTGATAATATTTACCATTTCATCTCAGATGTCGACAACGATGAACGTTTTTAACATGGTTGCTGAAGATCTCGGAGAGGGATCTTCGGTTCATGTTATCGATTCAAAAAATCTGTCAACCGGTATCGGACTTCTTGTTGTTGAAGCAGCGGAGATGGCAAAGGAAGGATTATCGGCAGAGGAGATAGTCCGTGAGATAGAGCGGCTGATCCCCAAGGTGCGTGCAAGCTTTGTTATTGACACGCTCACGTATCTTGCAAGAGGCGGCAGATGTTCGAGCGTTGCGGCCCTTACCGGCGGAGTACTGAGGATACACCCGAAGATCATCGTTAAGGATGGAAAAATGGAAGTATCCAAGAAATATCGCGGGAATATCAAAAGTGTTGTAATGGACTATGTTAAGGATATGCATTATGCGCTTCTCGGAGCCCGTCCCCAGCGTGTGTTCATAACTCATACGAGTTCCGACCGCGAGCTTGTTGAAGAGGTAAGATCGTATCTTGAAAGTCTCGGGTATTTTGATGAGATACTCGAAACAAAGGCAGGGGGAGTAATAAGTTCCCACTGCGGCCCGGGTACACTCGGTGTGCTGTTCATAGAGGGCTGATCACAATTTGATATCGACAAAGAATCCTTTGAGATATGTATCCCCTGGCGTTGTGGCATTACCGTCGTAACGCGAGGGGTTTTTGTATGTAATACGGTCGGAATTGGTATACTCGTTTGACGCATACCCCGGATTGGGACGTTTTGATCCCGGAGAGAGCTTTGAATACGCATTGGCGGCATCCATCTTCGACTTGGGGATGACTATTCCGTCTTCCCTGTCGCGACGTCCTACGCTGTTTAGGGACGCGGATGCATCCGGAGCCTGAGAACTTTTGGGCTCAAGCCTGCCGGAGAGCTGGTCAACGGCATGCAGTAACTGCTGACGCTTCTCCTGCTGGGCCGCATTTAACGAAGGCATCTTGTCGAGGTCGGAAAGCTGCTGCTGTCTGGTCTCAAGCTGCCGTTTCAACTCATAGTTCCTGTCATTATATGGACTGCCTGACGGTCCGTTGTTAAACAGGCCATATGGATTGATAGCCATATATGAATTATATCACATGTTATTATTGAAATGAATATGTCAAATTATAGTAAAATCCCTTGACATAGTTGGTCCTTTTGGATAGAATATCATAGATATCGGGGTGTGGCTCAGTTTGGCTAGAGCGCTATCTTAGGGAGGTAGAGGCCGCAAGTTCGAATCTTGTCACTCCGATTAAGTATTTACGGGGATTCTGGAAAACCGGAATCCCCGATTTTTTATGTATAAGGCAACATATAAATTCACCGGAAGGCGGAAATGGTATATAATATTGTACGGATATCTTAGATATTGAGAAGGATCGTGCATGAAAAAAGCTTATATCATAATTGTCAATGTGATCATTATGATCACCATACTGGTGTTTGTTGTTCTCTATTCGGGATACGAGAACAGGGCATCATACCAAAGACAGATCGAAAACTTTGAAAATACAACCGTTGCCATGGAGCAGGTGACGGAGAACTATCTTGAAGGCGAACAGAGGATCTGTGATGTATGGGCACAGTACATCAACAGCCGGCAGATGACAATGGAAGAGGCAACGGACTACATCCGCGCCTCGCATGTACTTGAGAACACTTCCGGTCATCTGATCAGGCTCGGTACGCTTACAGGTCTGTCTACACGTCCCAGACAGGGAACGTCTGACGACTATGATGTTTCCTATGAAAGACTGGCTCTTTTGAAAAATGTCGACTGGATCGATGAGATCGGAAGATCGATCAACATTACCCGCG
>CACYMJ010000031.1 GCA_902775485.1 uncultured Lachnospiraceae bacterium
AAGCTTGGCGGTGGAGTTGTCGATCCGTTGCCTTCGGATGCACCTTTCTTTGTTAAGGATTACCATAGTTATTACAAGACCGATCGTGGATATCATGCAAGAAGCCTTAACTCTAATGGTGGTTGGAATGTGACCGGATGTGAGTCCTTCATTAACCAGCCTATTCTGAAATATTCAAATGAAATCAGAAGTGCAGTGCTTCTTATCCACGGAGAAAAGGCTCATTCGTGCTATTTCTCAAAGGATGCCTATACAGATATGACAAAGGACAGCAAGTATGCGGATAACAAGGAACTAATGATCATTCCTGATGCCGTACACACAGATCTGTATGACGGCGGAGACAAGGATTATATTCCGTTCGATAAGATAGAGAGTTTTATGAGTGAGCATCTTAAATAAAGGTGGATGAATGAAAAGAGCAAAGAGCGCCATCTGCGTGATCATGATGATGTTTGTGATCTCGGCGTGTGCAGATAGAACATCAAATGATAGCGCGGTTTCAATGAGGGATCAGGAAGAGATTCCCGGAGAAGCAGAAGAAACGACTCTGACTGCTTCTCCGGAGAACGGCAGCAATGGGATGCCGGAACAAGAAGAATCAAGAGAAGAGGTAATAGTTATGGATGAATTACTCCTTTCGGTCGGAGACAAAAACTTATCTGTTGAATGGGAAGATAATGAGAGCGTGGATGCGCTCAAAGATCTTGCCGGATCCGAAATGAAGATCAATATGGCTATGTATGGGGGATTTGAGCAGGTCGGTAGTATTGGTACTTCTCTTCCGAGGAATGACAGTCAGATGACTACAAGTCCGGGTGACATTGTACTTTATTCAGGAAACCAGATAGTCATATTTTACGGTTCAAATTCCTGGGCATATACAAGGCTGGGAAAGATTACGGGACTTAATGAAAAGGAACTTGAGGATACGTTCGGAAACGGTGACGTTACGATCGGCTTAAGTGTCGGAGGACAAACAGATTCAGAAGCGGTGCGATCTTTTGATTTCGAGGACAGATCAGTCATGACTGGTATTGATAGAAAATAGCATTCAATAATCTTTGCGGCGAGTGTGTGAAAGTTTTTCTGTAAATGAGATATCCTAAGATAATTACGAGCTGAATGGTGGTTAAATATCCATTGTTCAGCTCGTTTTGACTATATATAATTCCGTGAATTTCGTCAAGCGAAAAGCCGGCCAGATCCTGCGTTGGTATTCAGGCACTGCCGAAAGGTGCGATATGTGAAGTGGAAGTCATAGCTGTGATTTGATATATCGGGTGGTGGAGAATATGAAGCAATACATAGTTGACGCTTTTACAAGCGAACCTTTTTCCGGCAATCCGGCTGCGGTTTGTGTAATGGAAAGATGGCCGTCTGATGAGTCCATGATGAAGCTTGCGAGGGAAAACAATCTGTCAGAAACGGCATTCATCGTCAAAGAAGACGCAGGTTATCATCTGAGATGGTTTACGCCGGGGACAGAGGTGGAGCTTTGCGGTCATGCAACATTAGCTTCTGCCTTTGTTATTCTGAATTATTATGAACCGGAGAGCAGGCAGGTTTTATTTAATACCTTAAGCGGTATACTGACGGTAAGACTCAGGGAAAATCTTTATGAAATGGATTTCCCGACCTTTGAACTAAAGGAAATACCCGTGACAGAGGACATGGAGAAAGCTTTCGGAGTGCGCCCTGATAAAGCTGTTCTTGGGCTTGACCTTGTTTGTATATTCGATAATGAGGAACAGGTGCTCAATATGAATCCGGATCAGAACGGGCTGTCACGAATCGAAGGACGGATACAGAATGCGACGGCAAGAGGAAAAGAAACGGATTGTGTTTCACGGAGCTTCTGCCCTAAACTATCTATCGCTGAAGATCCGGTTTGCGGAGCGGCGCATTGCCAGATTGCTGATTACTGGTCAAGGGAACTTGGAAAAAATGTGATTGAGGCATATCAGGCATCAAAACGTGGGGGGTATCTCCACTGTGAGATGCTTGGAAACGGCAGGATTGCGATAAGTGGTGAAGCTGTACTTATAGCAGTATCAGATATTGTCATAGACTTGTAGTATAAATCAGAGTTCTCACATCGGCTGAGAATTTAAAGATGGGGGTAAGCGCATCCCAGTTGTCGTACCATCGGTTCATGGCTCGAGGGTATTCCATAATTTAAGCAGGCATATACCGCTTTTTCATTTGCCAGCGTCATCTGCCAGAACGGATACTTTATTATTACGGGCGTATTAGCTCCTAATCCCAATTCAAGATAAAGAACATGAAGATTCTCATGTCTGCGAATAAAATCAGAATATGCTGCAGATGCCCTATTCATCCGATTTACAACTGTCATTTTATATTTACGAACTATGCGCCATTTTTCTAAAATACAGATGTGTGTTTTAATATATCAATCACAGGCACACAAAAAAGGAACCGGAAAACCGGTTCCTTTTATCATGTCCCAAAAGCTCCAAACGCGTTCTATTTCTTCAGAGGCAGGAACGGAATGAGCAGACTTGCAAGATTCTTGACTGTCATCGTCTGCAGGCATATCTTACCGGGACCCACAAGAACCGTATCAAACAGTCCCTCGCCGCCGAGCATCTTGTTCTTAAGACCCTTTACAGACTGGATCTCCATCGTAACGCTCTCGTCCATAAGGGCCATTACACCCGTGTCGCATACGATCCTCTCTCCGGGTGCAAGATCATATTCCTTGCAGTATCCGTCGATCTCAAAGAATGCGATACCGGGGCCCGTGATCTTCTGCATAAGGAAGCCTTCGCCACCGAACAGTCCCTTGCCTACTCCCTTGTTAACGTATACGGAAAGCTGTGTTCCGTATGATGCACAAAGGAATGCCGATTTCTGGGCTATAACGCTCTCACCGGGGCCAAGTTCACGTGCTATGATCCTGCCGGGGAATGATGACGTAAATGCCACCTCGGCCGGTCCGTTGGCCGTGTACGTGCTCATGAACATGCTCTCGCCCGTGAGCATCCTGCCGAGTGCCTTTCCTGCACCTCCGTTTGATGTTGTCTCGGTCGTAACATCACCTCTTGACCATGTACGTCCGCCGACTTCACTGATAAGTTTCTCTCCCGCGTTAAGTGAGATTATAACTGCGGGTAAGCTTCCGCCTTCGATTGAATATTGCATGTTCTGTTCCTCCTGTCTGATATTTGGTGCTGATGTTTACTGTTCTTTTGTTTATATTTTTGGCATCCGTTTACTCAAATTGGCTAAGGTATTCGTCCCTTGCCGTTTCCGGATCATCTACCGTTTTAAACGATGCCAGAAGATCGAGAAGATCCTGATCATCAACTGCCAGACCTTCTGCTATGAAATACGCAACAACTTCATCCGTGGCATCAGTATAAGCAAACGTGATGGGTTTGCCGTCTACATCATATACAACGGTATGCCATTCATATCCTCCGAGATTCAGGACCGGACCGAGTTGTCTCTCGCCGTTCCACATATCAACCTCAGCCTGCGCCTTAGCTTTCGCATCAGGCTCAGATGATGAAGTGTATGTGATCTCAGCGGATATCTGGTGTTCACCCGTTCCGTCACTGAATGAATTCTCTTCTTCCGAAAACGGTTCGTATCCTGAAGGGTAATCCGCATAATACCATCCCTGATGAAGGGTCGTGCTTGTTTTGGCATTGGATGTTCCGCCCATGGGTTTTGTCTCTTCGTCATCATTTCCCTGAACATCGGACTCAAAAGAAGGCGAAGGTGCCGTATTCGTACCGTTATAATGTGTTGCGGCTGCATTATCAAGAAGCTCGGTCAGGGCCGTTCCTTCTCCGGCGCCCCCCTTCTTCTTTGATGAAGTACTGTCGGCTCCCGTGATAATCGAGATGATACCGATGATGATCGCGATCGCGCAAAGTGCACCTATGATTATCAGCATTATGAATCCGAGCTTGTTTCCACCTTCCGAAGGTTGCTTCGGAGTTTTCGGAGGCTTCGGTGCCTTCGCGGGCTTTCCTGCTGGCGTGGGTGCCTGCTGCGTTGCCTGTGCCTGCTGCGGCGCAGGTGCTACAGGCGGTTCATACTGCTGCTCGGGTACGTTCTCCATACCGGGTATCGTATAACTTCCGACGATCGGAGGTCCCTCCATATCAAGATCGGGATCCGTATCCGTCGGCTGTACCTGCTCAAAATGCATGACAGGAGTCTCGGAAACAGGAGCCGGTTCAGGTTCCGGCTCGGGTATCGGTTCCGGAACGGGCTCAGGAACAGGTTCGGGAACGGGTTCCGGAGCAGGAGTCGGTTCAACAACAGGTTCGGGTATCGGTTCCGCTTCGGGAGCGGGAGCCGGTGCAGGTGCAGGTGTGGGAACCGTTGCCACAGGTGTACCGCAGGCTGCGCAGAATTTTGCTCCGTCAGGAACCTGACTTCCGCAATTTATACAAAATGCCATGATTTATTCCTCTCTTTCCAGATTTACAATTACTCCTACCGGCCTAGTCTTCAGGCGGTGCCGCAGGCATCGGTTTGCCTTCGTCGATCAGCTTCTTGTACCAATCGAAATGAGGCGGTTTCTGAGAAAAGTCGCTCCAGTCATCTCCCCACTTCTTGAAGTGGAACACATAGTCCATGGCATCCTCTTCATTTCCGTCAACATACGTTCCTGCTATCATCATATAGTTTGACCAGTCAAACACACCCGGATCTATATCCCATTTGTTATGCATGTCAAAATCACCGTCGAGGAAGAATCCCGAATTGTCATCGGTCATATATCCCTTTTTAGGATCGACTCCGGAATCATTAACAACGACGTCGACTCTGGCTATGGGATTCTCGTAAGGCATACCTGCATCAAAGATCGTGACGGTACCGAAATTGTCATCCTTCATTTCCACCTTACACATCACGTCATACATTTCACCGTCGATCTGCTTCCAGAAGTCATTCCTTCCGGTAACGGTCATCCAGCCGTACCAGTCGCCCTCGAAATATTCCCGTGGATTACTGTATGACAGATCATACGAGCCGTCATTTGTGTCTGTGTCTTCGATTTCTTCTTCCGCCTCGTCTGTATCCTCAGCTTCATCGTCATCCCCGTCGACCGTAAAATCGTCCTTCCCGGACCCGGTCTGGGTATTTCCCGAAAGTGCAACTTCCTCGGGCTTTTGGGGTGCATCTTCCTTGCTCTTTTCAAATACCATCGTAACGTTGGAATCCGCAAGTGTCAGCTTCTTGCCTGAGATCTTGTAATTTACTTTTCCTGTCTCAAACTCAAAATTGCCTTTATCCTCATTTATCTCGAAATCAGCAGGGATTCCGAAAAGTACAGCATAACCTTCCCCGTTGTCTTCCGTAACGATGTATGCTTCCTCAAGACCGTAATCTTCAAGCGCATCACCCTTTGCTTTTTCCTCGCTGTCGGATATTTCCGAGAGCACCCAGTACCCTTCCGATACTTTCTCACTGCCGCAGCCTGTCAGCACAGCTGCCGCAGCAGCAAATGCAAGAGCGGTAACGGACAGTCTTTTTAATCGATCTTTCATGTTATTCATAATCGCTCCTTATCACTATACTTCAACACTTGCCATAATGGCCTGCACATCCGCATCCAATAAAAAGACATCGGAATCAGCCGGCAGGGAAAGCGTCACAAGAAGATATCCGTCCTCATATTCATCAATGAACATATAGCTTGTCCAGTCTCCCGGAACCGTTCCGTATGCTCCGTTATAATCATGATCACCGAGTTTAAAATGCGAGATGCCTGTAGGCTCCTCCATGTTGGACGTATCGAGCTTGCCTGTCGCATCTTCATGCCACTCCGCAACAATCGATGCATTGCGCAAATAATCATCCATGGAGGATCCTCCCTTGATCACTCGTACTGTGCCGTCAGAAGCTTCAAAAGCCTTCCAACCGTCAGGAACCGACACGTTTATTTCTTCACCGGAGAATTCCTTACCCGATATGTTCTCGTAATCGGGATTTAAGAAAATATCACCTACAATGGCGCCGCTATCGTCCGTCAGGCCACTGACGTCGGAGTCATCATTGTATTCGATGACCTCGGTCTCATCACTGCTAAAATCCCATTCTTCGTCGCCCCGGAAATCGTCATCCTCATCCGATGAAGATGATGCACTCCCGTATACGTCCTTACCTTCTTTCGCATCCTTGAGTCTTTTCAGGACACTGCCGGATGCTGCCGGTTTTTCTGATGAATCGTCATCAGATGATTTTTCATCCCCGTCCGCAAGATCGGAATGAAGCAGTTCGTCACAGTGGAACTTCATGTCCATTCCCATATCCATCATGTTCACGAGCGTCATATCTCCGCCGCCTATCGTTCCGTCAAGTTCGACACCGCCGCCTTCGATATGTATCGAATCTCCGTCCGTCGACCATTTGATCTTGGCCGTCTCGCCATCCATGTTGGCAATACATTTGCCTCCGTCCTGAAGATCGAATGAAACGCCGTTCTCATATACATCCGTAACGTCGATCTCCATTCCCATCATCGTGGCGCTGACCGCTTCATACAAGCCGCTGTTCGGATCCGGATCGGCCTTACCGCATCCGGTAAGCATCCCGGCAAACAGCACAAATGCCAGCGACATTCCCAAAACTTTGCGTACTCTCTTCATCTTTTCTCCCTCCGGGACCGGTACTTTACGTATCTATCCGCTTTTCCCATTTTATATTTCAAATGTTACAATGTAAATAATACAAATGTATGATTTACTCTCTCACAAGATTGAACCAATCCCCTGACTGAATACGGTACTGATCGCATTCAAGGACCACGGCCCTGATCCCATCGCCATACTGTTCAAACATGATCTTTATCTGTCTGTCGGCCTCGGGCAGATCGCTCCCATCCCGGTAGGTTCCCGTCAGTATCATGACTCCGTCATCGCTTAAGACGGCATTTCCCGATACATCAACGGTATCGAGGTTCATTCCGCCGCCCTGATCATAGGGCCAATTAAAGCTCATCTCCACCGGATACGATCCATTATCATCGGGCTTATCAAGCGTGAGGAAATATCCCCCGCTGACGTCATCGTGGTATCCCATCCAATTACCGCTAAAGCTTTCGTCGGGAGCCGGATACAGTTTGGCCTCTTCCGCGGCCTCTTCATCCGTCGGGACATACTTTGTCCTTTTAAATACCGATCCCGTTCCGTCCTTATCAACCGTCCTTATGATATCCTCTTCGGGCTCATAAAATATATCGGGAAAAATCGGATCATCATCGTCTACACTGAATCTGTATGTGCCGTCGTCTTCTTTGTTCTCAGAGAGCATGCCGCCTTTCCAGACGGTGTTCCAGCCACCCTTTGTATCGCAGTCCAGATATCCGTCTTTTATCCTGATCCTGGCCCGCCTGGGACTTTGCTCATACCACGTGCCCATGCTCTCTTTTACCGAAAAATTGCTCTCTTTTGTATCCTGCGGTATTCCTGCCGCATCGCATCCGGCAAGCATAACGGTGCCAGCAGCTAAAAATGCCAGTGCTATTACTGCTTTGATCCTTTTCTTCATATTGTTTTCCGCACTTTCTGATATTTCGTAACGATCCGGGTGTTACTGTTTATCCTTAAGCTCTTCCGGGTACTCAGGAACCGGATTAAGCTCATCTTTGAACATCCTCATGAATGTGCCGTCATAATCAAGTTCACCTACCGTCGTACTCATCTGATGTCTGCCGGAAATGTCTATGTAATACTGGTGATCATCATCCCAGACGACTTCGAAATATTTATCCCACATGCGCATGTATCCGGTTCCGTCATCACGGAGCACATACCATACATCCGCATCGTATTTACGTGAATCCGTACCGTATACGTTATCATCTGTGGCCTGTATCTCACCTTCCATGAACGGATCGGTGGAAATGTATGTGTAGTTATAGATCTTGTCCAGCCTGTAGAATCCGGCCTTATTGTGTGTTCCTTCCGGTATCTCGAAATTCCGGTCGGGCGTGGGGCCTACAGCCAGATGGCAAAGCGGAGCCTCTTCGTCCTCGCACAGTTCGTATTCACTGTAGTTACCGGCATCTCTCATATATCCCGGCCATAGTCGGAGGATCCGGTCTTCGTCTTCCATCTCGAACCTCGTGCGTCCCATTCCACCACTTCGGTCCGATGTATCTTCGTTAATGAGCTTAACGACACCTCTGTCGCCCTGGTAATACAGTGCTGTGTCCGTTACTCCCGAACGTATGTAACCGAATCCGCTCTTTGCCTCTTCGTCGGTCTCTACCATTACAACAAAATGATCTTCGGGTGAGGTTTCGGGATCATCCGTCGAAACACTCGTTTCCTTTCCGCCTTCAAATATTCTGGCGAGTCTGTAAACCCTGCCCTTTGAAAGCCTGTGTCCGTGATAATCCGTAACGTCATCTTCATGGGCTCTCATAAGAGAATTACCCTTTGTATCACGCTCAAATTTATATACCATTTCGGCACCGAGTCCCATATCCTGGTGAAGTATAAGGAAGTCTCCTTCCATACCGTATGCGCAGTCCTGCCCGTTTATCGGGATAGCCTTGGCATTCCATTTTCCACTCTGCTCACCGCCGAACATGTTACATGAGCTTGTACCGTCTTCATTCAGATCAAGATGAAAATCAACATCAGCCGATCTTGCCCATGTCCAGTCCGTATCGATATCCATGTACGTGGATGATACCGGGCGCCATCTGCCGTAAAGCCGCGACATATCGGCTGTTGTCGTCTCGGGCACTTCCATGTCGGGGATGTAGTAATCGTTATTATCTTTTATTATGCCGTCCGGCATCTTAACATTGTCGGGGTGATTGGGCTCTTCTTCCTTCATGATATTGCGATAGTTATAGAATGCGTCATAGAATGTGCCGTTTTCTTCAAGAACCTCGATCCACTTTTCGTCAACATTCTCATCAACCGCTGCAGCAAGCTTGTCCGCCATGTCCTTTACGGCATTTTCCGACTTATCCTTTGAGCCTTTGTCCTTGCCGCCCTTTGTATCCTCATCGCCCTTACCGGTTGCATCAGCAAGCTTTGATGCCAGATTATTTGTGACCTTTTCATCATCTCCGCAAGCCGTAAGCAGCGATGCACTCATCGTGGCCGCCAGGGCAATGCACATAATCTTCCTGATCGTTCTCATTCTCATTTGGTTCTCCTTGTTTTTGTTAAAACTCATTTGACGTGGTATCCCATGGAAAACAGACTGTCGAACTCATCCATGAGGGTATATCCGCCCTCAATGGCGACTACCTGGCTGCTGTCAAACGCTTTTGTCCCGTCCGTCAGTTCATACTCTATGGAAAAATCAAAACCGTCATCTTCAAAATACCCGGTCCGGTTTTCTTTGGTGGAATAGAGCTTATATTTGTCTATCATCTCAAAGAACTTATCCTGCTGCTCCCGGCTTAGTTTGACATAGGGCAAAGAGTTCGTTGAATACCAGTACTTCCCGTCAAGAAGTCTTATATCGACACGGTGTTTCGTCGTTACCATTATGTTTCCGAACTCGTATGTAAAGCTGTCAAGCGAGATGCTCTCACCCGGAAGCGGTGTGGATGTGCCCTGCTGTGCCTTTTTCTTTTCGAATTCTTCCACAGACATCTTCCCTCCGCATCCGGCAAGAATGAATGAGCACGATAAGATCATCATCGCAACAGCAAGCCGTCTGGCCACTTGGTTCGTCATCTTAACCCCCCGATCAGTTTGTAAATACCATCACACCCGTGTCGTAGTATAATCCGTCCGGTGCGTATTTTAATTTTGACATTTCAACGATCCGGCCCTTCCCGTCAGTTGTCACATACACAAGCGCGGGATCGAAATACCCGCCATGGGCCATGTTTTCCTGTCCCTTGTATTCATAATTGACTGCCGAGTAAGCGTACTCGTCATCGGGCACATAGTATTCGAGCATTTCGTCTTCATCGCCTGCCGGTTCCGTCTCAACATACTGCAACGTACAGCTGTTACCGAACTCCATCCACTTGATCGCATAAAATGATGTATCTTTCTGTCTGATCTCATCCTCGATCCCGACCGTTGACGGTGTCGTTGTCATCTCATCAAATTCATTATCATAATCGTTCGGATCGGCACGACGCAGCATCCACACACCCTGCATGCTCCTGTCGTATTTAAGGCCGTCTGTAGCAAATCCCGTTCTCTCATCACCGAGTTCCCGAAGCATCATGTAATCGCCGCCGAGATTGTTGGCTATCATTATCTGGAATGACTGCCCGGGCCTTACCTCGTCCCAGTCATACTTGCCGGAACCCGGACGGTTTGAAAGGATCAGCCGGTCGTATGTCCTTCCTGCATCGTCAAACAGATCCTTCAGTTCGATGTCAAAAGATTCCGTATCACCGCCGGCAGTCATAAATCTAACCCTGTGATATTGCGGCAGTGCAAATCTGAGCCTGTCACGCTTCATCCCCGGCTCCTGAATGAGTTCACCGTCATCCATTATCTCCCAGTCGCCATACAGAAGTTCAAGCATCTTCGTATCACCGGGTTCATACTCATCACGTTTAAAAACGGTGCGCTTATATCCGCCATCGTCATCAAGTATCGGCTGGGTATAGGCTTCTATCATGTCCTTGTCGGCATAGTAATTGATCTCGTAAAACCAGAAAGGAATATCCGAATCCGTTGAGGTGGCAAGTACGATACGGTCATCTTCTTCCTTCGCCTCAACGACCGCTTCATCGTCGATGCTGTCGGATTCAAATCTGATATTGCCGTCATCTATCGTAAGCGTGTCACCGCTTTCGTCCTGTGCATACCATGTACCGTCGTATTCGGCCGCTCCCTCTTTATTCTTCTTCACCTTTTTTGATCTCTTCTTATCAGTCTTATCTTTGGTGTTCTCATCCTGCGCATCATCCTCCATGCCGGAATAATACTCGTCGATCATACCTTCCTTGTTGGCTATGCTCCTTTTTTCGGGATGATTCAATCGATCGGTAAATGCCTCTTCGGAAAACTGTCTGACACTGATATTTACATTTTTTCCGAGCGGTTTTATATCAAGTGCTTTGAACATATCCATTTTTACATCTTCGCTGACGTCTATATGATACGTGAAGTGATATTTATCACCGGCCAGCAGATCCCTGACATATTTTTCATCAACCGTGTCGGTTGCCGGAAGCATATTCGAAAGGGTCAGTTCTGCGAATGCATCATCATCTTCGCAAAAAGGAAGATGGGTATACCCCCAGACATCAACGATCATCTCGGATTCATCAAGGCCGTAAAGTTTTTCCGCAAGCTTACTGCCATATACCTCGACAGATGACCACATCTTGTCCGAATATACGGCATTCGTATTGGTATTGATATAAAGCTTGTACTCTCCGCCGTCCGTATAATCGCCGTATGCCCAGTCTGTCAGATACAGTTTGCTCTCACCATCCGGCATTGAATCGTACACATGGAAAGTATCCTCTTTAATACGTGCGGATGGAGCATACTTTTCCTGATATACCCTTGCGATTGCTATGGCATGTGCCAGCTGATCCTTTTCCTCTTTATCGGTGTACGCTTTCGGAAAGCATGCACACAGTGTGCCTGTTGCGATCATAAGCATGATGACCGCCGCTGTTTTGATCTTTCCCATCTTTTATCCTACCTGTTCTTTTTCAGGATCTTTGTTGCCGATATGATCTTAACGATCATGTATATCTCGATCGCAGCGATCAAAAGCCATATAAGGACCTTTGCAATGGAGAAGCCCTTTTGGCTCTCACCCGCCACATCAGTCGACTCATAGTAATCCGCGGAAGATATCTCGCCGTCCTTCACCTTAATAAGGAAAGTTCCGTCAACCTTGGCGGTCACATACGAATACGTCGTCTTTATCTTATTGCTGTTGGCACCTTCGGAAAACGTTTCGTTCTTTGTTGGAAGAGAATGAAATACGCTGTATTTGGCGGTAACGTCGTCGATCTCTATCTCATCACAATGTGCGGAGTCATTGGACATGGTTGTTGTTTCTGTCTCGTATTTATCGGTCTCCTCGTTGTAGATCTTCTCTTCTCTCTCTACTTTTCTTCTGATCTCGATATATTCATCTCTCTCGCCTTTGACCGCCACAGGATCCACGGCATATATCGATCCCGTGTAAATAGCCGTGCCGTTATCATTCTCATCAATAAAATCTCCGACCGACTGTGATTCAAGGACCGTTGCCGATGCTATATCACTTTGTCTGCTCTTTTGCGCAAAACCTATAAGTACCGTTATGATGATCCCTACGACCGGAATAACTATCGCACAGACTATCTTGGTCTTCCTGTCCTTCGCAATACCGTCAAAGTGTCTTTTGTTGAACTCGTCTCTTTCCTGCTGTGTCATTTTTCATTTCCTTTCGTATGCTTTATTCGTATAGTCTCTACCGGTCAGCTGCAAACTCACATGTCCAGTAACATTGCCCCTTCGCATCCTTGTATACTGCCATAGCTACCCTTGTAAAACCGTCATTTAGAAAATTCTCCCTGTCGGGCTGATTTTTCAGCCAGTCTTCCATCACCATATCCGCATGTTCGGACCCTTTGCATATGTTCTCCCCAAGCAGCCCTCCGGGGTAGATCGTGTACCACTCCTGTCCGTCCGGACGATTATGATCGAAGTTTGTTGCGATCTCCTGCGCCCTTATAAGCGCGCACTCTTCGAGCTTGGCATCCCATATCAGTTCACTAAGGCCTTCGTCCTTTCGCACCGTGTTCAGTATCTCGTATGCTTCGAATATCCGCTTGCGTTCATCTTCCGACATCGTATAGCCGTCGGTCGCCGGTTCAATGACCGGCTCCGAATTATCCGGGTCAAGCTGTGAAACATCCCGGTATGCCTGAACGCTTACAAACTCCTGCCCCGACGAACATGCTCCGAGTACCAGCACCGATATGATCAAAGACGCTATAACCTTTCCTGCTCTCATTTATTCTTCCTCCCTTATGATCTTGCCTGTATCAGTATACAGTTCGCAAATCCCCCGGACCATGGCCGATGCCATCCCCGAAAGCGTCGCATCATCATGTGCGGATGCCGCATTTCCAAGCTCTATGTCAACGGACGGGACAGTACTGTATGACATCTGGGTAAGGTCAATGGCCATGTGTCCGTTGCCGCTTATCTTATAACCGTTTTCTGAGAGTGCATCGATGATTTCCTGTCCAAGCCTGTCATGTTCCTGCCAATATGACGCGACCGGTTCCATGTTCTTGAGCTTTTCGGGCACGCTTATATAAAAGCACCCTTTGTCATACGAAAGCCCGTCACCGTCCCAGTGAAGCGATATCATACAGTCGGCGACGTTGTTGCACATAATCGTTCTCGCAATGTTATCAAACTGCTCATCCTCTTCGTCTCTGACCATCAGCACGTCAAAGCCCTCGTCAAGCAGCTCGTCTTTTAATAGTTCGGCCATACGGAGCGTTACGGCAGCTTCCCTTGTTCCGTCGGCAAAAGTCATTCCGCCGGAGACCGCAACTGCCTTTATCGATCCTGCCGCTGTTGTGCCTCCGGTGACTTTGGGGGATCTGTCGGGATGGCAGTATGTCTTTACGCTTTCTCCGCCTTTTGTCCCATGCCCGGCATTCACGCCTATTACCACATTCTTCCTGTCATCCGATGCACGAAACAGTTTTGCATCTCCTGAGCTGATTGCGGTATACTCGGCATACTCCCATGAAGGATCGAACAGAACGTCTTCACTGTATCCGGGCGGGTACGAGGGTTTTGTTTCCTGTGCCTCTTCCTCCGTCTTTGCAGCTCCTGTCTCATCGTGAATCTCTATCACGGGAATCTTTGTCGGCGCAACCGGTTCATCACCTGTTGAATGTACCTCTTTGCCTGGTAATCCCATGCCGCCATCCGATATGATGTCGCATCCCATAAGCAGAAACGTAAAGGCCGTTGCGATAACGATGATAGATTTATTTCTCATGTTCCTTGATGAAATCCATATTCTTCAGTTCGATATCATTGAGTCTTACTTTTTTGTTAAAATCATCTGCATCGACAGTACCTTCATACCATGACTTTGATTCGAAATATTTCTGCAGCGATTCATCGGAAAACTTCCTGCCGTGACGGGCAGCTATCTCGTTGCGTCCTCTTCGAAGCTCTTCGTTTGACAATCCTTTCAGATCATCTTCGGTAAGGAGTCTGTCGGAACTGTCGGGGAAGATATATTCATCATCCGTATTTTTGTCCTCGTATTCTTCTGTCCCCTCGAGAGATTTCCAATTTTTCTTGTCTATTGTTTCGCTCTTACCGCTCTTTTTCTTATTGCCGGAAGAAGCATCGGAATACCCGATAACTTCGGCATGTCTGTACAGTTTGACGGGTATATAGTCTTCCTCTTCGGTATCGTCAAGACCGAGCTTCAGTTCGGCAAGGATCTTTCCGTCACATACTTTAAGAATCCTGTCCTGCAGACCGTCTTCGAACAGATCGTCCCAGGTGATATCTATACCCTGCCTTTTCAGCTCTTTGGCAAATCCGTTATCTTCCATGTCAGAGCCCGCATAATCCTTGTAGGCGATCTCCGTAAAGGTATCATCCGCATAGTTTAAGGCAACAAACACTATGTTCATGCCATCGGCTCTCGTGTAGTAGTAATCCTCCGTCATGATCGCTATGACCGGATAATTTGAGTATCTGTACAGAAATACAAATGTGTCTCCTCCGTCCGGCTCAAGCATTTTTTCACCGTATTCATATATATCAGCCTGTATGACCCTGTCGTTGCCGCTGTCATATTCAAATACCGACAGAAACATATTCTCGTAAGTGTCATCTGCCGACAACTGAGTAACAATCATCTCATCCTGACCGTCATCATCAAGATCCCCGATATAATGATCTATCGCTCCAAAAAGCCCGGAGGGATAATCCGTGTAGTATATGCCCTCTTCGTCCTGCTCTGTAACAAAGCTTTCGCGGCCGCTCGACATTGTAAAGTTTTCCTCGAAAAACTGCTCGAAGGCTTTATGCACAGTCGCATCGGGATCTTCCGGTTCGGACTTACCCTCTGCTTTAGCGCCGCTCTTTTTTGCAAGCTTCTCGCAAAGTTTTTCAAATGCCGATCTGTTTTTCTGAGAATTAAATGAAAATTCCTGGTATTCATCCTCATCACCCGTCCAGTACAGATAGGTCCACGGACCATCTCCGCCGGTTTCCTGATCGTCATTTCTCTTCGATACTTCCCCGCCCGATATGATCTCACAGAATTTCGACCACTCTTTATCGGAAAGTTCGAATTCCGTCTTTGCGATCGTATCTTCCTCGGTCGTCGGACCGTAGTCATCGGGACGTTCGCGCTCTTCGAAGAAGAACATATGCTTTCCGTCTTCGTTGGAAAACTTATATCTTAAAAAATAAGCATCGTAATTGATGTTCTCTATAGTATAGTAGAACTCATTTATGTCTTCGTCGCTTATGTCCTCGCCGACAACCATGACATCTTTTGTTTCGTCCGCATTTTTCATCTGAGCCAGTTTTGATACCGTCCCGCATCCTGTCAGGATACTAAGCGCAATCACACATACCGCAGTAAATACAATCTTTTTCATAATAAGCCTTTCTTGAAATGATAATTATTGTTTCACTTTATAAAACGAGCCCTTGTACCATCCGATGGAACTGCCGTCATAATGATATCTTTTGTATATCCCGAGCCTGTCGCCGCTTAGATAACACACTCCGATCAGGTCCCGAATAACCGTATCCTCGTCCATATCATAAGTATAATAGATCGCGTAATCGGATTCTCCTTCTTCCTCCCAGTCTACATCGATAAACATACCTTCGCTTGATAGCTTTTTTCCCGTGGCAGCATCTGCCGTATAGTACTCCATGCTCCCGTCCTCGTTAAAATCGATACGTGTTACGACCTCTGAATCACTGAAATCATCGTACTGGAAGCCTTCCACGATCGCACCTTTCATCTGCCATGTTCCCTCAAGATCATTGTAGTCGATCTGCCCGCAGCTCCATCCGACCGACGAGAGTTCTTCATTGAGAGTACAGCGGGGACCGTATTCTGTCATGTGATCTTCATCGAACCTGTAGCATTCAAAAGCCAGTTTCGTAAGATCATATGCCCACTTTCCTTCTTCGGGGGACTTATCACCGCTTGCCTTGATAAGAAATACACTGTCATCGGAAAAACACACGGCACCTGTGAGAGCAGCTGCAAACATGTCGTGTTTTCCGGGCTCATAGATATAGTCTTTATATAAGACGACATCTTCGTTACTATATGAACGTGCCATAAGATCTCCCCAGTTTCCCTCCGACAGATATACATCACCCGGCAGATGATCGTGCTCTTCATCCCCGCCTTTTATCTCATCGTCAGAATCGGTATCATCGTCCGCATCGGCACAGGAATAATCATCACCGGTCGAAGACACCTCACAGATCAGGCCATCAAGATAGTCTTCCTCTATACTCCCGTCTTCCCTGATAAGAGTTGTCGTTCCCCTGACAGGGTCAGCGAGCAGGAGTCCTTCAACCGACGCATAAAGATCTCCGAAACCGGACACCTCGCACACCTCCTGAACTTCGTCTGTGCCAAGATCGTAATACATGACTTTCGAAGGAAGCTCATCGACCTCTGACGGATACGGAACTCCCATCGTAGTAAGTGCGAGTGATCTCTTATTGTATATCCTGAAATATACCCTGTCTCCCACCTTAACAAACAGACCCCCGTTATTTTCAACAGCACGGTCGGCGAAAGCTTTTGCAAACAAACCGTCCGCTTTGACTTCTTCCGGCTCAGCCTTCTCTGCCTCGGTTTTTTTCTTTTCCTTCTTTTGGGGCTTTGCACCTTCGGCTTCCTGCTCCATCTTGTTCTTCAGATCCTGAAACTTATCGGTATCGACAGCATTATTGCATGCACACATCGCGGCGCATGCCGCAGCCACTATGAATATTGCAAATTTTCTTCCCATCATGGTCATTATCCTCCGATAGTGATTTTAAAAAAAACATCACTTTGTCACTATACTACAAATGTATGAATTTTTCTTTCCCAACTGATTTTTCATCCCTTGTATGCTACAATCGTTGGCAAATGTAATATAAATTGTCCGGGAGGCAGGCCATGATAAGAAAAAACGCAAAAGCAATACTCGCAATAATTGTGATGACACTGATGTTTTCGACGCTTTCAGGATGCAATCCGATCGCCAAAGCACTTCTTGATCGTGCTGCCGACAAAACCGAATCCGCCGACGATCCCGAAAAGGAAGACGTAAAAGAGAAAAAAGAAGCGGACGAAAAAGATTCCAAAAAGAAAAAGAAGAAGGACAAAAAGAAAAAGGATAATAAAGACAGCGAAATCTCCGAAGACATTTATAAGGAAGATCCGAAAGAAGTATTTGCGGAGATGTCAGACTGGATGTTCATTTTCTCAAGCGGTGCAGGCGGATGGAGCACACAGCTTAGCGTTGACCCCGACGGCTCCTTTTCCGGAACGTATTCCGACAGCGATATGGGCTCAACAGGGGAGGGCTACGATAACGGAACAGTCTATCTGTGCAATTTCTCGGGTAAGTTTTCGGAAAATGTAAGATCCGCAGGCCCTCTTATGCATTCGCTTTCGATCGAATCCATCGAATTCGAAAATGAACCGGACACCGAAGAGATCAAAGACGATACACTTTACAAATACACAACTCCATACGGTCTGGAAGGAGTGGATAAAGTTACCGAGTATGATCCGCTCGTATACATGGAGGCCGGCGCGGTAACTTCCGCTCTCGGCGAGGAAGAGATGTCATGGGTATCCACGACACACTTCGGTGCGTATCTCGGCGAGAACTGGGATTATGTTGAAGATAAGCCCGAAGAGCTCCCTTATGCAGTACTTATAAACACTTTGGATGACTATGCTTTCTTTGGCATAAATAATTCCACTGCCAACAAGACAAATCTTGTTAACACCGTCAAGCTTCCCGGGCTTAAAAATACGGAACTTACAATAAACAAAGACGGAACATACTATTGTGTCGACGAGAATGCCGACGGCACTTTCAGGGTCATCAATACATGCTTTAAGACACATAAGGATTATGACGTCTATACCGATCCCGAAAGACCCGTCCGTGACTGTCTGAAAAAAATATACGGGAAGGATGCCCCCGATGCCGACAGTCTGTATATCACATCACCAAAAGACGCTTTCTACACGCAATATTCCGAAATGATGGTTAACGGCTATTATACCGCTTCCGCTTTCTGGTCTGTTCCGGGTCATGAGAATGAAGGCGTATACCGCGACGGACGTTTCCTCTCACTTGGCGGTTATGAATCCGATACATCATTCGTATACGCTTATATAATCGAATCCGAAAGCTCGGCTTTCCCGGCTGCTGCCATCTCGAACTTTTATATAACCTCTCTTGCACTTACAGGCAGAGATGATCGGATATCATCGGCGGGTGAGGGTCCGGGCGCCGTCAGGAGCATGATGTGCGATATGAAGCTACCGGATGAAGACAGCGTGGAAGCTCAGGAATATATAATGGTCGGTTCGGAAGATAAAGAACTGATCAAAAAATACCATCTTGAGGAAGCGCCGTTTGACGATGATTACGAACTCGTCCCCGCAGAAAACGGTTACCGCTCATATAAACTTGCTCAGGGCAGCAACACACCGTTATACGTACAATATCCCGAAGATAAGTTTCACAGATTGTTCTTTGCCTATGACTTCGATGAGTATCTGAACAGATATGGCGATGATGAAGAAAATACATGCCTTATGACTCTTTACTTAAACGAAGACGATGAAGTGGTTTACGGGTATGAGATGTACGTGCCGTAGGTCAATCCTCCGGTATGACAAGTCCCTCAAGGCGTGCTCTTATGGCAAGTTCCGTACGGTTGGCAAATCCGGTCTTGGCGAGCATGTTTGATATGTGCGATCTGACCGTAGTCGGACTGATGAACAGTTTTTCACCGATCTCGGCGTTACTGGCTCCGCGTGTAAGTTCCCGAAGAACCTCGAGCTCCGTCGGGGTCAGTTCGGTGCTTGCTATGTTACCGAGTGTTATCGTAGGCGTTGCGGCAGGATAGACTTTCTCGCCCTGCATGGTCCTGCTCATTATATCCAGAATTCCTTCCCCGTCTCCTTCCTTATACCAGAAGCTGTCCACGCCCGCTGCCTTTGCGCGTTCTATAAAAGAGACCTCCGGCATCGATGTCATGATTATGACCTTTATTTCGGGGTGATTTTTCTTGATCCGCTCTGCCGCTTCCAGTCCGCTCGAGCGGTCCTGCATGACCACGTCCATAAGCACAAGATCTATCGGATACTTGTCGCAGTATATATGCGCAACCGAAGCGCTCTCAAGCGAATAGAGCAGTTCATAATCCCCTGCGTGTTCGACAAGGATCTCAAACAGATGTCTTGGCATTGTCTGATCTTCCACGATCATTATCTTATATGGCTTATTCTTATCAGTCATGGTATTTCCCTTTTGTGTCAAAAGAACCGTACCTTCTGACACCAAGCAACGTCAGTTTCAAAACAAATCGAGGGCTGCTCTCTACGGTCATGTCTGCGCCTCTTTGCCCGGCAATAACTCGAAGATGCCCCAGTCCTCCGGTTTCCTTTATCTCTCCTTCAGGCGGCTTTCCGTTATTTGTGAATGTTACGACAGTATCCCGGTGATCGTTTGTTGTAACGTCAATTGTAAGCTCATCGCCGTCGGCATGACGGAAAGTGTTTGTGATGCACTCACGCATGGCTGCGGAGACAACATATGCATCATCGCCACTCACAGGAAGCTGACCGTTTATTATCACCTTGATCCCGACGTCGGCTGCCGCTTTTAATACCGCTGCATAATCGTCCTGCCTTTTGACTGCTGCAGGAGAATCCATAAGCGATATACCCCTATCGAACACCGACAGGAGTTCTTCTTTCGATGTAGTTCCTGCATAGTATGATCTTATCATCACAAGCGTTTTGCCAAGGTCATCATGTATGTTGATCTTTGCCTGGAGGATCTCTTTTTCTATCGTAAGATCAGTGATGGACTCATTTACTTCCATCAGTCGGCGCCGTTGATGTTCGAGGTATGATTTTCTCTCGCGCAGTTTTTCGCGGATCGCATACTCGTCGGTTATATCGGAAGCGATTATCTCTATAACCGGCTCTTTCAGAAACTCCTTCTCGTTGACGATAACGCGGTAGATGCTTCCGTCATTCGTGCGGACCATGTTGTCTTTTGAGGCTGCGACCGCATCCTGCAGAACTCTTCCGTCCGTGACGCTTTGGCCTATCAGATCCTTTGCGATCGAATTCATCGCCGGATTAACGAGCTTTACTCTTCCGTCCCTGTAATAGTAACACAACCCGTCGGAAAGGGAATCGATTCCTTCCTTGATCGAGAGTATACTGACATTACGGGTTCTCCATATATACATGATCGTTATCATGACCGCCGTAATGACGGTTATTGCGGCAATCGGCCCAAATACCCGGGAAGTCAAAGATCCGTTCATGGCGATATCGATCATCTTCTGCACCGTCAGATAGCAGGTGATGACATGAAGAACAGAAAAGAGCGCGAACAACCTGTGTCTGTGCGCTATGGCATCTATGAGGACATATATACCCGCAAACAGGAGGACGATCATCCACAATCCGCTAAACAGTGTCATGACGCCACCTCCGGATCTATCGTATTTGCATCAAATCTTACTTTGATCCTGAACGTTTTCGCTTCGTCATCCGTTATCAGATATGTGTATCCGGTCTTTCTTGCTATACCGAAGTTCACATATTCACGATACTTACTCCACACCGGATCGGATGATGTGTTGTTCGCGGATACTTCAATCATCATTTCAAGATCTTCACCGTCGCATTCGATCCTGACCATGATCGCCGATATGATGCCCCATCCTCCCTCGAATACGAATTCAAATATTTTGTATGCCTCTATGATAATGTCTGCAGGAAAGCCCGTATCCGCTCCCCCCTCAACATCTGCGGCTATACCGAAGAAAGACGCATACTCAAGAGACTCTTTTATCGACAGCGCGAGGTCAAACGTGCGTATCATCGGCTTATCCTTGCGGATCAGCATCAGATTGGCACACCTTTTAATATATGCGGTCAGTATCGAGATCCTTTTGACGCCACGGTCAAAATCATCTGCGCCGCAGTTTCGAAGCGATGTGAGGATATTCTTTACATCGCTTACCTGATCCCGGGTCTCGGATGCGATCTCATCATAGAGCCGGTTGTATGTTTCAATCATTGCCCGCTCAGCCTTAACCTCACTCTCACGTGCCAGCAGGGCATTCTCTTCACGAAGTTGCTCGGTACTCTCCCATAGTTCCCGGTTCATCTCAAGAACCGTACTTATATCTTCTTCCCAGCACACATATCCGCCGTTTATCTTCTTCGTATAATACTTTGTGTTGTCCTTAACGAAGACCGAGAATTTACTGTCGCTTTTGATCACCTCTTCCGGGATCTCCCCCGCATCCTTGGCAAAAAAAACTCTGCCTTTGCTGCGGTCAAGTATCTGGGCTTTAACGGCTGCATGAGCAAATATCTCATCGTAATCCGTGTTGGAAGTTATGAGGCCGATCGTTATACAGACTTCCCAAAACAGTGAATAGATCACGTGCCAGATCATCTGGAAAGTCAGAATCTCCGTACCGAAAATACGCCTTCCGCCCGAAGTACCTCCGTGAAAAGCAAGAAGCAGTACAAGACCTGTAAGAACAACAATGATCGGTATCTTGGCCTTTTTCTTAGGATAGGTGACTGTACACCTTCTGACCGCAACAGCAAGAGATATGGCAAGCAGGCCGTAATCCCATACCGTACATGCATAATAAACAATGCCGCGTGTATAATCCCTATCAGGCTTTGCCGCCGTAAGATCCAACGCAAACATCATCTGATGAAGGTCATTTGTCATAATAAGTACGATAAGTATCAATGCGGGTATGACAAGAAGCAGATACCCCGTACCGATACGCTCTCCGACACTTCTGCCTATACCGGCGGCAATCCATATTGAAAAGAGCGGCGCCAGTATCATCGGAATGTAATACATATACCACAGGTATCGAAGTTCTGTAGGAGATGATCCAAACTGGTACTTCAGGATCTGCAATGTATGCAGAAGCAGGATCATACCCGCGACCGCAATAAGGAGACGGCGCTGACGGTCATCAATGATCCTCGATTTGACAGAAAATGCCCAGTACAATATCCCCACACAATATATCAAAATCGATATGTAATGAAACGGAAAGAACGACGCGGGAATACGGGCTATGATACCCGCCACATAGATGACGAGCAGCACCGGAAGTGTTTTGTTGTTTCCTTTGGCACTCATTAACTTACCTTAATATCCTGAAAGCAATGTTCCTGAACTCTAGTATATAGGATCTATTAAAAAGAGCAACCTCAATCGCGCTACAGTTTACGCGTTGCCCAATATTGTGTTATTGTTTTATTTTCTAATTTGTGCGACAATAAAGACAACTGTATATACAATTATTGTATAGAAAGTTAGAACAGAAGAACAGAACACAGAATCATTGGAGGGTAACCTATGTTTGGTAAAGCAAAAGGAACAGGAGCATCTCTGGATAACGATCAGATCGGCGTATTGCAGAATGAGATAGAAGAACTTAAGAAGAAGCTTGAATTCAGCGAGATTGAGCTTGAAGCTGTCAATACCAGCACTCATCTGGGGTTATGGAAATGCTATTATGACAAGGATGGCAATCAGTCTGTCATGTACACGGACGAGTTCAGAAGAATGCTGGGATTCAGTAAGGCAGAACTGCCTGACAGCATGGATTCTCTTAGTAAGATCATTCATCCGGATGATCTAGATATAGCCTTCAGTGCTTACGGTGCCGCTGCCGGCGATAAGTCCGGACGTACCAAATATGATGTGGAATACCGTATCCTTACGAAGCATGATGATTACAAATGGTTCCATGCGGCAGGAGAGTGCTTAAGATATGATAATGGTGATCCGAAGGAGTTTATCGGTACTTTCTCTGATATAGATGAAGCCAAGAAGACTGCCGCGGTTCTTGAGCATGATTCAAGGCGTCATGAAGCGGTTGATCTTATGATGCTCGAAGGAAGCTGGAGCATGGATCTGACCAAGTATGCGATCGATGATCCGTCATCTCCCATGGTATTTTCGGATCAGTTCAAGAAGATCCTGGGATATACTCCCCATTCTTCAGAGTTTCCTGATATAATGCAGTCATGGATCACCAAGATCCATCCGGATGATGTTCCTGCTGCATCTGAGGCAATGGGACGCCAGATGGCCGATCCGACCGGAAGGACTCCGTTTGATATGGAATACCGTATACAGCATAAGGACGGTCATTATGTTTGGGTACGTGCTTCCAGTTACGTAGTATGGTCAGACGGCCGCAATCCCGTTCCGCTAATGGCTGCAGGAACGATCCTTGATATTTCCGAGCAGAACTCCAATAAGAAGCGCTTTAAGGACGAAATGGAGCCAAATATAGCTTCTCTCAGAGACGGTATTGCTGATATTGCCAATAATGTGGAAAAAGCTGCAATGCAGATGCAGGATGTATCCAATAAGCAGGAAGAGGTAAGTAATGCTGCCGGCGAGATCGAAGAAGCCGTTAATGCGTCCATGGAGATAATCAGTTCCATCCAGAGCATAGCCAATCAGACCAATCTGTTAAGCCTTAATGCATCGATTGAAGCTGCAAGAGCCGGTGATGCCGGTAAGGGATTTGCAGTGGTCGCTACGGAGGTTCAGACTCTGTCTAATTCCACCAAGGAAACCACCGAGCACATTTCCCAGAAGCTGACAAATGTGAACGAATCGGTTAAGGGCATATTATCTAAGATCAATCAGATCAGTGACAGTATTGTCCAGGAGACTGAAGAAATGAGTACGATCAATGCGACCATCGAGGAACTGCATGCGGCAGCCGATGTTATCGCCAAGATGGCCGGCGATCTGTATAAGTGATCATGCAGGAACAGACTTATATGCTGACAGAATGACAAGAATCCCCTGTATTTTTCAATACAGGGGATTTATATTGTTATAAAACCGTTAATAATGTAAAATAACCACCTTGCTTTACGCCATTTTCTTAGCTTAAGGTTTTTAGTGTCGGGATTATTATGTAAACCTATCCCAAACCGTTCATAAAGCCTCATATCAGCCCCGATAAAGGATTTCAGCACTCATATATCCTCATAATTACACATATCGGATTTGACATTCTGCTGTACCGTTGAATGA
>CACYMJ010000032.1 GCA_902775485.1 uncultured Lachnospiraceae bacterium
AGGCCGGATACTTCTCATCGGACAGGACGATAGCAGATTACAATTCGGATATCTGGCATTTGAGGTAAGTAAGGTTCTGATCGGTTTTTATGAGGGCTTACAGAAGATGAAAAACATAGAGAAATTGACTTAGTGGCTGACGCTTTAAAAGTGGTATAAAACTTGATGCGAAATTCATCTCCGTGGTACTCGGTGTGGCACTCGATTTTTGTGAGACCGAGAAAAAATATCAACATTATTTCATTTTGTAACAAGCTATATTGAGACCCAAGTTAGCAGATAAAAATATCAGCATCGGATAGTCAAATGTCCGGTGCTGTTTTTTCAATGCTATGCTTCTGTTAGCCAAAAATGAAAAAATATTGAAAATGGCTAATAGACGTGATAGAATAATCTCATCAAACAGAAGGAGAGAAATGGATATTATGAGGCTCATCCCAAGAAATTCCTATATGGAGATAATAATCAATGTAATAGGAACTCCGGATATAAAAGTCATTACCGGTGTAAGACGATGCGGAAAGTCAAAGCTTTTGGAATCATTTAAAAAATATATAGATGAAAATATACAAAATGCAAATATAATCCATATCAATTTTAACCTGCCGGAGTTTGAAGAACTGCTCACTTTTCGAGCGCTGTATGAACATATAAACGCTTTGTATAAAGAGAATATGCAGAACTTTGTTTTGATAGATGAAGTTCAAATGTGTGAGGATTTTGAAAAGGCTATCAATGGACTGCATGCATCCGAAAAGTATGATATATATATAACCGGTTCAAATGCTTTTTTGCTTAGTTCAGATCTTGCCACACTTTTTACCGGACGAACATTTGAAATAAAAGTTTTTCCATTTTCCTTCAAGGAATATGTCAGGTATTTTGATTTGAGCGACAGATATGAGGCCCTATCATCATATATTAAAGAAGGTGGAATGGCAGGCTCTTATCTATATAAAGATCCGGAAGCAAAGTATGATTACATTGCAGATGTATTTGACACTCTGATTGTAAGGGATATCAGACAGAAATATAAAATAAGAAATACTCAGTTGATGTACAGAATTGTAGATTTTCTTATGGATAACATTTCAAATCTTTCATCGGCCAGGAATATTACAAATGTCCTTGGCAGCATGAATGAGAAAATCCACCATACAACGGTTGGATCGTACATGCAATACCTATGCAATGCATTTGCGTTTTATAAAATTCGTAGATACGATATCAAAGGGAAAAAATATTTATCAAGTAATGATAAGTATTATCTCAGTGATCATACATTTCGGTACGCCAAGCTCGGCACAAGAAATATGGATTATGGAAGAATCTTTGAGAATATTGTGGCTATAGAACTTCTTCGCAGAGGGTATGAGGTTTATGTCGGGGTATTATATAAAAAAGAGATAGATTTTGTGGCGATAAAACGTAGCGAAAAAATCTATATTCAAGTATCCGATAACATAAGCGATGATAAGACTTTTGAGAGAGAAGTTTCACCACTTTTGCAGATAAAAGATGCATACCCTAAAATGCTTATCGCACGTACAAGAAATGATGAATACCAATACGAAGGTATAAAAATTGTCGATTTAGCTGATTGGCTGTTAGAGGCATGAATTAGCCAAAAACAGAAAAAAATTAAAAATGGCTAATAAGGGACGGAATTGAATCTGTTTTGAAGGAGTTTACTAAGAAACGGTAGAATGAAGGAAGTAGGGATATGATTTTTCATCAGTCTGTGGTTAAAATTATTGCAGGGATACTGGCAATTATAGGTCTGTGCGTTGGTGTGAATGTCACCTTTTTTCAGACACGGGGTTTTGCGGAAACAACAGCCGTGATTACAGACCTTACAGAGGAAGGGAGCGGCGATGATACAACCTATCGGCCCACTGTGGAGTATGAGGTTGACGGCGAAACTTATATCGTTAAGCTTGATAATTCCGTTAAAGCCGAAAGTGTAGGCAATACGATCACTGTTTTATACGATCCGTCAAACCCGGAGCTTGCCTATGGCAAAAACGGGATGGGCATTTATCTGCTGATCGTCTGCCCGCTTATTCTGGCATTTGTTTTAATCTCTATTTTCAAGGGAAGAAGGGAAAGGCAGGAGAACAAGGAACGTCAGGAATTAAGTGGATATACAGGTTATGCTCCGCATGTTGCGGGAGGGGAAAGAGAACTCTATTTCCTTACCGATCTTGGCACCCCCAAGGCGGGTCACCGAATTGAAGATGAAAACAGAAGAGTGCTTTATGAGGCAAAAATGACAGAATTCGGTGTGGCTGTTGACTATAAATTTGATTTCATAGACCATGAACATGGAAAGACTGTTCCACATCTCGTAGGACAGGTGCTTGAGAGCACCTGGGGTACTCTTCTTGCCGATGTTCATGATACATTTGAATTTGACGGCGTGGATATATGGAAGCATTTGAAGCAAAACGGCATAAGTGTCGAGTCATCTGTCACAGCGGGTGAGGGTGCGCTTGTAGGAATGGAATATCGCATTTTGCGGGACGGAGAAGAAATTGCACGCGCTGTGCAGACAAGTCAGTTCCCCCATGAGGAAGATACAGAAGCACATAAAGTGGAAGGCAAGATACCTATTCGGGGATTTTATCGTATTTGGACGACAGAGGTATATCTTGACCTGCTGTTTGTTACTCTTATGGCCTTCGCCAGAAGCGGAGCCGGTGATGACAGGGGCGGCACCTACGGAGCTATACTTGGAACAATTGATAAAATGAAAAATCATGAATGAAATATATGATAAGAGGAGAATATGGATAGCCTTTATAATTTGGCCTAAAAGTTGGGAAGTAAAAAAATAATCAAAACTTATCATTTCTGGTGTAAAATGGTGTATATTTCATTATTCTAGATAGAAAGAATCCCGTAAATACGGGCTGGAGGTAATAAAAAATGAAACTAGGAATCGTCGGGTTACCAAATGTGGGAAAATCCACATTATTCAATTCACTTACAAAGGCAGGAGCCGAATCGGCGAACTATCCATTCTGTACGATAGATCCGAATGTCGGTGTCGTTGCCGTGCCTGATGAGAGGATAAAGCTTCTCGGGCAGTTATACAATACGAAGAAAGTCACACCGGCCACTATAGAGTTCGTAGATATCGCGGGGCTCGTAAAGGGCGCATCAAAGGGAGAGGGACTCGGAAACCAGTTTTTGGCAAACATAAGGGAAGTTGATGCGATCGTTCATGTCGTCAGATGTTTCGAGGATGCCAACGTGGTGCATGTGGACGGCTCGGTCGATCCGGTGAGGGACATAGAAACAATAAACCTTGAACTTATATTTGCCGATATCGAAGTGCTTGAGAGGCGCATTGCCAAGCAGGGCAGGGCTGCCAACAATGACAAGAAGATCGCCAAAGAGGTGGATTTTTTAAAGAACATAATCAAACATCTCGAGGACGGAAACCTTGCAATAGGTTATGAATGCGCCGATGAAGATGAGCAGGCGTGGATGGCTTCATATAATCTTCTTACGGCAAAACCCGTGATATTTGCCGCAAATGTATCGGAAGACGATCTGGCGGATGACGGTGCGGGAAATGACTATGTAAATAAGGTAAGGGAATTTGCAAAGGCAAACAATTCTGAAGTATTTGTCATCTGCGCACAGATAGAGCAGGAGATCGCTGAGCTTGATGATGACGAGAAGGCGATGTTCCTCGAAGATCTGGGACTTAAGGAATCCGGACTTGATAAACTGATCGCGGCAAGCTACAGGATACTTAATCTGATGAGTTTCCTGACGGCAGGAGAAGACGAATGCCGTGCATGGACGATCAAGATAGGAACAAAAGCCCCGCAGGCGGCCGGAAAGATACATACCGATTTTGAACGGGGATTTATCAAAGCGGAAGTTGTCAACTACAAGGATCTTCTCGACTGCGGATCGCTTTCGGCGGCAAGGGATAAGGGCCTTGTCGGAATGGAAGGCAAGGACTATGTCGTTAAGGACGGCGATGTGATACTGTTCAGATTCAACGTATAAAATATAAAAAATCATAAAAAAGAGTGCCAAAACAAGATTTGGACGTTTTGGCGCTCTTTTTTTATGCCCGCCACAAGATGTTGTGTTCGTCAAATCATCCACTTCGCCCCACCAATAGAAAATTCGGCATATTTACGGCATTTATTAAAAAATTAAGGGTTGATTTTTTTGGGATGCAGGGTTATTATAGGCACATAGGTGGTGCAAAGTGGTAGAAAGTGGTAGAAAGTAGAGAAAAGCCTTATGTTCATGGGTGAGTACAACCACACAATCGATGCTAAGGGGCGTCTGATAGTTCCGGCAAAGTTTCGCGAAGAGCTTGGGGAAGCCTTCGTGATGACAAACGGAAACGACGGTTGTCTTAATATCTACACCAACGAGGCCTGGGAAACCTTTTTGGGGAAACTGCAGCTTCTGCCGAACAACCGGGACAAGAGAGAGATAGTCCGTAAGTTTGTCGCGCAGGCCAATATGGTCGAGCTGGATAAACAGGGCAGGATACTTGTTCCGTCCGCGCTTAGGGAACATGCGGGACTTGAAAAGGATGTCGTACTTGCCGGAGTGATCGATAAGATCGAAGTCTGGGATAAGGACAGATGGGACTCGGCATCGGATATTGACGACATCGATGACATCGCCGAGAGACTGGCGGATCTGGGACTAAATATTTAAATGAGGTACAGCCTTGGAATTCAAACACAGATCCGTACTTTTAGAGGAAACGATAGAAGGACTTCGCATCAGGCCTGAAGGGACCTACGTGGACGGCACGTTAGGGGGCGGCGGACATTCATATCACATCCTCGAAAAACTGAACGATCAGGGGAGATTGATCGGTATAGATCAGGACGGGGCGGCAGTTGCAGCCGCCGGCAAACGTCTTGAAGAGTTTAAAAACGCGACGATAGTCCGCGACAATTATTGCAACATACAGCGTGTACTTGATGAACTGGGGATTAAAAAGGTTGACGGTATACTGCTGGATCTGGGAGTATCATCTTTCCAGCTTGATACACCCGAGAGGGGATTTTCTTATATGAGTGACGCGCCTCTTGATATGAGGATGGACGACAGGGGCGCCGTGACTGCGGCAGATATAGTCAATTCGTATTCACGAAGTGATCTTGCGAGGATCATTAAGGTATACGGAGAAGAGAAATTTGCCGACAGCATCGCAAAGCACATTACGGCTGCCAGGGAAGGCGGCCCAATTAAGACAACAGGAGAGCTTGTCGAGATCATCAGGGCATCGATACCCGCGAAATTTTTAAAAACCAAGGGGCATCCGGCCAAACAGACATTTCAGGCAATACGCATTGAACTCAACAATGAACTGAAGGTGCTGACTGATACTTTGGATACGATGATCGATCTGCTGACTCCGGGAGGGAGACTGGCAGTCATCACGTTTCACTCACTGGAGGACAGGATAGTCAAGAATACTTTTAAGAATGCACAGGATCCGTGCATATGTCCTCCGAACATTCCGGTCTGCGCTTGCGGCAGGAAATCAAAGGGAACGATCATAACAAGAAAACCGATCGTGCCGTCGCAGGAGGAACTTGATGATAATCCGAGATCCAAAAGTTCAAAACTCCGGATCTTCGAGAAGGCTTAAACGGAATATTTTGAAAAAACTTTGATATATGGCACAAGATATAGTATACTCGGAAGGAAGGTGTAAAAGTGGCTGGTAATAGACGCGAATATGTTTACGGCAATACTGCCAGAGCCCTTCGACCAATTGAAAAGGAAGTAAGATCACCCAAAAGAGTCGCACATAAGACCCGCAGACACATCGACAGGGATACGGGCATGAACCCGGGATTCATGCTTTTCATGACACTGGCGATGGTGTTGACAGGCATTGTGTGCGTGCAGTATATCCGCCTGCAGTCGTCATTGACAACATATGTTAATACCATATCGTCAATGGAAAGAGAACTGCAGGGACTTCGCGCAGAGAATGACGATTACGAGAGCAGGATCAAGGGCGCGATCGGATTGGAAAACATAAAAAAGCGCGCGATGGACGAACTCGGAATGACTTATGCGAGCGATGACCAGATTGTTGTATATAACAGCGACGGCACAGATTATGTCAGACAGTTCGTTTCTCTTGAATAACGGGGTGATTCCAAAGCCTGCAGTAAAGGATAAGTACAGTTTTGGCTAAGCGGGATCAACAACAGAACGGATCAAACAGATTCACACAGAAGATGTCAATAAAGCTGGCAGTATTATTTGCAATGATACTGGTGGCTTTTGCTTTTCTGGGTATAAGACTGTTTATCATAAACCGCGATAACGGCGACAAATACAAGAAAAGGGTCCTTTCGCAACAGGCATACGATTCGGTAACGATCCCGGCAAAACGCGGAGATATCGTGGACCGGAACAATACCAAGATCGCTGTCAGCCAGAAGGTTTACAACGTCTGCATAGACTCCAAGACACTCAACAAGGATGAAGGCGCGAATATAGAGAGTACGATCACTGCTCTTTTTTCAACTCCCGTTACGTTTAATTATACAAAGGATGAACTGCGTTCATATATAATGGCCAACCCGGACAGCCAGTACAGGATAATAGCCAAAAAGCAGAGCTATGAGTCCGTCAGTGAGATCATGAACATGGTGAACAATCCGACCATGTATCCGGATTTTAAGGGAGTGTGGCTTGAGGATACATACGTGCGTCAGTATCCGTATAATTCGCTCGCGTGTGACGTTATAGGATTCGTGCAGGGTGATAATGAGGGCGCATACGGACTTGAAGAGTTTTATAACGATACACTCGTAGGTACAAACGGAAGGGAATACGGGTATCTTAATGATGACGAAAATCTTGAGAGGACGTTAAAACCGGCCCAGGACGGAAAGACGCTCGTAACCAGCATAGATGTCAATATTCAGAGTATCGTTGAGAAAAACATCCTTGCATTTAATGAGGAACACCGCAATGAAGCGCGCGAAGGCGCAGGCTCCTCCAATACAGGCGTCATAATCATGAATCCCAACAACGGCGAGATACTTGCAATGGCAAGCTATCCCACGTTCAATCTCAACGATCCGAGAAACACGGATAATCTGGAGGTTCAGGTTGAACTTGACCCGGAAAAGTTCGGCCTTATGAACGGAATACTTGACGGCAATACGGATCTGGAGGGACTGGATGATTCAGAGATAGCTGAAGCTGTCAGAAAGATGGCCGAAGAAAACAAGGCAGCCGAAGAGATCGGTATCAATACCGGAGAGACAAATCCGGAGGAGACAAAACCTGAAGAAGGCGCTGACAGTGAAGGCCAAAATGAGGGCGGAGACATTGATATAAATGTCGGAGACGGTGCACAAGACGAGACAGGGAGTGCGGAAGGCAGTCCGGATGATCCGTATGCGGGCATGACATATGCACAGGCTTATGAGAAAGCATACGAAGATGCCAAGATGGAAGCGCTCAATGCCCTGTGGAAGAATTTCTGCATCAATTCGACGTACGAGCCCGGATCCACGATGAAGCCGTTCACGATGGCGGCGGGTCTTGAAGAGGGCATCCTTAAGGGTGATGAATCATATGTATGTAACGGTGTTCTGGAGATCGGAGGACACGAGATCCACTGCAGCAACCGTCTAGGCCACGGAACGCTGACATTTGCCGGTGCACTCGAACAGTCCTGTAACGTAGCGTTCATGAAAATAGGTGCCGTAATAGGCAAGAGCGTTTTTATGAAATACAATCAGCTGTTTAATTTCGGGCTTAAGACAAACATAGATCTTACCGGTGAAGCGCTTACCAATTCTCTTGTTTTTGATATCAATACGATGACGCCTACCGATCTTGCGATCAGTTCGTTCGGACAGGGATTTAACGTCACGATGATCCAGATGATATCGGGATATTGCAGCCTCATAAACGGCGGATATTATTACAAACCACACATCGTTACAAAGATACTTGACTCGGCAGGCGGTACGGTTGAGACGATCGAGCCGAGGATACTCAAACAGACCGTATCCGAGGAGACGAGCAGGAAGATAAGGGAACTGTGTGTCGGAGTCGTTGATAACGGAACCGGTAAGAGCGCAAGACCGGCCGGTTACAGGATAGGCGGCAAGACCGGTACAGCCGAGAAATACCCCAGAGACAAGCATAATTATGTCGTAAGTTTCATGGCATTTGCACCGGCTGAGAACCCCGAGATCGTATGTTATGTAGTAGTTGATGAGCCTAACACCGGTAACCAGGCGGTTTCAAAATATGCGGCTGTTCTGTGCAAGGATATTCTTACGGAAGTGCTTCCGTATATGGGTATTTTCCAGACCGAAGAGCTTACCGAGAAGGAAGCGGAAGAGCTGGCCGAGAAACAGCAGGAATTCTCAAAGGGAAGCACCGGAGAAGAAGAGGGTGTAGAGGTTGAAGGCGAGATCATCGTCGATCAGGACGGCAACAATGATGCACAGAGCAGTGACGGCAGCGGTGCGATAACGTTTGTTGATGAAAACGGTAACGAGCTTGATGAAGAAGATACGACCGGTAAAAAGATTGAGATCGACCCGGCAACGGGTTATGCAATAGATCCTACGAGCGGAATACTGCTCGATCCGCAGACGGGCGCTCCGATAGAACCCACATCGGATCTTGAGGATGCCGGACTGTGACCGGTATGTGAATGCAGATGAGCCAGCAGAACAATAATCCTAAAAAGAAAACCAAATATTTCTTCGATTACACAATGCTGTTTATCGTTGTGTTCCTTTTGCTGTTCGGACTTGTAATGCTGTATTCCACAAGTTCTTATGAGGCGAACATCAAGTTTGACGATCCCGCATTTTATTTTAGAAAACAGGCCATAGCATCTGCCATCGGAATCGGGGTCATGCTTTTTCTGATGCTGATAGATTATCATTTTGTGCAAAGATTTGCTTTTCTGGCATATGTCGTCTCTCTCATTTTGATCATTCTGGTCCTGACACCGCTCGGTTATGAGGCCGGCGGCGCAAGAAGATGGCTTAATCTCGGTATGTCGCTTCAGCCTGCCGAGGTCGCGAAACTGGCACTTATCGTTTTTTTTGCATCGGTCGTTTGTAAGTTCAAGGATGCGATAAAAGGGAAAAAGGGATTCCTGTTTGTACTTGGCCTGGCGATACCGCATGCGATCTGCGTCCTTACGATAACCCAGAACCTGAGTTCGGCGATCATAATATTCTGTATAGTTCTTATGATGCTTTTTGTTGCTACTCCTCAGTATAAGGAATATTTCATCATGGGAGCTGCGGCGATCGCACTTGCGGTCATAATCGTTCTGCTCGTAAAATACGATGTCATCCCGACGAGCATTTCATACAGATTCGCGCGTATAAAGGCATGGATGGATCCTGAGAGTTATGCCGCAAATAAAGGATTCCAGACCCTTCAGGCCCTTTATGCGATAGGCTCGGGAGACTTTTTCGGAAAGGGACTCGGAGAGAGTATCCAGAAGCTCGGATATCTTCCCGAAGCCCAGAATGATATGATCTTCTCGATAATCTGCGAGGAACTCGGACTTTTCGGCGCTTTTGCCATCATTTTGCTGTTCATGCTGCTTATTTGGAGATTCCTGGTCATAGCCAATAACGCCCAGGATATGTTCGGGGCATTGCTTGTTGTCGGAGTCATGGCTCATATTTCCATTCAGGTCATACTCAATATCGCGGTCGTGACCAATACGATCCCGAATACCGGTATCACGCTTCCGTTCATCTCTTACGGAGGATCTTCCATCGTGTTCCTTCTGGCAGAGATGGGGCTTGTGCTTTCGGTATCCCGAAGCATAAGGCTGGAGGGATGATATGATAAAACCGTTTACAGTTATCAGGAACAGTAAAGCACTACGCATCCTTCTGATCGTTGTTGCTGTTATGGCTGTGCTGAGCGGTCTTCTTGCTTTTTTGTGGTATAACTACTCGGTTGACAGTGTTACGGTGAGCGGAAACGAGCACTATACGGATGATGAGATAAAGGATATGGTTTTTACCGGTCCTTATTCATATAATTCCATTGTTCTGTCGCTGATGTACAGGAATAAGAGCATAGAGGACATCCCTTTTATCGAGAAGATGGATGTGGATATAATCAATGCCCACTCCGTCAGGATAAATGTTTTTGAAAAGGCGGTGGCCGGTTATGTTGAGTATCTCGGACACTACATGTATTTTGATAAGGACGGTATCGTTGTTGAAAGTTCCAACAGGATAATAGACGGGATCCCGTTCGTGACCGGACTGTCGTATGATCATGTGGTACTTCACAAACCGCTGCCGGTCAAGAATTCATCGGTTTTTCTGACGATACTCAGCGTTACGCAGCTGCTTGGCAAATATGAGATAGAAACAGACCGGATCGCCTTCGATTCGGACGGTAAGATCACCTTGTATTTCGGGGATGCCAGAGTGTCGCTGGGTACTGATGACTATATCGATGAAAAGATCAATGAGATGCATCTGCTCCTTCCGCAGCTTAAAGGCTATTCCGGAACGCTTCATATGGAAAACTACGTAGGAGAAGAGGTCAATTTCTCATTCGACAAGGATAAAGAGGAAGAGCCGCCTGCCGAAACCGAAGGATCCGAAGGTGAAGAAGAAGCAGGGGAAGAAGGCGGCAGCCAATGAGAAAAAACTTTTATAAATTTAAAAAAAAGTGTTGATTATTCCAATAAATGTATTTATTATATCCTTGTATGGGTTTACGTAATATTGTTGACGTAACAAATTGTGGTCGGAAATTAAGATAACACAAGAATATATGAGGGAAAGTTTAGTAATTGTAAGGAGGAGTCAGACGTGCTGGAGATTAAGAACAACGAAGTAGAAGCTGCAGCGAGAATTCTCGTCGTCGGGGTCGGCGGGGCCGGTAACAATGCGGTAAACCGCATGGTTGAAGAAAACATTGCAGGGGTTGAGTTCCTGGGGGTCAATACGGACAGCCAGGCACTTAAGATGTGTAATTCGCACAGACTCCTTCAGATCGGTGAAAAGCTTACGCAGGGACTTGGAGCCGGAGCTGTTCCCGAGATCGGTGAAAAAGCGGCGGAAGAGTCTGCCGAGACGATCGCGACAGCCATCAAAGGCGCACATATGGTATTTGTCACCTGCGGAATGGGAGGCGGAACAGGAACAGGAGCGGCTCCCGTCATTGCCAAGATCGCAAAGGAGCAGGGTGCTCTTACTGTCGGTATAGTTACCAAGCCTTTCAGATTCGAAGCACGCAAGAGAATGGAAAATGCCATCGGAGGCATTGAGAAGCTCAAACAGAACGTTGATACGCTTATCGTTATCCCGAATGATAAGCTGCTTGATATAGTAGACAGAAGAACCAGCATGGCCGATGCCCTCAAAAAGGCCGATGAAGTTTTGCAACAGGGTGTAAGAGGTATTACGGACCTTATCAATGTTCCGTCTCTTATAAACCTTGACTTTGCCGATGTTCGTACGGTAATGCAGGACAAAGGTATCGCACATCTCGGCATCGGTATGGCAAGCGGTGATGATAAGGCTGTTGAGGCAGTCAAGCTTGCCGTCAATTCGCCGCTTCTTGAGACGACCATTCAGGGAGCGAGTGATCTTATTGTAAATATCTCAGGTGATATTTCCCTTTACGATGCATATGATGCTGTTGAATATGTCAGAGATATTACCGGTGATGAAGTCAACCTCATCATGGGCGCAAGGGATGATTCGAGAGACACCGATACATGTACCGTTACCGTTTTTGCAACGGGTATCGATGAGAATGCGGTCAAAGCACCTGTGGCATCACAGCCCATGGGAAAATATAACAGAAGGATGCAGCCGGGTATGCCGGGACAGCCTATGCCCGGACAGCCCATGCCGCAGGCTATGCCCGGTATGAACGGACTTGGAGGCATGAATCAGCCGATGATGCAGCAGATGCCGAATATGCCCCAGCCCATGTACGGCAATCAGGTCGGCGGTTTTTCACAGCCTGTTAATCCGGCGATCAATAATCCTGTCGGCGGAGTAGGGATAACCGGAACGATACCGTCGCAGCCGCTTGGTGGAGGAGCCGCACAGCCGCAGATTCCCACGCCTTCCGCACCGACACAGCGTACGGTAAGTTCTTTATCCGGCATATCCAGACCTACGGCGCCGCTTGAGAGCAAAGTGGAAGCCAAGTCGATAAAGATACCGGATTTCCTCAAAAAAAATAACTAAGAACAGGAGCTAATTTATGAAGTGTCCATTTTGCGGTCATGAAAATACAAGGGTTATAGACAGCCGTCCGGCTGATGACAACAATTCCATACGACGCAGGAGAGTCTGCGATGAATGTGATAAGAGATTTACAACCTATGAGAAGGTTGAAACGATCCCGATCATAATCATTAAAAAAGACAACAACAGAGAAACATATGACAGATCGAAGATTGAGGCAGGTATACTCAGGGCATGCCACAAGCGCCCGGTATCAGCCGCAAGGATCAGCCAGATCGTGGACGAGGTTGAAACAGCGATCTTCTCATATGAGGACAAAGAGATTCCCAGCAGCATAATCGGTGAACTTATAATGGCAAAGCTCAAAGACCTCGATGCTGTCGCTTATGTAAGGTTCGCATCCGTATACAGGGAATTCAAAGATGTAAATACTTTCATGGATGAGTTGAAAAAAGTATTGAAATAATATATATTGATGTTCAACCGGCTGATGCACTCCGCACCGAAAGGCGCGGAGTGTTTTATGCTAATATATTATCGATCGAGAGGAGATCACACATTATGAGTATTAAAAGGTTATTTGCACTCGCTATGTGTGTGGCGATCATCCCGGCTGTTGCACTGACAGGATGTTCAGGTGATAAACCGGAAGCTTCTTCAAGTATCGTTGTCGGTATTCCGCAGGATCTGGAAGACAGTCTTGACCCACATGAAGCAGTTGCGGCGGGAACTAAGGAGATCTTATTCAACATTTATGAGGGACTCTTAAAGCCCGATGAGAACGGGAATCTTATCCCGGCAGTAGCAAAAGAGTATTCGGTTTCCGTAGACGGACTGACATATTCGTTTATTTTGCGAAACGGAGTAAAGTTTCACGACGGACAGAATGTTACCGCAGAGGATGTAAAGTACAGTATTGAAAAGAGTGCAGGACTGACGGGAGAGCAGAGCCTGATCACGGCTTTTTCCAATATTAAGGAAGTCAATATCGTTGATAATGATCAGGTCGATATCGTTCTTAAGGAAAAGGATATCGATTTTCCCGCATATGTTGCCAATCTTAATGCGGCAATAATCCCGCGTGGTAATTCAACACCTGCCACAAAGCCCATCGGAACCGGTCCTTATATGTATGTATCACGTTCCCCCCAGGAGAACATGATCCTCAAAAAGTTCGATGAGTACTGGGGAACACCGGCTAATATTGAAAATATCACGCTTAAGATCATCCCCAATGCGGATTCTATCGTAATGAACCTAAACGGCGGTTCCGTTGATATGTTTGCAAGACTTACGGTCACGCAGACACAGCAGCTTTCCAAGAATTTCAATATTCTTGAAGGCGAGATGAATCTTGTACAGGCCGTTTATCTTAATCATGCCAGGGCACCGTTTGATAATGTTGATGTCTGCCGTGCGCTGTCTTATGCGGTGGATGTGGATAATATACTGGAACTTACGAGCGATAAGAAGGGATTTCCTGTCGGTTCGAGTATGTTCCCGGCATTTAAGAAATACTATGTCGATCTGACGGATTCATATCCGACAGACAGAGAAAAGGCAAAGGAACTTCTGGCCAAGGCAGGCTATCCTGACGGTTTTTCGTTCTCAATAACGGTTCCTTCAAACTATCAGCCGCATATTGAGGCCGCCCAGGTTGTGGCAGAGCAGTTAAAGCAGATAGGAGTAAAGGCTGATATCAAGCTTGTTGAGTGGAATACGTGGCTTTCGGATGTGTATTCCGGAAGAGATTATGAAGCGACCCTTATAGGCGTTGATGCATCGTCACTTACCGCAACGGCAATGCTTGATCGTTTTGTTACGGATGCTGACAATAACTTTACCAATTATTCCAACAAGGAATATGACGATCTTTATAAGAAACTGTTCGTAACTCCTTCCGATGAAGAGAGAGTGGAGATATACAAGCAGCTTCAGAAGAATCTCGCAGACAATGCCGCTAACATTTATATCCAGGATATGGCTGAATTTGTGGCACTTTCCGACAAGTACGAGGGGTATACGTTCTATCCTCTCTATGTACAGGATTTTGCAAAGATCAAACTGAAGGGGCAGTGATCAGGGATGAAGACTGTCCTTAAGAAGAGCATTACTTTTATATTTACGGTTTTGCTCGTCACCTTTTTCGTGTTCATCGCATTTGAGTTGATACCCGGTGATGCGGCAACGGCAAGGCTTGGTACAAACGCTACTCCCGAGGCTTTAGCAAAGCTTCGGGAGGAGCTTGGTCTTACCAGGCCGTTTTTTGTGCGCTATTTTTCATGGCTGGCATCATTTTTCTTCGGTGATATGGGTACATCGTACTCATACGGGGTCAGCGTCAGATCCATGCTTGCGCAAAAACTTCCGATAACACTTACGCTTACGCTTATGTCCTTTATTCTTACGGTTGCAGTCTCAATTCCAATCGGACTTCTGACATCAAAATATGAAGACCGTGCAGTGTCGACCGTCCTTGATGTTACGGGACAGCTTACGATGTCTGTACCGCCGTTTTTTCTCGGAATACTGGTCACTTACATTTTCGGCATGATACTTCATATGTTCACGCCCGGAGGGTTTGTATCGTATAACGTGAATTTTGTGCGCTTTATAGGGTATCTGGTATTCCCGGCCATATCGATAGCGCTTCCCAAGGCAGCAATGAGCACAAAACTGCTCAAAACCTCAATATTATCCGAAAGAAACCTTGATTATGTCAGAAGCGCCTATTCAAGGGGCAATTCGACAATGGATGTCCTGTATAAGCATGTACTGAAAAACGCGATAATCCCGGTTATAACTTTTCTGGGAATGACACTTGCCGATATAGTGGCGGGAAGTCTTGTGATCGAGCAGGTGTTTTCGATACCCGGATACGGGAGGCTGCTGATATCCTCAATAGCTAACAGGGATTATCCCGTTGTTCAGGCGATAATAGCTATAATTGCAATGATAGTGATAATCATAAATCTTCTTGTGGATATATTGTACAGGGTACTTGATCCCAGACTTCGTGATATGTAATGGATAAACTGGTATTTAAGATAAAAAAGAATCCGGAGCTATATGCGGGTGCCGTCATTACGGCAGTCATGCTTCTTGTGATATTACTGGGGCGTCTTTTTGTCCCGTACGATCCCGATGCTATGAATGCGGCTGACAAATTTGCCCGCCCATCGCTTGCACATCTGATGGGATGCGACAATTTCGGCAGGGATCTGTATGCAAGACTTGCCGCGGGAGGAGCAACAACTCTTTTCATTGCACTTGCAACGGTCCTTATAGGTGTGGTATTCGGGATCATAGTAGGAGCTTTTACCGGTTATTACGGCGGGGCGCTGGATGAGATACTGATGAGATTTAATGATGCCGTTCTTGCGTTCCCGAGCATACTTCTTGCTCTTGTTGTGATAAGCATCATGGGAAGCGGAACATTTAAGGTCATTATATCGCTTGGAATTGTTTTTATCCCCAGTTTTGCAAGGATAGTACGTTCCGAGTTTTTAAGGTGTAAAAATCTCGACTATGTACGTTCGGCAAGGCTAATGGGAGCTCATGATCTTCGGATAATGTTCGTTCATATACTTCCGAATACGTTTCCCGTGCTGTTATCGTCAACGGTCATAGGATTTAACAACGCTGTTCTTGCGGAAGCGAGCATGAGTTTTCTGGGAATAGGCGTTCAGCCGCCTTCATCTTCGCTCGGCAGGATGCTCTCGGATGCCCAGGCCTTTCTGTTCATGTCACCGGGATATGCGATACTGACCGGTGTTACGATCGCACTTATAATACTCGGTTTCTCACTGCTTGGAGACGGATTGAAGAAAAATGCTTAATGTTACTGATCTTCATATTGAAATAGAGGATTCATTCATCCCCGAGACTGTCGTTCATGATTTTGACATTACGGTTTCGGCCGGCGAGATAGTGGGGATAGTGGGTGAATCAGGATCGGGCAAGTCCATGTCTGCACTTGCCATAGCAGGACTGTTGTCCCGAAAGGATATGAAAAAACGCGGAAGCATACTATTTGAAGGTGAGGAGCTACTGACCACACCCAGATCCCGACTGCGTCAGATACAGGGAGATGATATAGCCGTTGTCTTCCAGGAGCCCATGACAAGCCTCAATCCGGTCAAAAAGATCGGCTGGCAGGTGGAAGAGGCTCTGAGGATCCACAGCGATCTTCCGGATGATGAACTAAAAAAAGCCGCCATCCGGATGCTTAAGGATGTGGAACTGGATGATGCCGAAAATATATACGATAAATATCCCCATGAACTGTCGGGCGGTATGAGACAGAGAGTTATGATCGCAGCTGCGCTTATATGCGACCCGAAACTGCTCATCGCAGATGAACCGACAACTGCACTTGATGTAACGATCCAGGCGCAGATCATAGAACTTCTCAAGCGTATAAACAGGGAAAAGGGAACGGCAATACTGTTCATATCCCATGATCTGTCCGTCATCAGATCACTTTGCAGCCGTGTCGTTGTCATGAATAAGGGAAGGATCGTCGAGAGCGGCAGTGTCGAAGAGGTTTTTAACAATCCGAAAGAGGAATATACAAAACATCTTATAGGTTCCATACCGGGATTTACAAAAATAGCGCATGTTACGCAATCGGAAAATACCGATAAAATACTTGAAGTTGATAATGTGAGTGCCCGCTATAAAAAAATAACGGGCTATTTCCAGATCGGATCAAAACAGAAGCTTGTTGTAAAAAATGCATCATTTACAATGTACAAAGGCGAGATAATGGGACTTGTCGGTGAAAGCGGGAGCGGTAAGACCACGCTTGGCAAGACTATCCTTGGAATGCTTGATGATACGGAAGGAAGGATTGTACATTATTCCCAGAGACCGCAAATGATCTTCCAGGATCCGTACGGATCCCTGAATCCCACCAAAACGATAGGCTGGATACTTGAAGAGCCTCTGCGTATCAATACAGATTACGATAAAGAGAAAAGATCCGCGCGTGCAAAAGAGATGCTAAGCCTTGTCGGACTCGATGAAAGTTACCTGTCGAGAAAACCGAATGCCCTTTCGGGCGGTCAGAGGCAGAGAGTATGCATTGCTCTTGCACTGATGATGGATCCCAAACTGATAATTGCGGATGAACCTGTTTCGGCACTTGATGTAACGGTTCAGGAGCAGGTCATCAATCTGCTCGTAAAACTGAATAAGGAGCTCGGAATATCCATTTTGTTCATATCTCATGATCTGAAAGTGGTTTATGAACTCTGCTCAAGGATAATAGTTATGAAGGACGGAGTTATAGTTGAGCAGGGTACGGATAAGGAAATCTATGATAACCCGAAGGATCCATATACAAAACAGTTGTTATTAAGTGCCGGATACACGGACTGATGCGCGTTTGTTGATTTCTGTCACTTTTTTCGCAAAATGTGTTAATTTTTTCTCCTATTTGACGATATAAATATTGCAAACAGGAAAATAAATGTTATAATTCTCTTGTACGGATTATGTTAACCTGGTCCGTACGGGGGTGAGGGTAACAAGATGATTAAGGGAATAAACAGTTTTCAACCTGTAGATTACAACACATTAAATAAGATAAATGACGCTCATCGTGCAGGCGCAAGGATCACCACAGCGGATCAGCAGCCTCAGCAGGAAGCAGCATTACCTAAAGAGAGCACCGCAAAGGATCTGGACCTTCGCCTTGGCGATATCCGTCCCCGCCAGAATGCAAGCCTCGAAGATATCAAGTTAAGCCTTAACGAGAGCAGCGCATTTGAGATGAAGGGTAAGGATTCCGATCTCGAGTCACTCGATATGGAGAAAGCGATCTCCGATATGCAGAAGGATCAGGCTCTCATGCAGTATCAGTATTTTGTAGGTGATACTAATGTTCCCAATCCCGAAGACGGAATAGTTATCGCAAAATAATATATACAATAAGGACTTAAGACCTCTTGCTTTTTGCAAGAGGTTTTTTTATACTCTTGGCTATGAGTGCGGACAGAAAAAAAGAATTACTGGCCTGTTTCGGCCTTGTATTTGCTACGATCTGCTGGGGGATCAGCTTTGTATTCGTCAAGACGACAGTTGAGGTCATGCCTCCGCTGTATCTGCTCGGCATCAGGTTTCTTGCCGGCGGTGTAATAATTGCGCTTATTTTTTGGCGCAGGTTCATAAAAGCATCAACCACTCTTATCGTACACGGTTCACTGATAGGACTGCTGTTATTTACGGCCGAGGTTTTCCAAACATACGGTATTAAATATACGACTGCCGGAAAGAACGCGTTTCTTACAGCGGTCTATGTCATTCTGGTCCCTTTTTTCCATTATTTTTTTAACAAAGTCAAACCAAGACTGAGATATGTGATCGCAGCCGTTATCGGATTTTGGGGTATAGGACTTATATCGCTGACAGAGGATTTTACCGTTTCACTGGGCGACTGGCTTACGCTTGTATGCGGCATTTTTTATGCTTTTCAGATCATCCTGATATCCGTATATGCAGCAAATGAAGACCCGATTGTGCTTGTGATATGGGAGTTTCTGATAACGGGTGTTCTTTCATTTGCGGCCGCACCTTTTGTATCCGGTGCGATGGCATCTTCGATGTTTACGTTTGATTCTGTCATCGGACTGGCATATCTTATCGTTTTTTCCACAATACTGGGATACGGTCTTCAGCTGGTATGTCAGAAGTATGCTCCTCCTGCTCCGGCAGCAATAATCATGGGCATGGAAGCGGTATTCGGAGCGCTTGCTTCGTACATTTTACTTGGCGAGACGATGACGCAGAAGATGATAACGGGATGTGTTATGATGGTGGCAGCCATGATGATGGTCGAAATAGATATCATTGGTTATTTTTATCCTGACGAATATGTGGAGAGTGCATATGTCATTGATTATGAAAAACTGTATTCAGAAGGGATAAGAGGCTTGATATTTGATATTGACAATACGCTTGTTATGCATGATCATCCGCCGGATGACCGATCGGTACGACTGCTGGGAAAACTTGAAGATATGGGCTTTAAGGTTACATTTCTTTCCAATAATAAGGAAGAAAGAGTCAGGTCGTTCAGGGACGGATCGGACGCTGCCGCCTTTTATATACATAAGGCAGGAAAACCTAAAAGGGGCGGTTATGTAAAAGCCATGGAAATGATGGGCACAGACAGATCTTCAACGGTTTTTATCGGTGATCAGCTTTTTACGGATCTTTGGGGAGCAAAGCGGAGCGGGATGAGAAACATACTTGTTCATCCGATCGACCCGCATGAAGAGATACAGATCATACTTAAGAGGATACCTGAGAGGGTCGTTCTGTCTTCGTATTTACGAAAAAACAGTTGAATTATTGAATACGGTAATGTAAACTATTGAGGAATCTTTTTACGGACAGTTAAATATTCATTTAAGGAGGAGTATCGAATGGTCTCAGCTGGTGATTTCAGAAACGGAGTTACTATCGAAATAGACGGTCAGATCTTTCAGATCGTTGAATTTCAGCATGTAAAGCCGGGAAAAGGCGCAGCCTTTGTCAGAACTAAATTAAAGAATATTGTTAACGGCGGTGTTGTCGAGAAGTCTTTCCGTCCTACGGAGAAGTTCGAGAACGCACGTATCGATAGAAAAGACATGCAGTATCTGTATAACGACGGTGATCTTTATTATTTCATGGATAATGAGACCTTCGAACAGATCGCATTAAACGGAGCAACAGTAGGAGATGCCCTCAAGTTCGTTAAGGAGAACGAGATGGTCAAGGTTTGCGGACATAACGGAAACGTATTTGCCATTGAGCCTCCCCTGTTTGTTGAACTTGAGATAACGGAAACAGAGCCCGGATTCAAGGGTGATACGGCAACAGGTGCCACAAAGCCCGCAACTGTTGAGACGGGTGCAAATGTTAACGTTCCTCTTTTCGTTGAACTCGGAGACAAGATCAAGATCGATACGAGAACCGGAGAATATTTATCAAGAGTTTAGTGTGTTTATGACGGGCTGCCGGACGGCAGCCCTTTTTTATTGCCCCAAGCTCCGTTTTTACATCACCTTTTCGCTAAATACAAAGGAGATTAAGAATGGATTATATGGATTTTTTAGGTGCTGTTTGTGACTATATCAATGAAACGGAATCAGAGCTCAGGGCAAGTGTATATTCAACCGTTAAAAATAACGGTGTTAAGCTTTGCGGCATCAGCTTTTCGAAGGAAGGCTACAATGCATCGCCGACCGTATACATGGAGAACTATTACGTCGAGTATCAAAACGGAGCGGATGTTACCGATATAGCCACAAGACTTCTGTCACTCTATTATGAGAACGATCTGTCGGTAAATCTTGATATGTCGTTCTTTGATGATTTTGAACGAATAAGGAAAAAACTATACATCAAGCTCATTAACAGGGAAAAGAACGAGGATTTTCTTAAAGAGGCACCGCATGAGTATTTTCTGGATCTCGCTGTCGTTCCGTATGTGCGTATCAACGATAAAAAGATCGGTAACGGATTGATCATGGTCAGAAACGAGCATCTTAAAATGTGGAATACGGATGCGGAAACGGTACTTGCTGCTGCCAAAAAGAATACACATGACCATGACGACTTTAACCTTCGACATATACTTGATGTGCTCGGAAACGTTACTGATATGCAGCTTCCGATCGTTGATGAGGAGATACCGATGTATGTGGCGACAAACCGTAAGATGACCAATGGTGCGGCCGTTCTGACAATGAGTGACAAACTGAAGGAATTTGCCGGTGTTCTGGGAGGAGACTATTATATAATCCCAAGTTCGGTACATGAGGTAATACTTCTTGCTATCAGATCGCACAACAGTTGTGCCATAGATGAGATGATAAGAGAGGTAAATGCCACCCAGCTCGGCCCTGACGACGTCTTATCGGACCATGTGTACCGGTATGTGCAGAAGGATGAAGTCTTGATATTTTAATACCCCTATGGTATAGTAAAATGCGTGTGAAATTGGGAATTTGCGCGTCAAATGCGCAGATTCCCGGTGTGCACTCGTAGCTCAGTGGATAGAGCAGCGGTTTCCGGTGCCGCGTGTCGGGGGTTCGAATCCTCTCGGGTGCAGGGCTTTATCTTACGGGCTTAGAATCAGAATGTATCAAGTTTTGTATAAAACTTGTAAAGAGGTTAATGTATATGGCTAGAAGAGGTTTTAAAGAATATATGTCGAGGCACTACCGCTATTTCATAATAGGCGGACTGTTTCTTGTACTCATCGTTGTGCTTATCGTCATATGGACCAAGAAATCGAATAACAGATCCGAAGAGGAAGAGAATGCTTCAACCATTCCCGAATTGGAGACCACGGTGGAGGTTCCCAAGGATAAATATGAGGAAAATGCATATGCCGACGTTAATTCTCTTGTATCATCGTATCTCGGTGCAATGAGTACCGGTGATACCGTAACGATGGCATCGCTGTCATCATCACTTTCGGATGACATGAAGGCATTTTATGAGGCTCAGGCCAAATATGTCGGAAATTATTCGAATTATAACGTATATACCAAAAAGGGCCCCGCAGAGAATTCGTATTTCCTGCTGGCGACCTATGATCTTCTGATAGACGGTCAGAGTACGCCGCTTCCGGCACTTATATCGCTTTATGTGTGCAGAAACGATGCCGGTGCTCTTTATATCAATTCCGAATCGCTTTCGGCTGATGAGGAGGCATATATTCTTGAGCTTGTTGCACAGAAGGATTTTGCCGATCTTATCAATCAGGTTGAGATGGATTACAACTCGGCGCTTGAAGCCGATGCGAATCTTGCCGCTGCCGCAAATGCCCTTAAGGACGAGATAAACAAGGATGCACAGGAGATACTTGTTGCCAAGCAGCAGAAGGATCTTGAAGAGGCTGCCGCTGCAGAGGCTCAGGCCCAGGCGGAGGCTGCTGCAGCAGCATCAACACAGGTTAAGTGTACGAGTGA
>CACYMJ010000033.1 GCA_902775485.1 uncultured Lachnospiraceae bacterium
ATAAAAGATATTATGAATCGTTAAAGAATACTCCGGAACCTGAGGAAGTCTTGAATCCTATTGCCATAGACTATAAAGGCCTTATAGCCTACGCCAAGACAAGGGGAGTTGAGCCTTGCGATTTATCTGATGAAGAAAAAAGCAGATTTATCGTTTCCAAAGAGGCTACGGTAGTTTAAATCTAGAATGATTGGTTACCTTTTTGGTTACCCTAACGCTGATCGAGGACCTGCGGATCTCCTTTCTTACAGTATTATCAGCGTTTCGGTGGGTCCGGTTCGAATCTTGTCACTCCGATGAGGTATTTACGGAGGTTCCGGTAAACCGGAATCCCCGATTTTTATGCCAACTTCTAGGGAAACTTCTACGGTGTTGTTCATTATCATCCTCTTTTTTTTCCATATTTATTGCCGACCATTTAAGCCCTAACAGTTCTTCGCGTCTGAATCCGGTTATGATGGCGAGAAAATAGAATTCATACCTATTTGATTCGATAAGGATGAATTGCCAAGTATTTGTTAACTATTGGTTTATTCTATCGTGATACCCTCTTATGTATAATGATGCTTAGGAGGATCTGAGATGAGCGATTTATTTAACGACTTAAAAACCGCTTTGGAGCAGGCCATTGCTATAGAAAAGGGCGAAATACCTTTGGTTGAAGTCAAAGGAATGCCGGGAAAAACATATAGGATAAAGGATGTTTTGGATATTGATGAAAATCAGAATCGGGAGAGAGGGACTGAAGATGAATAAACTAACAATAATACTGATATCTATGTCAAGATACATATATACGCATATGATGTACTTATGATAAAATTAAACTGTATATATCGATTGTATATTTTTAAAGGATAGAAAAAGAGGTGATAAGGAAATGTGCCAGATCGCTTTTGAAATTCCAAATGAAGTTTTATATGATACCAAGATGAGCAAGGATGATGCACTTAGTTATGCGCGTAAAGCGGTTGCCCTACAGTATTATGTGAGAAATGGTGTATCGTTGGGTTATTGTGCACAGATTGCAGGAACTGATAAGGAGGATTTTATTCATTATCTCAGTCAAAATGAAGTATCAATTTTCCATTTTGATGATCGGGATGAATTCCTTGAGGAGATGAATAATGCCTAAAGTTGTAGTTAATACGACCCCGCTTATAGCACTTGCTAATATTGGCAAGTTGGATCTACTCAAACAATTATATGGAGAAATCTATATTCCGAATGCGGTGCTTTGGGAGATAAAAAGTGAACCGGCTAAATCCATGGTTATCCCTACAAAACTGTTCGGAAGGATATGTATGCCGGGCTATTCACCGGGAAACCTGACAAAAGAGGTGCGCGAAAGGGTCGGCTATGATTGCAGGGTCGTACTCCCTCCTTCACATGATACAGCAAGTGCTGTCCTTGCGATACCTTCAGGTAATGAGAATACGTGTTATATCTCGTCAGGTACATGGTCTCTTATGGGAGTGGAACTTGATCGGCCGGATTGTTCGCCCGAAAGCAGAAAGGCAGACCTGACCAATGAGGGCGGATACGGCGGGAAGATCACATATCTGACAAACATCATGGGATTGTGGATGATCCAGTCTGTCAGAAACAAGCTGGCTCCGGATATGGATTACGGACAACTGTGTGAGAAAGCCTCACGCGAGAAGATATCAAGTATAGTGGACTGCCAGGATGATTCATTTTTGTCACCGGACGATATGGTAACAGCTGTGCAGGATTTTTGTGAAAAGACAGGACAGGAAGTTCCAAAGACGCTTGCACAGATTGCTGCAGTAATATATAACAGTCTTGCAAAGTGTTATGCTGACAAGTTGAAGCTGATAGAAAACAGGACTGGTGTAAAATACGACAGGATAAACATTATCGGCGGCGGTTCGAATGCGGGATATCTCAATGAGCTGACTGCAAAGAGTACAAATACAACGATCATAGCAGGACCGTCGGAAGCGACAGCACTCGGAAACATACTTTCACAGATGATAAGTGACGGTGTTTTTCCGGATGTCGGCAAAGCCCGGGAATGTGTAAGAGATTCGTTCAAAGTTAGAAAATACGATCAGGAACAGAAGGAGAGCTGATATGGCGATAAACGAGAAGGAAACAAAAAAACTGCTGTGTGATATCGGCAGGAGGATATATGGTCGAAACATGGTTGCCGCAAATGACGGGAACTTTTCCGTAAAACTTAATGACCATGAATTCCTTTGCACTCCGACAGGTGTTTCGAAAGGATTCATGACCGAAGAGTATATATGTAAGGTTGATGAGAACGGAAATGTACTTGAGGCAAATGAGGGTTTTCGTCCCTCGAGCGAGATCAAGATGCATATGAGAGTCTATGCCAGAAGACCGGATGTAGGCGCAGTGGTACATGCTCATCCGAACTTTGCGACAGGTTTTGCGATCGCCGGCCGGCCTCTCAATATCCCGATAATGCCCGAGGCTGTGATCTCTCTCGGCTGTGTTCCGCTCACACCATACGGGACACCCTCAACACCTGAGATCCCGGATGCGATAGATCCTTATCTTGATGATTTTGATGCGGTTCTTCTTGAAAATCACGGAGCGCTTACCTGGTCGCATGATCTGCTGTCGGCATATATGAAGATGGAATCTCTGGAGTTTTATGCAGAATTGCTTTATAAATCGCAAAACATAGGGAAACCGACGGAATTTACAAAAGAACAGATATCACAACTGGTGGAGATCAGACACAAAATGGGTATCGGAGGAAAGTATCCTGCTGACAGAAAGGGTGAAAACTGTTATAAATGTAAAAGGTGTTTCTGGAAGGACTGATACATTTATAAATGGATACTATGTGTTTAATCGTCGTAGTGACGAGCAGGTTATAGCTATCCTTGAAAAAAAGTAATTGAGTATTTTTTGAGTATCGAAGGAAGTATGGGCATACGCCCCCTTGAAAATTTAAGGTTTCGGAGTGCGAGTGTTATTCGAATCTTGTCACTCCGATGAGGAATTTACGGGGGTTCCGGGAAACCGGAATCCCCGATTTTTTATCCCTTGTCTAACAATTTCGTTTTATTCCGTTTATAATTCCATCAAACAAAACCGCTTTATTTAATTATCAAGTTTCAATGATGGACGGATATGGGTATAAGTTTGTTCGCCTTTTGGCAAAGTTTGAAATTTAATGGAATAATGTTGAAAAAAGAAAAGTTTGTATATAAAAACAGAAGATCAATGAAGGAGATGCATGAGTTTTACGATGAAACTCTTGCATCCCTAAATGTTTCTTATGTCGAAAGCTATATAAAGACAAGTTTTGGCAGAACTCATTCTTTGCTTGTGGGAGATCCGGAAAAGCCAAGAATTTGCACAATTCATGGTGGCAACGGAATCACAACACTTAATCTCAAACTTTTTCTGCCGCTGCTGAATGATTTTTCGATCATTGCTCCTGATGTTGTTGGAATGCCGGGGAAGAGTGCACCGTACAGAAATATAAGCAGCAGTAAAGATGAGTATGGACTTTGGATAAAAGAAGTCCTTGATCATTACAAAGTGGATAAAATCTCATTTGCTGTTTCATCCTACAGTTCTGCAATGTTCCTTTCTTTTGCAAAAAGGTATCCGCAGATGGTTGATAAGGCTCTTCTGCTGGTTCCTTCAGGGATTGCACATGGCCGCATAATGCCTATGATAGGCAAGATGGTGGTTCCGTTTGTTAAATATTATTTTCATCCGACCGTGAAAGGATTGAATGGAGTGATCCGGTGCATGGGCGGAAAGGGTGACGAGGTCTGGCGGAGATTTTTCAATCTGATGATGTCGGGATATAAGATGGAAATGCGTCCTCCAAGGGAATATACGAAGGAGGAACTTAAATGCATCGATTCGCCGCTTCTTATCATTGCATCAGATAATGATATTTTCTTTCCTGCGGACAGGGTATTTAAAAAGGCAAGGGAAATATTTGACTGTCCTGTGCACTTTGTAAGGATTAAGAGTATGCATCTGCCATCGGAAAAGGTAATGATCAAGGTTTGCAGCAAAACCACGGAATTCTTTGCAATAAACGCATGATGGCGGCAAACAGCCGCATTTGGAATTTATTGCCGGTCATTCACTCAGCCGGTTCCTGCCTGTCGCATAATCAAGCTCTATCCCCGGCTGGACGTTATATACAAAAACATGATAGCAAAGCCGGCCGCCATCTTCCACTGAATAAGCTTCCATCTCCACACCCCGCGCAAGCAGTTCATCGCCCTTAAAATACGGAGTCACCCGGTATAAAACATGTTTATTGCCGTTGGCTTCAATATATCTCATCACCATCTCTTCCCAAGGGAGCATGGTCGTTGCGTTCATGTATCTGGTGCCTGTGATCAGATTTTTCTCGTTAGCCTCTTCTCCCGCCAGAGCCCGGGCGATAAGATGTGACCGGTTATACAGAAAAGGCGGATCGGCATCCACCAACCCCTCGTACTTTCTCTGCCTCCAGCCGGAAGGCTTGATGTGCCCCATCTCTTCCCGCTTGCCTTTCGGCATCATCGACCTGTCAAGAAGAGCATATGCCGTCCCGCATCGTCCCAGGCCGTCAAGGTCACTGTAATGCTCTCCGGAAATATTATTAAGGTCCCATTCGTTAAAGCACGGCATATTGCCGTTAAGCTCTATATAATCCGCCCCCGAATAGTCCGGGATACTTTCCGGATCGGAATCAACAATGCTCATCGAGCCGGCAGCGTCCGATCCTGTTCCGGCATCGGAGATCAATACCGGATCCGTTCCCGCCTGCCCGATAATAACGCTGTTGGCGCTGCTGCTTATCGATACGGATATAAGATATGCAAAAACAGATACGGCAGCGACAGCGATCGCAAGATATTTCTTTTTTCCCTTAACAAAAAATGCCGCAATAAGAGCGATAACTCCGATCGCAAATATGACCGGCCGGACCGGACCCGAAAAAAACCGATATAATAATCTCGCTTCGTTAACACCCATCCTGCTCACCTTCAAAAATCCGTCATCATCTGTCTGTATTATATACCCAAAACCGTTTTCTCTCATCAGATCAGTTTTAAAACAGGTATAATATAACGACAGTTTAGACTTTTGGGGGTAGTGATACCTTATCTTTTTTAGACGGAAGGATATATTTTAAGCCTGAATTGTGCAGAATATAACCGAATGTTATATAATAGGATATTATATTAGTTTTTTGATGAGGACCGGGCATGAAAAAGGCTTATATCATCATAGTAAATGTGATCATAATGGTCACCATACTGATATTCGTTGTTCTTTATTCCGGGTTTGAGAACAGAACTTCATATCTCAGACAGATAGAATACTTTGAAAATACAACCGTTACCATGGAAAAGGTGACGGAGAATTATCTTGAAGGCGAGCAGCGGATCTGCGACGTGTGGGCGCAGTATATAAACAGTGCGCATATGACAATGGAAGAAGCGGCTGATTATATACGCGCCTCACATGTCCTGGAAAATACTTCGGCACATCTGATCGACTGCAGCACTCTTACAGGCCTTTCCACGCGTCCGAGGCAGGGCACGGCTTCGGACTATGATGTTTCTTATGATCGCGTGGATCTTTTGAAAAATTCGGATTGGATAGATGAGATCGGAAGATCGATAAATATAACACGGGCTTATACCAATCCGATGAACGGGGAGCAATCCCTTGCATTTTGCAATAAGGTTACGCTCTATGATCGGGAAGGTCAGGATCCGGAGCCTGCGGTGCTTCTTCGGGTGATACCTGTTTCGGCACTTGAGGAGAAATGGGTCTTTCCGCAGATAGAACTCGGAAACGCAGAACTGTCCATGATCGATGCCAACGGTGATTATATCCTTAAGGGTTACGGTTTTAAGAATTCCAGTTTCTTTGAATTCTATAAATCTTATAATCCGACCGATCCTGAAACGTCTTCTCAGTTGTTTTCCACGATCACTTCATCGACAGGTAATGTTTCGATGATCAACTCGCACGGCGAGGAGTGTATACTTACCCATACCCCTGTGTCGGCAAATGTCGGATGGACACTGCTGGGGCTTGTTCCCGCAAAGGATCTTAAGGTTGATACCGAAAACCGGCTGCTGTTCGGAGTCGTTTTTATCGGCCTTATGTTATTGTTCTTCTGCGATATGTATTATATGCGCAGCTTAAACAGGAGCCTTCAGATCTCTGCACATGAAGCGGAGCTGGCCAATAAGGCCAAGACCGATTTCCTCTCGACCATGTCTCATGATATCCGTACCCCTATGAACGCTATCATAGGTCTTACGGCCATAGCTGAGAAAAATCTGAAAGATCCGGAACTGGCAGCGGAAAATCTTCGTAAGATCGGTCTTGCGAGTAATCATCTCCTGACACTTATAAATGATATTCTGGATATATCCAAGGTGGAAAGCGGAAAGCTGAAACTCAGCCCCGTGACGTTTTCAATTGTGGAAACGGTTGAAAATCTCGTAAATATTTCCCAGCCGATGATCAAGGAAAAGAATATCGAATTCGGCTTTCATATCGACCGGATGGAAAAGGAATATTTATATACGGACCAGCTCCGTCTGAATCAGATTTATATCAACATACTTTCCAATGCCATTAAATACACGGAGCCCGGCGGAAGTGTCAATGTCTATATGAGTGAGGATAAGAGTGATGCGCCCGGCTGTATACGGCTGACGTATGTTGTGGCGGATACGGGGATCGGAATGAGCCCCGAATTCATGGCAACCATGTATCAGCCTTTTTCACGCCAGATAGACAGCCGTGTCAACAGTATCCAGGGAACCGGACTCGGTCTTGCCATTACAAAGCAGATGGTCGAAATGCTCGGCGGAACGATCGATTGTCAAAGCGAGCAGGGTAAAGGAACAACATTTACTATCGTACTTGATATCCCCATAGCCGACAGACAGAGAGATGATATGAAGTTCGACCATCTTGAAGTTCTGATAGTTGATGACGATGATATTATGCTTCAGACGACTGCGCAAACCCTTGAATCTCTCGGCGCTTCGGTGCAGCAGGCAAAAAGCGGTCCGGAAGCACTTGAGATGATCGGACAGAAGCATGATTCGGGACAGGATTACGACGTTATCATTATTGACTGGAAGATGCCTGAAATGGATGGGCCGGAGACGATCAGACGGATCCGGACGGATATGGATACAGATACTCCGATCTTACTGATATCATCATATGACTGGTCGGATATCGAAGATAAGGCAAAAGAGGCAGGTGCGAACGGCTTTGTCAGCAAACCGCTTTTTGCCTCGACGCTCTTTGATAAGATCAATGATCTTATCGGTAAGGACAGCGCATCCCATGAACCGGAGGAGGATTATTCGGATCTTCAGGGGATGCACATACTTGTGGCTGAGGACAATGATATCAACTGGGAGATCATATCCTATATGCTTAACACGTTCGGCATAGAAGCCGACAGGGCGGAAAACGGTCAGATCTGTGTGGATATGATAAGCTCGGCAGATGCCGGAAGTTACGATCTGATATTTATGGATGTTCAGATGCCGCAGATGAACGGTCTGGATGCAACCAGGACGATCCGGAAACTGGAAGATCCATGGGCATCATCCATCCCGATCATCGCCATGACGGCAGATGCATTCTCCGAAAATGTTTCGGAATGCTTAAGCGCCGGAATGAACGGACATATTGCGAAACCCATCGATGTGAAACTGGTAATCAGGGAGATCCGAAGGATCAAGGAGGAAAGAAGACGACCATGAAAAGATTTTTATGTATTTTATTGACAGTGTCGATGCTGACATGTCTATGCGCATGTGCGGTAACAAAACAGGAAAATAAGGCTGAGGAAGGTTTTTCGCCATCCCTTGACAGTTCTGTGGACGGACATATCCGTATAGCCGGAGGATACGACAATTTTGAGGCACTGGAAGTTGAATTCGACAGATTTAACGAATATTATCCCAACGTGGAACTGGAGTTTACCAAGGTAGACGATTATAACAATATGATCGGTACGGTCCTGAACGGAAAAGATGCTCCGGACATCTATGTCAACTACTCATGGATGTATGGCCGCGATCAATATAAAGATTCCATCGATCACGCCGAAAATCTGGCCGATCCGGCATTGGGGCTCGATCTTAACTGTATCCGCAGCAATATCATCCTGAACACGGAAGACGGTACGCTTCCGATGGTTCCGGTTTTTTCGAACACCTATGGCATGCTCGTAAATAATTCGCTGTTTGAGAAAGAAGGTCTGAGAATTCCGACAACCTATAAGGAACTTGTTAAGGTATGTGATGATTTTCGAAAAAAGGGATATGATAATCCTCTTATGGGATTCACTGAACAGGAGACGACCTCGATCTTTACGCTGACGATCTATCCATTCTTCTGCGAAACCGTGGCAAACGATGCCAAGGCTGTTGCCGAGCTCAATTCCCTTGAGCCTTCAGCAGGAGAGTATATACGTCCTGCGCTTGAGAAGATAGTTCAGTTCCTGGATGACGGATGTGTGGATCTTGAGTCCTGTGCAAAGATCGAAAACAATTATGATGCCGTGATCATGCGCTTTTTTGAAGGAGATGTACCGATGATGGCCTGCTCGGGTGATACGGTGTCCGGTACAAAGAAACGTGAAAGCCGCTCCGAGGCATTTATCGCCAACCCTTTTACTTATACATTTGTTCCGATCCCGATGTCGGATGAGGGCGCGAGCTTTCTTGATATGCCTAATCTGCAGTTTTCTGTCAATAAAAACAGTTCCAATCTTGATGTTGCCAATGAATTCATGCGGTTTCTGATAACTGCCCGGCAGCTGAACGAGATGGCCCAAAACAAGGGGCTTATGTCACCGACGAAAGATCTGTCATTTAACAGCATGTATGCAGCATTTGGAACAGTATCACAGTCCAGGATACTCTCACCGGAAGTCATCGGTTTGACGGATGATGCGCTCATTCAGTTAAGAATGGCCGTCTACAATGTCGGAACCGGTCAAATGACAGTTGATGAGGCTGTCGGGGCTTACGGCACGTTTGAGCAATAAACCGGTACGCAGGAGGAGAAATTCCGTATGCAGAGAAAGATCGTTTCGACATTTTTTATATATACGGCCGTCAGCCTGCTCCTGGCGGGCTGTGCGCAAAGCCCGGCCGGTGCGGATTCGGACACCGAAACAGCTGTTACAAAAGAGAACGAAGATGTCAAAGATGCGCAAACAGATAAGAAGGACGAGGCTGCGTTAAAGAATAAGAAAAAGAAAGAAGAAAAAGAGAAAACCCCGGGCAAACAGTCCCTCGCACAACGCATGGCAGGCAGGTACAGTTATCATGAAAGCGGTGATGACGAATACTATACAATGGATGTTGTTCCGTTCGGTGATAATCTTTATGCACTTTGCGGACAGGCTGTGGAGGGAGAATACAAAAGTCTCGATGAATATTCCTTCTGGGCAAGTGAGTTCATTCCGTATGATGCGGATGAGATGACAAGTACAAACGGCGATACGGTTACAGTAAATGAATTGAACTTCTCCGTGATGTCAAATGCCGGAAAGTATTGGAATTCGGGACATAAATGCACGCTGAGACTTACGGACGACGGACTGTTTTGTGAAGGATTCGATCAGGACAGCGGAAGCGAAACCGGCAGGCTCTATGTTAAGGATGATCGTGTGGAGGGAACATTCGGATATCTCAAACATGAGGCTGAAAAAGATAAGGACCTGGAAGGTTTATGGGTCCTGGACAATAAGGGAGCTGATCTTTATCTGGAATTTACCGGATCAGACCTGTACATGTACAAAAAGGACCCGGCCGCTGAGGTTTTCTATGTAGCGGGAGGATGCGAATATTCGGACGGATCATTTGAGTACACGGCAAGCCGTCTCGGATACGGAGGAATGCCTTTAGAACTGTCGTGCGATTATGAGGTTGCGGGCGATACGCTAAGACTTGGTATTACCGGACCGGATGTACCTGAAGAAGTACCGGCTGATGCAAAATACTCCAGGATAAAGGACGGAAAGGTCCATGTAGTGACAATGGACGAGGTGGAGTTTGATTCGGAATCACTCGGAATGTTCGGACAGAGCACGGATATCTCCGAACTGACGTCAAGGGATTATTATGGCGTGTTTGTGTCATCCGCAAAGGATCAGGCTAAACTGGAACCTGTTATTGAAAAGCTCGAAAGAGCAGGATTTGAAGATAGTCTGGCAGTATATACGCCTGATTTTGCGAACCTTAATCCCGAGCCGTATTATGTGGCAGCTACCGGACTGTATGCATCGGAAAGTGATGCCGCAGAAGCGCTTTCGGCCGTAAAGGCAGCCGGTTTTAAGGATGCATACCTGAAATATGCCGGGACATACATCGGCGACAGATTCCGGTATACAATGATCGCCCCTGATAATATCGAAGTATTAAAGGATGGTGTTGTGCTTCGAGGGGTATCTCTGACGATACCTTACTACGCTGATGGCGATGCAATAACAGCCGATCTGTTCGTATCAAAAGATGCGGTATTTGACGCCGCTGCCTTAACGGATACTTTCGGTAATTACGAGAATGGCGAAACGCCATACGAATGGCTCGTTAAAAATTTCAATCTGATGAATGAAGATGTTGACAGATATCTGATGGACGGACCGGCTCTGTCCGGAATATTTGAGGTCGGCATTGAAAACAATATGATCATGAAATACTATGGAAGCTACTGGTGGGATTAGATACTGAAGGTTTTAACGGAGTAATAACGGGAGGAAAAACAATGAAAAAGATTCATACACAAAATGCACCTGCGGCAGTCGGACCGTATTCGCAGGCAGTTGTGACAGGAGGCCTTGTCTATACGTCGGGACAGATCGCACTTGATCCTGCCACCGGAGAACTGGTGGGAGATACGATCGCCGAACAGGCTGAACAGGTCATGAAAAATCTCGTGGCTGTGCTTGAAGAGGCCGGAACAAAACCGGAGAACGCGGTCAAAACACTTTGCTTCCTTACGGACATAAATGATTTTGCGGCTTTTAACGAAGTATATGCGAAGTACTTTACCGAAAAGCCGGCGAGATCCTGTGTAGGTGTTGCATCACTTCCCAAGGGCGCGATATGTGAAGTCGAGGTGATCGCGACAGTTTAGCGGAAGATGAAGTCGACATTACAAAACGAGAATGATCTCAAAGAGTTTTTAAAGAGTGAGGTCGAAAGACAAAAAGGTATATGTTATCCTGTCAGGGCAGGATGGCCGGAGCGTTTTCTGGTCAGATGGGTTTTGTCGAAATGGCTGCACCCGAATCCGGCGGACGAATTCTGTGATCCGCAGATCGGCCCCAATATGGGCATCATTTCATCATATGTCGATAAGTTTCTGTTCAGATACCGTCACGGTGAGCCGATGTTTGATGAGCCGCTGTTCGTACAGAAGATAAATACCGACGGATATATGGTGCTAAACGGTCATCACAGATGGGCGGCTTCGATGAGGCTCGGAATAAGATGGATACCTGTAAGCATCGTAAATACAGCCGGGGCCGATGACATAAGAAAGATGCTCGAAGAGAGCAAAAACAACAAACGCGTCACGTTTGATCTTGATGAGGTGGTATTTTGCCATCAGGATTATCCGTATGTCGAAAAAAGCTTTTCGCCGATACGTTTCGGTATTCAGAAGGCCAGACTCAGACTCGGAATACCGGCGATGTTTTCGTTCTTTTCGATGCACGGATATGACATCTGGGTTTATTCGTCAAACTATTACTCGATCGACGATGTTGATAAGTTTTTCAAACATTATTCGGTGTGGGTAAACGGGATAATCACCGGAAAAAATGCGGTAAAAGCTAAACATCCGGCAGGCGGTCAAACGGATGGCTGTGCAAGCCTTGAGCATATGGTCGCTTCAAAATACAAAGAGACGATCCATATAGACGGAGATATGATGCTGGTAACATATCCTGATAAGAAGGATTTTACGGAGATTCCGCTGGGAGGTTTTTGCGAAGATTGGTCGCGTGATGTTATAAATGAAGCGGAAAAACTGATCACGGTGAATAAATGAGGATGATATGACAACTATAATAACAGGATTGCTTATACCGTTTATCGGAACATCGGCGGGAGCTGCATGTGTATTTTTCCTGAAAAAGGAATTAAACATCGGGATACAGCGCGCGCTGACTGGATTTGCGGCCGGAGTAATGGTGGCGGCTTCGATCTGGTCTCTTATAGTACCGGCCATCGAACAGTCCGAGCCGCTGGGCAGTTTCGCATTTGTTCCGGCATTTATTGGGTTCTGGGCGGGCATACTGTTTCTGCTTCTGCTCGATCATGTTATCCCGCATCTTCATGTAGGGATAGATCAGGCGGAAGGACCGAGAAGCCGTCTTAACAGAACCGCGATGCTCGTTCTGGCGGTAACTCTTCATAACATTCCCGAGGGCATGGCTGTGGGAGTCGTATACGCCGGTCTTGTAAACGGATCAAAGCTGATAACGGCCGGAGGAGCACTTGCGCTCGCACTCGGTATCGCGATACAGAACTTTCCCGAGGGAGCCATTATCTCCATGCCGCTTTATGCGGAGGGAGGCAACAAACCGAAATCATTCTGGCTTGGTGTGCTATCCGGTGCTGTTGAGCCTGTATTCGGAGGGTTGACTGTACTTCTTGCAGGACTTATCATACCGGCGATGCCGTATCTTCTTTCGTTCGCCGCAGGGGCAATGCTTTATGTTGTGGTTGAGGAACTGATCCCTGAAATGTCGGCGGGAGAGCATTCCAATATCGGAGTCATCTCGTTTGCGGTCGGATTTTCCCTGATGATGGCACTTGATGTGGCACTCGGATAGAATAAAAAAACCGGTGAAGCCTCACCGGTTTTTTAATGCCTTTTTTACGGCATTGAATGTCTTGTCACTGATGTAGTGTTCGATCCTGCACGCATCATCGCTTGCCGTCTTCTCATCTACCCCCAGATCGATAAACAGTTTGGTCAGAAGCGTGTGACGTTCATATATCCTCTGGGCACGCGTCTTACCTGACCGTGTCAGCTTGATAAAACCATCATCATCTCTTGTTATGAAACCCTGCTCGATAAGCAGCCCCATTGCACGACTGACGGAAGGTTTGGAATACCCCATATAATCACCGACGTCAATAGCCCTGACATTGGGTGAATCCTGTGACAGAACATATATTGTTTCCAGATACATTTCCCCGGATTCCTGAAGTGCCATTTGTGCATCCTCCATTCTTGAGAGTGTACGCCTGAAAATAACTTAACACAAGATTAACATCTTGACAAGTTAGCGCATGCTTACTATAATCATAAACGGTTAGTTATTGCAAACCCGATAGAGGAGACGGGTTTATTTTATATAAGAGGAATAAGATATGAAAGCGAAAAAAACAGTAATATCGGCCGTTACGGTAGCGGCACTTGTCGGATCCGGAGTGTTCATAACCGCATTTATGGGTGGCGGGAAAAAGTACAGCACGGATACTGTGACAAGATCAAATGTTTCGGAAGAAGTGGAAGCGACGGGAGAGGTACATGGAGAGAGCAGCAAGACTTATTACTCGGCCATTACAGCTCCCGTCAGTTATTATGAACTGCTTGTCGGGGACGAAGTCAGAGAAGGACAAAAAGCTGTCGAATATGATCCCGAGGACCTGATAAGCGCGCTCAGCCAGGCCGAGCTTACCGCAAAGTCGGCAGAGAATACAATGAACGGTCAGGTTCAGGCGAGCAACAACAACCAGGCCAAATTCAACAAGGCGGCTTCGGACATAGAAATATACAGGAACTCATATGCACTGTTCCGGCAGGCCAACGACTACCTGAATCAGGGACAGTATCAGGAGAACTGGGATGTAAACTGTATCGCACAGGGAATAAACAAAAGCATAGCGGAAAAGACCGCGGAGATAAACAACAAAACCGTGGAACTTGAATATGCCCAGATGCAGCCGGCACCTGATGAGAAAAAGATCGAACAGCTTAAAAATGAGATCGAGGATCTGAACAGTTCCATCGGAAATCTTAACAAAGATCTGGCAGGACTGCCTCCGGCAAATATGTCACCTGAAGAATACGCACAGACTGTCCTGAACGGTAACTGGATGTCGGACATCATGCGGAACTGGACTGAATCGTCAACTCTCAGGAACACGTATGAAAACCAGATACTCAACTCCTACCAGAAGGAACAGCTCAGAAACTCCTACGACCTTTCGGAACTGAGCGTGGTAACGGCCGAGGATAATCTTGATAAAGCATACGCGGGAGTCAATGTGGATTTTGACGGGATTGTTACCGAAAGTTTCATCAAGGCCGGAACCGTGGTGGCAAAGGGAACTCCTCTGTTTACCGTCGAGGACAGTAAGAACATAAGGGTGGAGGCCGGGATCTCAAAGTACGATATAGGAAAGATAGTCATAGGCCAGAAGGCCGATATAGATATAGCCGGGAACACATATACCGGAGTTGTCACCGAGATCAGAAGGATCGCCACCGCCAATAATTCCGATAAAGCAAAGGTTCCAGTATATATCAGATTCGATGAGCCCGATGAGAGGGTGTACCTGGGACTGGAAGCCGATGTAACGATCAGGACCCAGGAACAGGAAGGGGCGCTTACCATTCCGTCTGAAGCATATTATACGGATGATTACGGTGATTACTGTTACGTCATTGAGGACGGCGTTGTGAAAAAAACATACATAACGACCGGATTGATCTCGGATGACCGCCTGGAGGTCAAGGCCGGACTGAAGGAAGGAGATACGGTCATAACGGATGCGGTGACCGACGAACAGATAGGATCGAAAGCGGAGAGCATAAAGCAATGAGCTTGTCAAAGAAAAAGAAACAATCCGAGGATCTTCAGATAGTCGATCTGGGAGCGGATACGGATCTTGAAGCTGAAAACGGAGAAAAAAAGGTTCTGATCGAATTCGAGAATGTATGCAAGAAATACTCCCAGGGTGATCATGAGTTTTATGCGTTAAAGGACGCGAGTCTGAAAATATGCGAGGGGCAGATGGTCGTTATACTCGGACCGTCCGGAGCGGGAAAAAGCACGCTTCTTAATCTTCTCGGAGGAATGGACAGCGCAACGAGCGGACACATATGGTTTGACGGCGAAGATCTTACAACATACACGGATAACCAGCTGACACGTTACAGGGCACAAAACGTCGGCGTAGTATTTCAGTTTTATAATCTGATCCCAACGCTGACCGCATATGAAAATGTCGCACTCATGAAAGATATCAAGGATGATACGACCGATCCGAGGCAGGCTCTTGCAGCCGTCGGACTCGAAGATCATATGCACCAGTTCCCGTCACAGATGTCCGGAGGTGAGCAGCAGAGGACTTCGATCGCAAGAGCGGTCGCAAAAAATCCGAGACTGCTGCTTTGCGATGAACCTACCGGTGCACTCGATACCGTTACGGGAAAAGAGGTTCTCATGCTTCTACAGAACATGAGCCGCGAAAAGAAAAGAACTGTTGTCATGGTCACTCACAACAGTTTTTTTGCCGATATCGCCGATACGGTCATACGCGTAAAAAACGGCGGTATAGAGAGCATAACATGCAACGATAAACCAAAGGATGCAACAGAGGTTTTCTGGTAATTGTTAATACGTAAGATGATGCGCGATCTGCGCAAGAACAAAACACAGTTCATATCGATTTTTTTGATGTCTCTTCTGGGAATGCTGGTCTTTGTCGGACTGGATGCCGAAAGTTCCGGCGCCGCTGCTGCCGTTAATGCCTATTACGGGAAGTACAATCTGTGCGATATATGGGTGACGGGCGCAGGCTTTTCCGATGATGAGGTCAGAATGGCAAAGAGGATAGCCGGAGTAGAAAACGTCGAAAAGAGGCTGGCCCTGACCGGTACTGCGGAAAAGTATGATAACGCATACATGTACATAAACTTCATGGATTCAAACGATATCAACTCTCTTATGCTCTATGACGGAGAAGAGTTTGATGCGGATGAGGAAGGCGTATGGCTTGAGGAATGGTTCTGCAGGACGAACAACATCAGGATCGGAGATACTTTCACCTTAAAGATCGACAGCACCACTGTCGATGCGATGGTAAAGGGCATAATAGATGCCCCCGACTATGTTTACTATGTTTCGGAAGCCGATGTCATGTACCCGAACTATACAAAGTGCGGTCTGGCATTTCTGCCGTCGTCGATGTATCCGGACAGTGAACACATGATATACAATCAGCTGATCGTGGACGTGGATGATGACAAGGCTGATAAGAACAATGTGGAGGTCATACGTGCCGCGATCGAAAAGGCATTTGACAGAGATGATATCGCTGTTACCGACAGGGATCAGAACTTAAGCTTTGCGACGTTTGACGCGGAGGTGCGCCAGCACAAGGCCATGGGTATAATGTTTGCGGCGGTGTTCGTTGCGATAGCGCTTCTGGGCATTGTTACGACGATGGCAAGGGTGACTGCGAGCCAGCGTACGCAGATCGGTACACTTAAGGCTCTCGGGTTCTCGAAGATGACGATAACGCTTCACTATGTATCGTATGGTTTTGTCATCAGTCTTGCCGGATGCATCGCCGGAGCGTGGATAGGATACCTTACGATGCCGCCGTGGATACTCGGAATGTTTACCGGCAGTTACATTGTTCCGGATCTGAAAGGGAAGATCACCGCACTTGATGTTGAAGCAGTGGCATTATCGGTTGCTGTTTCAACGTTTGTGAGTCTACTGTCCTGCCGCAAGGAATTGAAGGATATGCCTGCGATAACATTAAAGCCGCCTGCGCCGAAGAAGATAAGACATTCGGCTCTTGAAAAAAGCCGCTTCTGGCTCCTGCTTGATTTTTCCACCCAGTGGAACATCAGGGATGTGCTCAGGAATAAGCTTCGAAGCCTTATGGGTATAATGGGTGTGATCGGCTGTGCGATGCTTCTGATATGCGGGTTCGGCTGCTTTGATTCCATAAACGGACTGATGGACAAGATGTACGGGGAACTGATGACGGCGAAGAACAAGATACTGCTGTCTTCCGATGCCGATTACGGCTATGCATATGATCTGTGCTCAAAATATTCCGGTCAGATGATCGAGGAGACGAGTGTTGAATTTGTCTCGGAACATGCCAAGAAGAGCGGTTCGGCGACTATCGTGGATAAGGGTAATTACATTCATATACAGGATAAGGATCAAAAGCCGGTAAAGCTTAATAAGAGCGGGATCGCACTGACATACAAGATGGCGAATCTTCTTGATCTTAAAGAGGGTGATTTTGTCAAATGGCATCTTGTCGGAGACGACAAATGGCAGTACACGCGCATAGCACAGATATACCGGGATCCGTCCATACAGGGTATAACGATGTACAGGTCGGTTTATGAGGATATGGAATACAAGTTCAGGCCGACGTCGATCCTGACGAACAAAAGCGTACCGGCAGATCTTATCGATGATGATGAGGTATCGTCGATCCTGAATATAGAAGATATGAAAGCCTCATTTGCCGAGACGATGGAGATGCTTTACGCCATGGTCTATATAATGGTGATCGCGGCCGTTCTTCTGGGCGTTGTGGTCCTGTATAATCTCGGGGTGCTTTCATTTGTTGAAAAAACACGGGAGGTTGCCACATTAAAAGTTCTCGGATTTGCCTCTTCCAAAATCAGAAATATCCTGCAGAAACAGAATATATGGCTTACGGTGATCGGAATCGGATTCGGCCTTTATACCGGCTGGGCAATGCTCTATGTTATATGCACAACAGTTTCTGATACGCTGGATATGTATCCGATCATCAGCATCCCCACATACATGTTCGCGATAGTAGGTACATTTGCCGTAAGCGTCGTCGTGAATCTGATGTTCTCAAAGAAGGTAAAAACGATAGATATGGTCGATGCGCTTAAGGGAGTGGAATAAAAGCACACTTGACAAGTTAGCGAAGGCTAATTATAATGTTCGATGGTTAGACAGGACTAACCAATTATCAAACAGATGGGTTAGCAAGGGCTAATCATATTAAGGAGGGAAAAATGATGCCTCTTATCTATGCGGAAAAAGGACAATCACAGATCATCAAAAAGATCGGAGGAAACCCTGAAGTAAAAAAACATCTTGAAGATCTCGGATTTAACGTTGGCGGAGAAGTGAGCGTAGTCAGCTCTCTCGGATCCAACCTGATAGTCAGAGTCAAGGAGAGCAGGGTAGCCGTCAGCGATGAACTCGCAAGAAAGATCATGGTCTGAGAATGAAAAAAATGTTCAAAATGTTCAAAGGAGGAGAAAGCAGTGAGAACATTAAGGGATGTAAAGGTCGGTGAATCAGCCACGGTCGTCAGACTCCACGGAGAGGGAGCGGTAAAAAGACGGATCATGGACATGGGCATTACGAAGAATACGGATGTGTTCGTCCGTAAGGTTGCGCCGCTAGGCGATCCTATCGAGATCAATGTCAGGAACTATGAACTGTCGATCCGTAAAGCGGATGCAGAGATGATTGAGGTTAGGTAACAGATCTGTTACGGAAAGGATGAGAGAAAATGAGTTTGCGGATTGCACTTGCAGGAAACCCGAACAGCGGAAAAACAACACTGTTTAATGCACTTACGGGCTCCAATCAGTTTGTCGGAAACTGGCCGGGAGTCACGGTTGAAAAGAAAGAGGGAAAACTTAAAAAGCATGAGGATGTAACGATAACGGATCTTCCCGGTATCTATTCACTGTCTCCTTATACACTTGAGGAAGTTGTTGCGAGAAATTATCTGATCGGAGAAAGACCCGATGCGATTCTGAATATAATAGACGGAACCAATCTCGAGAGAAACCTGTATCTTACGACACAGCTTACGGAACTCGGAATACCGGTTGTGATCGCTGTTAATATGATGGATGTTGTCAGAAAGAACGGCGATGTTATCAACACAGAGGAACTGTCAAGACAGCTCGGATGCAGGATAGTTGAGATATCGGCCCTTAAAGGCGACGGTATCATGGAAGCTGCCGAGGAAGCGATCAAGGCGGCAAAGGGAACAAAAACGATCCCCCAGCATGCATTCTCGGGTCCCGTAGAACATGCCATCGCTCATATAGAAGAGGCCGTTGTTCACAACTTGCCCGAAGAACAGCAGAGATGGTATGCTATAAAGGTATTTGAGCGTGATGACAAGGTCATGGATAAGCTTCAGCTGTCGGCGGATACACTTGCTCATATTGAAAACGACATCGTTGCTGCTGAGAAGGAACTTGATGACGATGCCGAATCGATCATAACAAATGAAAGATATGTTTACATCGCCGAGGTGATCAAGTCATGCTACAGGAAGAAAAATGCCGGAGCACTTACGACTTCGGACAAGATAGATAAGATTGTAACGAACCGTATCCTCGGTCTGATCATTTTTGTGGCCGTTATGTTTGCGGTATACTGGATCGCAATGGTCGGTGTCGGTGCACCCGCAACAGACTGGGCAAATGACGGACTGTTTGGAGACGGATTCCACCTGTTCGGAATGGACGGAGGTTACGAAGAGGTTGCCGAAGAGTATGCGGATGCATCAGCCATAGTTGACGGATATGACGCATATGTTGAGGAAAACGGAAGCGCTCCTTCGGGCGAGTTCACTTATTCCGTTGAAGACGAGGAAACTCTTGAGATATCGGAAGAGACGGCAAGCCTGGATGATTATAATGAGGCCGTCAAGACTATAGAGACGATAGGCGATGAACCCGATCCTGCCGAATACGGAACATGGATCCCCGGCATACCTTCACTTGTCGAGTCTGCGCTTGATGCAGCGGGAACTGCCGACTGGCTCAAGGGTCTGATCCTTGACGGTATCGTAGCCGGTGTTGGCGCTGTCCTCGGATTTGTTCCCCAGATGCTCGTTCTGTTCTTCATGCTTGCATTTCTTGAGGCGTGCGGATACATGGCCAGGATCGCATTTGTCCTCGACAGGATATTCAGAAGATTCGGCCTGTCCGGAAAATCATTCATCCCGATGCTCATCGGTGTCGGATGCGGAGTTCCGGGTGTAATGGCAAGCCGTACGATAGAAAATGAGCGTGACCGCAGAATGACGATCATGACAACAACATTCATTCCGTGCGGAGCAAAGGTTCCGTTCATAGCAATGATCGCAGGAGCGATATTCGGCGGATCCGCATGGGTTTCAACATCGGCATATTTCATCGGAATGGCTGCGATCGTCGTTTCGGGCGTAATGCTTAAGAAGACGAAGATGTTTGCCGGAGATCCGGCACCGTTTGTTATGGAACTTCCCGCTTACCACATGCCCACACTCGGAAATGTGTTAAGGTCCATGTGGGAGAGAGGCTGGTCATTCATAAAGAAGGCAGGAACCATCATACTGTTATCTACCATAGTCGTATGGTTCACAAGTTATTTCGGATTTACGGCGGATGGTTTCAGAATGCTTACAGAGGATGAACTCGATCTTTCGATACTCGCTAAGATCGGCGGAGCCATCGCATGGATATTCACACCGCTCGGCTGGGGCAACTGGCAGGCAGCCGTTGCGTCGATCACCGGTCTTGTTGCCAAGGAGAATATCGTAGGAACGATGGGTATCCTTTACGGCGGCGGAGAGCTTACGGCATGGCAGGCACTGGCGGCGGCATTTACGAGCGTGACGGGATTCTCCTTCCTGGTATTCAATCTCCTGTGTGCTCCGTGTTTTGCAGCGATAGGTGCGATAAAACGTGAGATGAACAACCCGAAGTGGACATGGTTCGCGATCGGATACCAGTGCGGATTTGCTTACATCATCGCACTCATGATCAATCAGTTCGGAGGACTGTTTACCGGAAACTTCAGTATCTTCTGGCTGATAGTTGCGATAGCCGCACTTGCGGTAATGATCTATATGTTATTCTTCAGGAAGTACAAGGAAGCTGACAAGCTTACGACAAACGTCCTTAAGGAGGCGTAGGATGCTCACCTGGCTGAGTGTTAATCTGGGTACAATAGTCGTTTCAATCATACTGATCGCCGTCGTAGCGGCGATAGTCCGGAAACTTGTAAAAGACAAGAGGGCCGGAATCTCCTCCTGCGGTGGGAACTGCGCACATTGCAATATGTGCGCAGCCTGCCACAACAAACCCGGCAAGTGAAGTTATGCTTTGCTTTCGGGGATCGTTGCGGCTATACGGGAAAGAGTCCGGAATTTTGTTATAGCAAGAACGGTCATGATTATCTCGAACACGAGGAAGATCATAATGAAGATCCAGCTCTCGGTTGACAGGCAGAAATCATAGAATCCGTGTATCAGCACGGGAACTATAAAGGCAAGTTTGAGATTCTTTTTACACAGTCTGTTGTCATTATACGCATCGGCATATCTCGCAAAACCGTAATAATATCCCATATAAAGAGCATCAATAACATGTCCGGGAACGGAAAAGACAGCCCGGGTAACGGCGGTTGCAATGCTCCCGTCAAGCAGATACAGCACATTTTCAAGAGTGGCAAATCCCAGGGATACCGTTACGGAATAAACGACTGCATCAAACGTATAGTTGAATGCAGGATGCTTCCAGGTTACTTTTTTGAGCACAAGATATTTACCGGCTTCTTCGGCCAGCGCGACGATAAGGAAGTTGTCGATCAACAGGAACAGCATTCCCTGATGATCCAGAAAACCGAAAACATAATCACCGAACAACAGCTCAATTATAAAGGCGCTTACAGTGGTAAGGGCACCCAGCAGGAACAGCTTTATAAGCAGTTTCGGGGGTTCTTTTTCGTATCTGTCGCCCTTCCAGACGACAATGAACAGTATTATGCTCGGCAGGATGGATAAAAGCAGCATTTTTTTGTCTCCGTATTTATGTATTAACCACTGTGGGGTTTTTGATATAATAGCATTATTCGCAGGGGAATAAAAGAAAATAGAGTAAACCTTTAGTTGGTTCACAAATAAAATAAAGAGAGTAACCCATCAATCTTTGATACAATGTTTTCGACGAAAAAAACTAATCAAGGAGG
>CACYMJ010000034.1 GCA_902775485.1 uncultured Lachnospiraceae bacterium
GATGTTCTGCTCATATACGGGGGGAGCAGCCAGGATGTTATCCTTGAAAGATTTAAAACGAGAAGACATCAGTTCACGGTGACCAGATCCGTAAGTGTTTCGGAAGGCATCGATGCGGTCTGTGATGAAGTATCGCGTCATGAGGCGGTCATGCTCTGGGACATTCCCAACGAGATAAGGAATACGATATTTAAGAGCTGTTATGAAAGCGATGTGGATATTTACGTCAGTCCGAAGATAATGGATATAGTACTGAAGGGATCGCAGAACCTGCATCTTTTCGATACGCCGCTCCTGTTTACGAAAAGCGATCCGATCGAGGCGGAGCAGCGTATGATCAAGAGAGTATTTGATGTCATATTCTCACTTGTGATGATAGTGATCACCTCCCCGATCATGCTCGTTACCGCTGTATGCGTTAAGGCATGCGACGGCGGAAGCGTTTTTTACAGGCAGGTAAGATGTACACGCGGCAACAGGGAATTTAAGATCATCAAGTTCAGGAGCATGATAGAGCATGCGGAATCCGACGGAAAGGCAAGACTCGCCTCGAAAAACGACGAGAGGATAACCCCTGTCGGACGCGTTATCAGGAAGCTGAGAATAGATGAACTGCCGCAGCTCTTCAATGTGCTTTGCGGCGACATGTCTTTCGTGGGACCGCGTCCCGAACGTCCGGAGAAGATCAGGGAATATACGGAAAAGATGCCGGAGTTTTCATACAGGACAAAGGTTGTGGCAGGTATAACGGGTTACGCACAGGTATACGGAAAGTACAACACAAGACCGTATGATAAACTGAAGCTCGATCTTTTCTACATAGAGAATTTTTCCATTTGGCTGGATCTTCGTCTGCTGGTGCTGACGGTCAAAACGCTGTTCATGATAGGAAGCGCCGAAGGTGTTGCCGATGAGACGATAGCATCCGGAGATGGCGGGAATAATGAATAAGACCGTAAGTATAGTCGTGCCGGTGTTTAATGCACAAAAGTGCATCGCCGACACGATTATGTCTGTTTTAAGCCAAACATATACAGATTATGAGCTCATCCTGGTTAATGACGGATCTGTGGATAACAGTGCCGGGATCATAAAGGGATACCTTGGGGACAGGGTAAAACTGATCGACAATACCGGACGAAGGGGAGCTGCAGGCGCAAGAAACACCGGAATTTCGGCATCATCCGGCCAATACATTGCATTTCTTGATGCGGACGATCTGTGGGATCCGGACAAACTGCAAAAACAGGTACGGTTCATGTCGGAAAAAGAGGCTGCGTTTTCCTTTACCGGATACGAATTCGCCGATGAGAACGGAAAGGGTCTCGGAAAGATCGTAAGGGTTCCCGAACGGATAACATATGATGAAGCGCTCAGAAATACGACAATATTTACGAGCACGGTGATGTTCGACATGAGCCGGCTGTCAAAAGAGGATATCATGATGCCTTATGTTGCGAGTGAGGATACGGCTACATGGTGGAAAGTGCTGAAAAAGATCCCGGCAGCATACGGACTTGATGAAAATCTTACCTTATACCGTCGTATGGGAAGCTCGCTTTCATCGAACAAGATCACGGCCATAAGGCGTATATGGGATCTGTACAGAAAGACCGAACATCTGGGCCTTTTGAAAAGTGTGTATTGTTTTTGCGGCTGGGCTGTAAGGGCGGTCGCCAGGAGAGTGTAATGTACCCGGAAGTTCTGCTGTCCGCAATGTTTCTTGAGGACGAAAACTATATAGACTCACTGAACATACATACCGACTGTGTCGTTATCAACCAGTGCGACAGGGAGGATTCAAGGCAGACCGGGCATGATACTCCCGCAGGACGCGTTAACGTCACTTATATCGAAACGCGTGAGCGCGGACTGTCAAAGAGCCGCAACATGGCTATTTCCAAATCCACTGCTCCCGTATGCATATTGTGCGATAACGATGTTGAATATGTCGGGGATTATGACAGGATCATAACCGATGCATTCGAAAAGTATGATGCGGATGTGATCGTTTTTTTTATCAAAAGGCCGGAAAGAGAGCGTCCGGTATTTGACAGACCCAAAAGGATGGGATATCTGTCGGTGCTCAAGATATTCTCGCCCGAGATCGCATTCAGATCCGAAAGCATCAGGGGGATCAGGTTTAACGAATCTTTCGGCGCAGGCGCGAAATACTTTATGGGTGAGGAAAACCTGTTTTTGTACGACCTGTTAAAGCACAAAAAAAAGATCATGTATGTGCCCGAGATGATAGCGGCGGTCAGAAATGAAGAGTCTACATGGTTTAAAGGATATAACAGGGATTTTTTCATATCAAGGGGAGCCAACTATGCAGCAATGTCGCGCATATTTTCTATAGGACTCATAATACAGTTTGCCCTTCGGAAGACAGGGCTGTACGCAAAGGATACGTCCCTTACGAGGGCGCTTTTGTATATGTTTGAGGGAAGACGGGAATATCTGTTGTCCCTGCGGGGTAGATCATGAGGATTTTTCTGGCCGGTGACCACTACAGCGGGACAGGACCCGCAAACGTCACGAAGTATTATATGGAAAACCTTCCAGACGGAACGCTTTGGCAGAAGAGAAGATCCAAGGCCGCCCGTGCTTTCGAGATCGTTCTGAACACGTTAAAGTCGGATGTTATAGTGTATTCCGGCTACTCAAAACAGAACATACTCGGTATGCGTCTTGCAAAGAGGCTGGGAAAACCCTGCGCATATATAATGCACGGATGCGTAGAATACGAAAACGCGATCAATCAGGTGCCCGATGAGGAGATGAACAGGGTCGAGAGGCAGACGCTGGAGCTTGCCGATCTTATCCTGGCTGTCAGCAGCGGATTCGCCGCTTTTTTAAAGGAATATTATCCGCCTTATGCAAAAAAGATCGATCATGTCACGAACGGTATAGATGACACCCTCTCTCCGGGCCGCGCATCAAAGCGGAATGCGGATCGTCACATGATCTTTACGATAGGTGGCGGAATGCCCAGAAAACAGATCAGATACATATGTGCCGCAATTGAAAAGCTCCGCCGTGAATACGACAAAGATCTCTATCTGTGCGTGGCGGGAGATAAGGGAGCCGATACTGAGGTCATAGATTCATACGGATTTGTTAAAGATCTCGGGATAGTCCCGTTTGAAGAGACAAAAGCGCTTTTTGGCAGAGCGGCGTTGTTTGTGCAGAACAGTTCGTTCGAAACGTTCGGGCTGGCACCGGTAGAAGCCGTATCGAGCGGATGCCCTCTGCTGTGTTCCGATAAGGCGGGGGCCCTTGAGTGGTTATCAGGCATAAAGAGCGAAGATGTTATAGAGCATTTTGACGATCCCGATGAGATCGCATCAAAGATCAGATATAATCTGGAAAATCCCAACGCCGAAAGGCTTTACGAGGGAATTGACCGGGAGAAGAGTTCATGGAAAACGGCAGCCGAATCATTGACAAAGAAGCTCTCAGAGCTTGTCTTGAAAAAATAAAAACGCAGACAAAGCCGGCGGATGTTATAAACACGGCTCTTTTGCTGTGCATGTTCGTATTTTACATGCTGACGTTTTTCGTCCCCCGGTTTTACGGAATGACGGAAAAATACGTCGGCCTCTTTAACTTTGCAGTGCTTATGGTCATGTTCTTTGTAAACATACGCCCGTTTGCAAAGATAAAGGCAAAGGAGCGGGAGATCATCGCGCTTGCGCTGACTGTCATCGTGACTTTTGTGAACATACTGATAGTCGGATCGGGATTCGGATGCTTTTTTGTCGTCGTTAATTTTGCACTCATATGGTACATGGCGGGAGAGGTGCGCTTTTACAGGTGGCAGATGTACTTTTTCGGCATACTCTATCTGCTTATGGTCATATACTGGTTTGCCGGTGTATATACATGGATGTTCGCGGATTATACGTCATTTGCGATGAATACCAACACGGCGGCGACATTTACGGTATTTTCGATGCTGTGCGTATTTGTACTGTTCGACTTTGTTATTGACCGGTTCCCGATAACGGGTCTTCTTATCACGGTTGCGCTTGTTAAATGTCTGCAGATCGCGCTTTATCACAGATCACGCGGAGCGTTCATCCTTATAACGGTATTTTTTGTTTTGCGGTTTGTCCTGCCTTCGAGGATCTGGGAGAAAAAGTGGTTTTTCCGCATGATGTGCATCATTGCCACCCTCGGATCTCTGGCCTTTGTGGCTGCGTATGTCTGGCTGGGAACTACAGGGGCCAATTTCAAAATGCCGTTCTTTTACAAGAATGTATTTTCGGGCCGGGAAGCTATCTGGCTTGAATTCTGGAATCTGTTCAGGGCAAAACCGCTGACGGGCATAGGTACAAACGTTACGATAACGTCATTTATGGAGTTTAACGTACATAATGCGATGTATAACATTTTGGTGATCCACGGCGTGGTCGTTTTTGCACTCGTGCTTTACATCATGTTTGCGCGCTGGGAGAAGATACGTCCTTATGTCGCATCAAACAGGGCGTTAAGGTGCGCATTCGTTGCGATACTTGCGGTGTGTATAGAGTCATTTACGGATGTGGATCTTATCTGGACCGATTATACGATGAACATGATCTTCCTGTTGTTTGTCATGAGCAGGGGATACGGCAAAGAGGGATCGGATGACTGAGAAAAAGAAGGAGAGAAAAAGCAGATATCAGTATCTGGCCGGAAACATCGCACTGTTTTCCGTAAGCAACTTTGTGTCAAAGATACTGGTCTTCCTCCTTGTCCCGCTATATACGAACGTTTTAACGACAAGTGAATACGGTATAGCTGACATCATGCAGGTCACGCTTCTGCTCCTGGTACCTGCGCTTACGTTAAATGCCGGAGAAGCGGCGCTGCGGTTCGGCATAGAACATGCCGACAAAAGAGGGAGTATCCTGGCTATCGGGCTGTCGCGCATCGTTCGCGCCGATGCAGTTACGGTTGGACTGTGCATAGTTATGTTTGCGTTCGTTCCCGACAATATCAGGTGGTATATCCTTCTGTTTGCGGTTCTGTTTATCGCCAATTCGCTTTATGAATATCTTGTGCTTTATTTTCAGGGATGCGAACTTGTCCCGATTGTGGTGGCGGGGTCCGTTTTGTCCACCGTAATCATGATAGTTTCGAATATTGTTTTTCTGCTCGTTGTAAAGATCGGTCTGAACGGATATCTGTATTCACAGATACTGGCCTATGCTCTTGCATCGGTTGTTATGCTGCTTCTGGGAAGAAGCGCCGGTGTTGTCAAAAATCTCGAAAAAGATACTGCGCTGGAATCGCAGATGCTGGCATATTCGGTGCCTCTTATCGCATACTCGACGGGAAGCTGGGTGAACAATGCCGCTGACCGGTACATAGTGCTTGCGATGTGCGGAACGGCGGTAAACGGCGTGTACGGAGTCGCATATAAGATACCGGCGATACTGATGGTGTTCCAGCGTATTTTTGCGCAGGCATGGCAGATGTCCGCAACGAAGAGTTACAAGGATGAGAAGAGTGCACAGTTTTTTACCGAGATGTACAGGATGTACAATTCGTTCATGGTCATAGGATGCGCTTTTCTGATCTTACTGGTAAATCCGATAGCAGCGTTCATGTTCAGAAAAGAATTTTATGAGGCATGGGTATTCGTTCCGCCGCTGCTTATATCAGTGATATTCGGGGCACTTACGGGGTTTCTGGGATCCATTTGTCTCGCACATAAGGATTCCGTATCGATGGGTGTCGCAACATCAATAGGTGCGGTGGCAAACGTGGCGATGAATCTTGCTCTCATTCCGTACTTCGGTGCCATGGGGGCGGCTGTTGCGACTGCGGTTAGTTATGCCATAATGTGGGCGCTGGCATACAGATTTGTAAGAAAACATGTTTTGCTGGAAAACAGCCTGTTGACCGATGTGCTCTCTTATCTGATACTTGCCGCGATAAGCGTTGCGATGATAGGCGCGATACCGTACAGATACGTGATATCTGCGGTGCTTACGGCAATCCTTATGCTGCTGTATCATGACGATATCCGCGTCATAGCAACCAGGATTTCGGCGATCATCAAAAACAGGAAAAATGGAAACAGATAAAGTAATCAACAAAAGAATGAACGCGGCAGGCATTGTCCTGGCGGCGGCGATCGTGACAGAGACGGCGGCGCTGTGGAATGAGTATGCCTGGTATGAGAGCATGGCAAAATATACAACGCTCATTTCGTTCGTGTTTCTTATTGCGGCGTTTTTATGTGCCGTTCCGCCCAAAGAGGCATTTCGTGATCCTTATTTTGCGTTGGCGGCCGCAGGATGCGTTACAGCATTTATAAACATCATGATCATAGATTCGGGAAAGGGCGCGTTTCTTACCGCCGCTGATGTCCTTATCGTGGCATATCTGGCCGGAAAGCTCAGACTGGGCAGTCCTGTCATATGGTTTGCGTATATATATGTCGGATTCTTTTTCTTCTACTGGACATTTGACGTAAAAGGGTATTTTAAGGGATACAACACAAATTACGGCGGACTTGTGCTGATAACCGGATTTGTGTTTGCCGTAACGGGTCTGATCGCATTTTATGAACGGCTAAGGAAAGAGACACCGGCCGGAGCGCGGTTTTTGCTTGGTGCGATCGTTTTCATGTTTGCCTGGGGATATAACATAATAGCATGGTACAGAGCGCGCTGTGCCCTTCTGGGACTTGTTGTGTTCGCGCTTTTGCTTCTTGTTCCGGCAAAGATCTGGGGTAAGCGGTTATTCTATACGGCGGTCACGCTTGCCATGACGGCAGGTGCGATAGTTGTATCGCTTGTTTATGTAGTGCTGGGTAAATATATCCGGGATATGGACATACAGGTATTCTACAAGGATATCATTTCGGGCCGCGATGAGATATGGGCGGATCTGTGGTCGGCATTTCTGAAGATGCCCGTTACCGGTATAGGAAGTTCATACAGGATAAATGTTGAGTGGATGGGCGGGATGTTTGAAGTCCACAACGGGCTTCTCGATATTCTTATCGTTCACGGGGTCATAGTATTTGCGCTGACTTTTGTCATCCTCGTACAAAGACTGCTGCGCCTTAGGGAAAGAGCACAGGCAAGTATCGTGGCAAGAAGCGCGCTTTCGGCAGCATTTGCCATACTCGCGGCCTCGTTTATGGAGAATTTTTTCATAGTTCCGCCGTTCCTTCTGTGTACCCTTGCGTTAATTGCAATAGCAGGGTCCGTTTGATATAATGTTCTTTTGAATAAACATAAGAACAGACAGGATTTATGATAAAAAACAGGCAGTTGATCATACGCAGAATAGGGCTTATGATGTGCGACACGCTTTCGGTTGTTGTCGCTACTTTTCTTGCACTTATCGCAAGGTTTGATTTTTCATGGAATGAGATCCCCGGACAGGTATACATAGATACGGCCAAGGATTTCCTTCCGTGGTCGATACTGATCACACTTGCGCTGTTCTGGGTGTTCCATCTGTACCAGAGTCTGTGGGAATATGCCGGCGCACCGGAAATGTTCGGCATACTCGGAGCGTGTTTTTCAACAGCAGTCATTCAGATGCTGACGGTAAATCTGGTGCTGCACTGGGTATATCCGAGGAGCTGTTATGTGTTCTTCGGAGGTTTTCTGCTGGCTCTTGTTGCGATAACAAGATTTTTCTACAGAGTACTTCGTACGTTCATCGAAAAGCGTGTTAATAACGCAAAAAGCGTGAATGTCATGATAATCGGTGCCGGGGATGCGGGCAACTCGCTCATCAGGGAGATGCGTTCTTCAAGCTACATCGAAAAGAACGCGATGTGTGTTATAGATGACGATTCGTCCAAGATAGGCAATTACATCCACGGTGTGAAGGTTGTCGGCGGCAGGGATGACATCATAGAAAATGCCGTGAAATATGACATCGACGAGATCATCATAGCGATGCCGACAGCATCAAAGTCCACGATCAGGGATATTCTCGAGATCTGCAAAAAGACAAAGTGTGAGCTTAAGACTCTTCCCGGAATGTACCAGCTCGTAAACGGTGAGGTAAACGTCAGTCAGCTTCGTAAGGTTGATATTGCCGACCTTCTCGGACGTGACCAGGTACAGATAGACCTTGATTCCGTCATGAGCTATGTAAAGGACAGGGTGATACTCGTTACCGGCGGCGGCGGATCGATCGGAAGCGAGCTGTGCCGGCAGATAGCGACACACAAGCCCAAACAGCTTATCATCTTCGATATATACGAAAACAGTGCATATGCCATACAGCAGGAACTTGTGCGTACTCATCCGGAACTGAACCTCAAGGTGCTGATCGGAAGCGTGAGAAATACCAACAGGGTTAACTGGGTATTTGAGAATTACCATCCCGATATAGTCTATCATGCGGCAGCGCATAAGCACGTTCCGCTGATGGAGGATTCACCGAATGAGGCGATCAAGAATAACGTCATGGGAACGTGGAAACTTGCCGAGGCAGCATCGCATTACGGAACGAAGCGCTTTGTCATGATCTCGACCGACAAGGCGGTCAATCCGACAAACATCATGGGTGCGAGCAAACGTATATGCGAGATGATAATACAGGCATACAATCAGAGAAGCGAGACCGAATTTGTCGCGGTAAGGTTCGGAAACGTTCTCGGAAGCAACGGTTCGGTCATACCGCTGTTTAAAAAACAGATCGAGGAAGGCGGACCGGTAACTGTAACGCATCCAAATATAATCAGATATTTCATGACAATACCCGAGGCCGTATCCCTTGTGCTTCAGGCAGGAGCCTACGCAAAGGGCGGTGAGATATTCGTGCTTGAGATGGGTGAGCCCGTCAGGATACTCGATCTTGCGATCAACCTGATCCGCCTGTCGGGATATGTACCGGGTGAAGATATACAGATAAAGTTTACGGGACTTCGTCCGGGCGAAAAGCTGTATGAAGAGATGCTGATGGAGGAGGAAGGTATAAAGGATACCGCAAACAGCAAGATCCACATCGGCAAACCGATAGAATTTGATGAAGACGAATTCTTCAAGGAACTGGAGACCATCGGAGAACTGTCCAAGGATGAGACCGATGACGCGACCATCCGCAAATGGGTCAAGAAGATGGTTCCCACATACCAGATCAGAAATGCGGACGGAACACTGCCCGTAGATACATCATATGACAATAAACCACACAAATGGGAGCACACAAATGACTGACACAAAAGCAAGTATTTTTAACGGAAAAACACTTCTTATCACCGGAGGGACGGGCTCGTTCGGAAATGCCGTACTCAGAAGATTCCTTGATACGGACATCGAAGAGATAAGGATCTTTTCGCGTGATGAGAAAAAACAGGATGACATGCGTCATCACTACAATAACCCGAAGATAAAGTATTATATCGGTGATGTCAGGAATATCCAGAGCGTCAGGGATGCGATGCACGGAGTGGATTATATCTTCCATGCGGCAGCGCTCAAGCAGGTTCCGAGCTGTGAGTTTTTCCCGATGGAAGCTGTCAGGACAAATGTCATAGGCACGGATAACGTTCTTACCTGTGCAATAGAAGCGGGCGTTTCCAAAGTGATATGTTTATCGACCGACAAGGCAGCCTATCCGGTCAATGCAATGGGTACGAGCAAAGCAATGATGGAAAAAGTGTTTGTTGCCAAATCACGTACGGTCGACCCCGAAAAGACGCTCATATGCGGCACGAGATACGGCAACGTCATGTGTTCGCGCGGTTCGGTCATCCCGCTGTTTATCGAACAGATCAAGCAGGGACTTCCGCTCACGGTAACCGAGCCGACAATGACAAGGTTCATAATGAGTCTTGAGGAAGCCGTTGAGCTGGTCATTTTCGCATTTGAAAATGCAAGTGCCGGAGACATAATGGTGCAGAAGGCTCCTGCATGTACAATAGAGACGCTTGCTGCGGCGGTAAAGGAACTGTTTAACGCCGACAACGAAGTAAAGGTCATAGGCATAAGACACGGCGAGAAGATGTATGAGACGCTTCTTACGAATGAGGAGTGCGCAAGGGCACTGGATCTGGGAAGTTTTTACCGTGTTCCCGCCGATCAGAGAGACTTAAACTACGATAAGTATTTCAAAGAAGGAAGCGTGGAAAGAGCAAAGCTTACGGAATTCAACTCAAACAATACCACGATCCTTAACAAGGAGCAGGTCAAGGAAAAACTGCTTGAACTTGAGTACATACGCAATGAGATCAAAGAGTGGGAGAGCGGTCATTGAACGTTGTCGTTACCGGCGCCGCCGGGTTTATAGGTAAAAATCTGATACAGCGCCTTAAGGTTATGGATGGTGTGACCGTCAGGCAGTACGATGTCGATACGGATCCGGCTCTTCTGACCGAATACGTAAAAGACTGTGATATCGTATACCATCTTGCCGGTGTCAACAGGCCCGAGAAGACCGAAGAGTATATGGAAGGCAATTACGGGTTTACCGCAACACTTCTTGAGGCTTTAAGATCGACGGGCAGCAAGGCAAAGATAGTTGTTTCGTCGTCGATACAGGCTGCTCTTGACAACCCCTACGGAGTCAGCAAAAAGGCCGGTGAAGATCTTGTTATCGGATACGGACAGCAGACCGGCAGCGATGTCGTAGTATACAGATTTCCGAATGTTTTCGGAAAATGGTGCAGACCCAATTACAATTCGGCGGTAGCAACATTCTGTCACAATATCGCAAGAGGACTTCCGATAACGGTAAACGATCCCGAAGTACTCATGCATCTTGTTTATATCGATGATGTTGTAGATGAACTGCTGCTATGCGCAGGCGGCGGTGAACATGTCAGGGACGGATACGGATATGTTCCGACCGTATATGACGTAAAGCTCGGAAGGATCCCGGAACTGCTGTATTCGTTTGCGAATATCAGGAACGATCTGTCGCTTCCCGATCTTTCGGACGGATTTGAAAAAAAGCTCTACAGCACCTATCTGTCGTATCTGCCGGATGACGGTTTTCTCTATCCGTTAAATATGCATACGGATGATCGCGGATCATTTACCGAGTTTTTGAAAACCTCCGACAGAGGGCAGGTTTCGGTGAACATTTCAAAGCCCGGGATCGTCAAGGGCAATCACTGGCACAATACGAAAAACGAAAAGTTCCTGGTCGTACGCGGAGAGGGACTTATAAAACTGCGTAAGGTCGGAAGCGATAAGGTAGTGGAGTATCGCGTCTCCGGCAAAAATCTTGAGGTTGTCGACATACCCTGCGGATATACGCACAGTATAGCCAACGTGGGAGATGAAGACATGGCTACCGTTATGTGGGTCAATGAGATATTCGATCCTCAAAAGGGAGACACATTTTACGAAGAGGTATAACTATGTCGGATAAGCTTAAAGTATGTACCATTGTCGGAACACGTCCGGAGATAATCAGACTTTCCGAGGTGATCAAGTGCGCTGACAGGTATTTTGATCATATACTTGTTCATACGGGCCAGAATTACGATTATACGCTAAACGGTATATTCTTTAAGGATCTGGGCCTTCGTGATCCGGATCACTATCTTGATGCGGTCGGCGCAGACCTTGGCGAGACCATGGGAAACATCATCGCAAGATCATATGCACTCCTTGCAAAGGAAAGGCCTGACGCTGTGCTTGTTCTGGGCGATACCAATTCGGCGCTTTCCGCTATAAGCGCAAAGAGACTGAAGATACCCATCTTTCATATGGAAGCCGGTAACAGATGCTGGGACTGGAATGTTTCGGAGATGATCAACCGTAAGATCGTGGATCATATATCGGACATAAACCTTCCGTATACGGAGCACTCCAGAAGATATCTGCTGTCGGAAGGTATTGACGGTAAAACGGTTTTTGTAACGGGCTCTCCGATGAAGGAGGTGCTCGATGCACATATGGATGAGATCGAGGCGAGCGATGTACTGGAGCGGCTCGGCCTTACACCGAAAAAATACATCCTTCTGTCAGCTCACAGGGAAGAGAACATAGACATAGAGGATAACTTTATGGAGCTTATGAACTCCGTAAACATCATTGCCGAAAAGTATTCGCTGCCTGTGATCTATTCGACACATCCGAGAAGCGCGAAGTTCATTGAAAAGAGAGGTTTCAAGTTCCATCCTCTCGTATCCTCGCTTAAGCCTTTCGGATTTCTTGATTATAACAAGCTTCAGAGGAACGCGTACTGCGTACTGTCAGATTCCGGAACATTATCGGAAGAGTCGGCCATGCTTGATTTTCCGGCAGTCCTTATCAGGACATCCACGGAAAGACCCGAAGTACTTGATAAGGGTACGATAATCGTCGGCGGGATAAAGAGCCGGGATGTATGCGGGGCCATGGAACTTGCGGTATCCATGTACGAAAATGGCGAAAAGGTCGTAAAGGCCGCGGATTATGCCGATGACAACGTTTCGGTCAAGGTCGTGAAACTGATTCAGAGTTATACGCATATCGTTAATAAGACCGTGTGGATGAAATAACATGAAAGTAATGTGCATGTATTTGCCCCAGTATCATACCTTTCCGGAAAACGACGAGTGGTGGGGCAAAGGATATACCGAATGGGTTGCCGTAAAGCGCGCACTGCCTTTGTATAAAGGCCATGACCAGCCGAAGATCCCGCTTGGCGGCGATTATTATGATCTTGGAGAGAATGCCGCGCAAACGCTGACGCGTCAGGCCGAGCTTGCAAGAAAATACGGTATATACGGATTCGCGATCTATCAGTATTATTTTAATGGCAGAACACTTATGGACGGTCCGCTGAGGACCCTCCTTGATAATCCTCAGATAGATATCAACTACAACATCTGCTGGGCGAATGAAACATGGACAAGAACCTGGTACGGCCTGTCCGACCAGGTACTGATCGCACAGGAATACGGCAGCCGGGATGACTGGAGGAAGTATTTTGAGTATCTTCTTCCGTTTTTTAAGGACAGAAGATACATTAAGGTAGGAAACAGACCCATCTGGCAGATATACAAGACATTTGACATCCCGTGCTTTGAAGAGATGAGGAAGTGTTTTGACGACTGGGCAGTGCAGGAAGGTTTTGACGGGGTATATGTCATCTCCGGCAGGTGCGCGGCGGGAGTTGAGCAGCGGCCGGTAGCCGATGCATATTACTATTTTGAGCCGGGGTATACTTTAAAGACCGCAAACGGCGCGCTTCAAAGATTTAAATACAATGCTGCCACATTGTCCCGGAGCCTTCGAAACCGTCTGATCGGCGCAAAAAGGGGATACATACTCGAGCGCAGGATCGATGCGAAGTCCATCATGAGATCGATCGCCTCAAGGCATTATGAAGACAATGAATTTCCCGGGATCATCCCGGACTGGGATAATACCCCCAGAAGAGGCTACAAGGGCCTCGTATACACGGGTACGGATCCGGAACTGTTTGAGCGGACGCTTCGCATCCTGCGCGGCAGTAAGGAAGGATCCGAACCGGGCTTTGTGTATATAAATGCCTGGAACGAGTGGGGTGAGGGCGCATACATGGAGCCGGATGAGAGCAGAGGGTATGCGTATCTTGAAGCCGTAAAAAGGGCACTGGAATGATAAGCATCATAATGATCGTTTACAACGTTGAAGCATACGTTGAACAGAGCATAAAGAGCGTTCTTGACCAGACATATAAGGATATCGAACTTATTATAGTCTGCGGAAAGGGAGATGACAGATCGGAAGAGATCTGCCGCAGATATGCCGATTCCGACGGGCGGATCAAGCTGATAGTTGCTCCCGCATGCGGTATCGCAGATGCGAGAAACCGGGGTATGGCGGCTATGACGGGAGATCTTCTCGGATTTGTCGATTCGGATGATCATATCGAGCCCGACATGTATGAGAGGATGCTTGATAACCTTGAAAAGTACAACGCAGACATAGCGGTCTGCGGAAGATTTTATGAGTATGTCGGAAAAACACTTTCCGACACTCCGGCACCTCCGAAGGTTTATTCGGCATCGGAGGCACTTGCGGTAACGCTCGGACATGACGGCTTTTTCCTGCACTGCTGGGATAAACTGTATACAAGAAAGATATTTGACGGCCTTGCATTCCGGACTGATATCACGGTTGAGGACAGGATAGTGGTGGATACGCTCCTCTCAAAGGCTGACAGGATAGTATACGATCCGACGCCGCTGTACCACTTCCGTGAACGCAGCGGCAGTAATTCGAAGGGCAGCGGAATGATACGAAAGAACGTTGAAGCCAATCTCCTTATGGAAGAATTCTTAAATAAGGAGCACCCGGAGCTGTCGGGTGAACTCGGACGGTTCATGCTCTACGAATACATAACCGCCATGCAAAACGAGATGACATCCGCCGTGCCCGATGCGGCCGACATAAGGCGGTACAAAAACGAGATAAGAAAGCGTGCGGCAAAGGCCAATCCGCTCATTTCCAAAAATCTCAGATTAAAAGCCTTTATGGCTGTACATACTCCGGCTTTGCTCAAGTACTATACAAAATACCGGCAAAGGAGCATTGCGTCCGGATTGGAGAGATTTCCCTGATGGTTAAGGATTCGATTTTTAAGAATAAGAAAATACTGATGATATGTCGCGAAACATACAGTAAGCCGCTTTGGTTTCTTGCCGAGAAGCTCAAAGAGGACAATGATGTTGCGGCATTTTTCATTATGTCGAGCGAATGCAGTTATACGAAGACCTACTATAACGAGCATACGTATTACGAGTTTAAAAAGCTTGTTCCGGACATAAAGCTTTATGATGTCAGGGATATATGCGGGCAGTTCATCGAAGGGATGAACTCGAAGAGTGTGCCGTATGACCTGCAGTATCTTGAGATGATAGAGAGGGAATATACCCATTTCAAGAACCTTAACATGCAGCTTATGAGCTCCCAGATGAACACGAGACATTACCATTGGAGGATGTACTGGAAGGTCACAAGTTATGAGGAAAACCTGTACTGGCTTGAACTTAATTACAAAAAGATCCTCTCGATCATAGAGGAGTTTAAGCCGGATGTGATATTCGATACAGACAATGCGGAACTGCAGCGTACGATACTGTGCGAGATCTGTTACAAAAAGAAGATACCCTGCATGACCATCGAGTATTCCAAGTTCGGATACTACAAGTACCCGAGCTTTCAGAATGCGTTCGGCATAGATCCGTATTTCGAGAAACTGTTCAATGAGATAAAGGAACTTCCCGACGGTGAGATAGCCGAAAGCGTTCAGTATATAAAGGATTACCGTGAGGCGAATTCGATCATGAACAAGGAATTTGCCGGATCGGTAACGAGCAAATACGAGAGGGATTCGCTCATCTGGATCGCGCGAGTGATGCACGGCAAGCTTGAGTACTTCTACGATATGGATATCAGGAAGCATAACTTAAAGCTCAAGAAGAAGTCACCGATGCTCTTTGCGCCGTCGCTTCCGTACATACGGTATTATCTTGAAGAGGAGCTGAAGAAGAGATATCTGTACGGTAAGAACAAATATTTTGAAGATCCCGTTCCCGGAGAGGATTATGTGCTGATGCCTCTGCATCTGATCCCGGAATCGTCGGTATTTGTCAGGGCATCATATTATGTCGATGAACTTAACCTTATAGAGCAGGTGTCCAAGGCTCTTCCGATAGGATGGAAACTCTACGTCAAGGAGCATCAGGCAATGCTCGGCGAAAGAGGGTTTGAGTTCTACAAAAAGGTAAAAGAGATACACAACGTGCGTCTTGTTCAGATCAATTATTACAAGGATCCCAAACCGTGGATCGTAAACGCAAAGGGCGTTGTCACCATAACGGGGACAGCTGCATACGAATCCGCTCTCCTCGGGAAAAGCTCGATCGTTTTCGGCGATGTTCCGTTCTCGCTCATAGACGGTATCACAAGGATCAGATCATATGATGAGCTATACGATGCGATCCGTTCCTTCGGCTCGGTCGATTCGCTGCACAGTGCGGCAAGTTATATAGAAGCGGTAAAGCGGACCGGATCGCAGGTTAAGATATTTGAGCTTATGGAAGATGCGGACAGGATCTTTTCGGGTAAGCTCGAGAGGACACAGGAATTCGATGATATGTTAAACGAGCTGATCGATTTTTACGAAAAAGGCTGGGACAACTATCAGAAAGCCCTTAAAGAGGGATATTACATCTCGGATGTTCCGGTAAAATGATGACGGTATGACCGTAAAGGATGGAATATGGAAAGTACGATAATAAAAAGGCTTAGCGAAGGAAAGTTCACACTTATCGCCGAGATCGGTGTCAATTATTATGATATAGCGTCCGTAATGGGGATCTCGAATATGGAAGCGGCCAGACTGATGGTGCAAAAAGCCCATGAAGCCGGCGTTCATGCCGTAAAGTTTCAGACGTACAAGGCTGGAACGCTTGCTGCCAAGGATTCCCCGTACTACTGGGATATCAAAGAGGAACCGACAAGATCGCAGTATGAACTGTTCAGGAAGTTTGACTCTTTCGGATACGATGAGTACAGGCAGCTTAAGCAGTATTGCGACGAGATCGGAACGGAATTTCTCTCAACGGCGTTTGACATCGAGAGTGCCGACTATCTTGATGAACTTATGAACGTTTATAAGATATCCTCATCGGATCTTTCAAATATTCCTTTCATAGAGTACCAGGCAAAAAAGAACAAGCCGATACTGTTGTCGGTCGGCGCTTCAAACAAAGATGAGATAGAGCGTGCCCTTGCGGCCATAAGGAAAAATACCGATGCGCCCGTAGCGCTTCTTCACTGTGTGCTTGAATATCCCACTCCATTGGAAGATGCCAATCTGTTAAAGATCAGGACGCTGAAAGAGGATTTTCCCGATGTGTATATAGGTTATTCGGATCACACGAGGCCTACCGATGACTGTGATGTGATAAAGTGTGCATATAACCTTGGCGCAGTGCTTGTGGAAAAGCACTTTACGCTTGATAAGACCCTTAAGGGAAACGACCACTATCATGCGATGGATCCCGATGATGTAAGGCGTATCGTTTCATCCGTTGAGCGTATAGATATGATAAGAGGATCGGCGGATCTTGTCTGTCTTGAGACCGAAAGCGCAGCAAGACGAAATGCAAGACGATCGATCGTATCGAAGGGATCTATAGGCAAAGGATGTGTTATTACGGCAGACATGCTTACAACAAAGCGTCCGGGTACCGGGATCAGCCCCGAAAATATCGACCGGGTGATCGGAATGAAGGCTGCCGTTGATATCGATGACGATACGATCTTACAGGAGAACATGCTGATTCATGGCTAATGAAGCGGTAAGCGGCGATAAGGTTGTAAAATCAAGCATATGGTATACCGTGGCAAATGTGTCGCTTCGTGCCGTTGCCATCATAACGACCCCGATCTATACGGGGATGCTCACAAAAGCGGACTACGGAAAAGCCAACACGTTTAACTCGTGGATAGATGTTTTTAACGTATTTGCCTGTCTTTGCGTTGTTTATTCGATAGGCAGGGCAAAGCTTGATTTTAAAGATAAGTTTGATGAATACATGTCTGCATTGCAGGGACTGTCAAGCTCATTCGGGCTGATACTTCTTGCCCTTGCCTTTGTTTTCCGCGAATCACTTTCCGGATGGATCCACTATGAGGTCCCGCTTGCGGTGGGCCTTTTTGCATATCTGTGTTTTTCGCCTTCCGTTGAATATATGATGCAAAAGTGCCGCTACGAGTATCGGTACAAGGAAAACATCCTGATATCCGTCATAACGGTTGTCGGCCAGGTGAGCCTGTCGATCCTGCTGATGCTTCTGTTTAATGACAGCAGATATCTCGGAAAGATACTCGGTGTGACGATCCCGACGTTTCTGATGGGTATCGTTTTCTATATCAGGTTCATCGTAAAGGGAAGGGTTTTTTATAACAGGCAGTACTGGACATATGCCCTTAAGATAGGACTGCCGATGATCCCGCATGCACTGGCACTTATTCTTCTGGCGCAGATGGACAGGATAATGATCAAGGATATATGCGGGGATGCGGACTCAGGCCTGTATATCTTCGGTTATTCATATGCGACGCTTCTGATGATCTTCACAAACGCCATCGGACAGGCATGGCTTCCGTGGTTTAATGAAACGCTTTATGCGGGCGGTGATGAAAAGATCAGGTCGGTACAGAAGAAACTCGTTCTTCTCGGATGTTTTCTTTCCCTGGCATTTATCGTTTTTGCACCCGAAGCGCTCATGCTCCTGGCGATCTCAAACGATACTTACTGGGTAGCGAAGCATGTGGTACCGCCGATAGTTCTCGGAACACTTGCACAGTATTTTTACACCAATTACGTAAATGTCGAGATATACTGCAAACGGACGCCGATCATTGCGATAGGATCCTGCGGCGCCGCTCTTATAAACTGGGTACTTAACCGTATGTTCATTCCGAGGTTCGGATACATAGCCGGTGCCTATACGACCCTTGCAAGTTATTTCGTACTGATGGTCATGCACTATATTATGGTCAGATACGTGCTTAAAAAGCGCATTTACGATGATCTTTACATGTTCATGTCCATGATCGTGATGATGGGTATCGGAACGGTATTCTCATATCTGTACGGGGACGGGATGATGAGCATTTTATGCAGATATTTACTGGCGGCAGTCGTTACCGGCGTTTTTGCAATTATATACAGACATGATATAATTACTCTGGTTTCTTATGTAAAAAAACGATTTTTGAGAAAAGATAAATGAAAACACTGATAGTAATACCCGCAAGAGGCGGATCAAAAAGAATACCAAGAAAAAATGTAAGGATCATGTGCGGCAAGCCGCTCATTGCCTATTCGATAGAGAATGCCAAGGCTTTGGCGGATGAGATGAAACTTGACGTTGATGTTGCCGTTTCGACCGATGACGAGGAACTGGGCAGCATTGTTAAAAAGCGCGGAGTGGAGGTCATATCAAGACCCGCGGAGCTCGCGACGGACAAGGTCACGCTGGATCCGGTCATATTCCATGCGGTATGCCACATGGAATCGAAAAAGAACAAGACTTACGATACCGTCATCACTATGCAGGCAACGAGCCCGACCCTTAAGATGACTACGATAAGGGACGCGATCAGATATTTTGAGGAGCATGATTTTGATACTGTCCTTTCGGCGACGAACAAGCCTCACTTGTCATGGGGAATGGATGCGTCGGGACAGTACGTCAAGAACTATGAAAAGCGTCTTAATTCGCAGGAACTTCCTCCGAATTATATTGAGACCGGCGGATTTTTGATCACAAGGAGGGAATGCGTCAGCGAGCATTCAAGGATAGGTGAGAAGGTAAGCATATTCGAGATCGCCGAGGATGAGGCGGTTGATATAGACACTTATTCCGACTGGGTATTGTGTGAGAACATACTTCGCCGCAAAAAGATCATGTTCAGAACAGTGGGAAAGAGAAGCGTCGGTATGGGTCATGTGTACCGGTGCCTGACGCTTGCATATAAGCTTACGGGACATGATGTCGTATTTGCTGCATCGGCAGATTCCGATATCGGTATCGAGAGGATCAAGGAGTCGAACTTTAATGTGATAAGGATAGAAAATGATGATCATTTCGAGAAGATCCTCAGTGAAAGACGCCCCGACATCCTCATAAACGATATACTCGACACATCTGCCGAGTATATGAAGATGGTAACAAAATATGCAAAGCGCGTGGTCAATTTCGAAGACGTCGGACCCGGTGCAAAATATGCCGATGCTGTTATAAATGCACTCTATGAAAAGGGTGACAAACTGCATAACGAGTATTACGGAAGCAAATACTTCTGCATAAGGGACGAGTTTTTGGAAGAGCATCCCAAGGATTTTTGCGAGAAGGCCGAAAACGTTCTCGTTATATTCGGAGGTGCCGATCCCTCGGATCTGACAGCCAGACTGTACGGGATATGCAAAAGACTTCATAAGGACCATCCGGATGTTAAGTTCCATTTCCTTCTGGGCTTTGCTTATCCGAATGCCGACAGGATCGTAACGAGCGAGAGCGATAATGTATTTGTATATAAGGATGTCAAGAGGGTCAGTTCTTATATGGGTATGATGGATCTGGCGATAACGAGCCAGGGAAGGACCGTTTATGAACTTGCCAGCATGGGAGTCCCGGCAGTTGTGCTTGCCCAGAACGACCGTGAGGCCAGGCATGTGTTTGCGGGTATCCAGAACGGATTTATCAATCTGGGTATCGGATCCGAAACGGACGATGAGACGGTCATATCAACGATAGGATGGCTTCTTGCGACACCGAATGTGCGGCGTGAGATGAGAAAACTCCAGCTGCAGAAGGATTTTTCCAAAGGACATGAACGTGTCATCAGGCTGATACTTGATGACGGCGATGACGAAAGTACCGATAACTGATGAAGAAAAACCATATTACCGATCCGCTGATGAAGGCCCGGATCGCCGAGCAGGAGCGGATCGAGAGGGAGAGACAGGAAATGATCATGGCACAGAATGACATTTCTGTCATATCCCTTGATAACAGTATAGAGAATTCATTCATCGGGCAGGGCGTGAAAGAGCCCGAGCCCGAAGTGTTGTATACAAAAGAGGCAAAACGTGTCGTAAGGTCTCTCAATCATCTTGAGAACAGAAGAGTCATGCTTGTGAACACGGTTGTCGGGACCGGGTCGGTCGGAAGGCTTGTGGAGGGACTGTACAATACGCTTAATGCGAACGGATACGAGTGTATGGTCGCTTACGGCAGAGACACCCATCCCGAGGGAATGAATGCCTACAGGATAGGACAGGATCTTGATGTTTATATACACGGGGGACTGTCGAGACTTACGGACAGACACGGTTTTTATTCCAAAAGGGCAACCGAAGATTTTATCAAGGTGATAGAGGACTTTTCTCCGGATATAATCCATCTTCACAATGTTCACGGGTATTATCTGAATATCCGTACGCTTTTCAGGTATTTAAAGACCACCGATATCAGGATAATCTGGACCTTACATGACTGCTGGACGTTTACCGGCCACTGCTCGCATTTTGAGTATGTCGGATGCACAAAGTGGATAAACGGATGCTACTCATGCGAACAGCTCGGCGAGTATCCGAAGAGTATAGGAAAGGACAGTTCCCAGAGAAATTATGCCGATAAAAAGGAACTGTTCACGGGTTTTGAAAATCTTACGATCGTGACCCCGAGCCAGTGGCTCAAATCGAGGGTCGAACAGTCATTCATGGGAGAATACCACACCGTTGTTGTCCCGACCGGGATCGATACCGGTGTATTCAGGCCGATAGCGGAAACGAGAAGCGACGACAATCTGGTATTCAGACTTCGCAACAGCTTAAACCTTCGTAACAGGAATGTTCTTCTGGGAGTCGCCAATCCGTGGAGGACAAGAAAAGGACGG
>CACYMJ010000035.1:0-20320 GCA_902775485.1 uncultured Lachnospiraceae bacterium
TTCATCCTGAGCCAGGATCAAACTCTCTAATAAAGTTTGTTAAACCATTGCTGGCTTTGTTTCGTTTCCGAATAAAAATTCTTTTATAAAGGAATTTTCGAGATTTGGTTGTACTATTTCATTTTCAAGGTGCATACACATAAAAAATGCGGCTGTCTTTATCGGACAGCCACACAATAGTATCATTCTAATTACGCCAAGTCAAGCACTTTTTTCAGTATTTTTAAAAAAATTTTGAATCGCCTAAATAAACTGGTTAAATACACTTGATATAACACTTGATGCAGTAGCATCGGCCGAATACAGACTTGAGTTCATATCCGCATCACGACTGATGCCGTTTGCCTTGTCTGCGATCTGGGAACCGTATGTTGCGTTTCCTTCAAATAAGGATCTGACGGTTGCCGTATCAGCCTTCTTAAGTGCTTCTTCATCAACACTCATCTTACCGTCGTCTCCGACAGTGACTCCGATCTTGCCAAGCACCTTGGAAAACGTATCCGTCATGCCCTTCATGAACTTAACGTCCCGGGATATCTCTTTCGAATTAACCTTTGAAGCCTGATCGATCACCTTATTGTAACCTTCAACAAAGTCCTTAACGGCGTTTGCAACCGCCGCATTATCCTTTGTCTTCCAAAGATCTTCCTTGCCGAGAGCCTCTGTCGAGGTCTTAAGCTGATCGGCATCCTTTCTGATCTGACCAAGGCCCGTTTTATCAATCTCGCTTGCAGATGAAGCTTTTGCGGTATTATTGGTACTGTCCGTCTTGTTATATGCCGTTGCGGCCTTTTGGGATTCAACTTCCCTTGCGGAGCCCTGATAGTATGATTTAACAAGCTTTCCGTAACTTCCGTTCTTAATGGCGGCATAGTCCGCAAAATTAAACCCTGTCGAGCCCGCAGAACCCGAATTCGATGTACCGAGCATTGAAGTTATATCAAACATAACATCGCCTCCTGTGACTGCTCATACGATGTAACTGACTGTTTATACAATGGTATTATATCACATATCAAGCAAAAAATCACGCACTATGAAAGCAGATCCTCACCGGGGCCCATAACGGCAATATCAACTGCTGTTGCATCTTCAATATGGAAGCACATCATCTTATTGCCGGTCTTGTCATTGTATATGTCGCGAAGATGAGGTGCCCCGTCAAGCATCGCCTCAGCATATTTTCCGTCCGTCTCAAATACGGCCTTCCCGGTATAACGCATCCAATGTCCGTCAGGCTTTGATGCAACGATCTCACATTTGGGATTGGCAACAAGCTGCTTGTAAACACTCTTAAAATCACCGACACCGAAGATCACCTTGCCGTCCATTTCCATATGCGCTCCGAGCGGTCTGCATTTGGGCTGGTCGCCGTCAACGGTTGCAAGGAAGAAAACTTTTGCATCGCTTAAGAAATCATTAACTTTACTCATTTTACACCTCCGTTATATCCATTCGCAGTACTTCAAATCCGTCTGCTTTGCCCTTAAGTTTGACCGTGCCGCCAAGCGATGTGTATTTAAATCTGCCTGCAGTCATATCCGCAACTATCCGGCTGACGTAAACGGTTCCGCCGGGAGCATTCGCTTCAAGTCTTGCCGCTGTATTTACCGTATCGCCTATAGCGGTATAATCCATATGTTTTTCCGCGCCCATATTTCCGACAACGGCCGGTCCGTAATGAACTCCGACACCGACATTTAATACCTCTCCGATCTCATCATAAAGCTCGTCACTGACCTTTTTGGCACCCTTTACGATCTCAACGGCAGTCTGCACAGCGTTAAAAACAGGATCCTCCTGTGATATCGGTGCGCCCCAGAATGCCATCATGGCATCTCCGACAAACTTATCAAGTGTACCGTGATTACGTTCAACGCAGTCACTTGCCATTGTAAGATAGCGGTTAAGTATGAACACAACCTTCTCGGGATCGAGTCTTTCGGACATGGTGGTGAATCCGCGCACATCGACAAATAATACCGCAATGTCGCACAATTTACCACCCAGCGACAGATTGTCTATGCCTTCGTTCAATATGGCCTTAACGATCTCCGGATCCACGTAGCGTTCAAACGTTTTGGTGACGCGCTGTCTTTCGATCGCGGTTCTAACATATCTTATCACTATCGATACAAGATAGAGAACAAACACACCAACTATTATCCACAGGGGATGCAATACCACTCCCGCAGAATATGCAGCATACGTTGCCGCGACAAATGCAGCGACAATGCCTGCCAACGTAAATGATGATGCTTTAAATGATGTTTTCAGGAAGATAAAAAATGCCGCAAAACATGCAATGAACAGAATGATCTGCTGCGGCAGATTCGGAAGCTCACGCTTATAGTTGCCGTCAAGTATCATCTGCATTACATTTGCCTGGTATTCCATGCCGAACATATGACCGCTGTGATCTATCGCGGTAAAATATTCGTCCTGAAGTGCAACGGCATATGGTCCTATGATAACTATCTTATCTTCATATGCATCAACCGGAATGTCACCGTTAATAAGATCAGCTATCGAATACCCGTCATCAAATCCTCCCGGCATTGCCGAGTATGATACGTAATAATATCCTTTGCTTGTTTCGGGTTCTGTTATATCAAGCTCATGGGCATCGGCATATTCCTTCGCGGTCATATATGCCATCGAATAAATCTTCTCGTTTTCGGGAGTTATGTATAAAAGAGCATGCCTGAGTATTCCGTCGGAATCGGCAACGGCATTGATATGTCCCTGTTTCGTGACCTTGCGAAGCTCCTCATAAGGCAGCGAATAGTCGGTTATGGCATAGGGATCATAGTACATGTTACCGTTTGCATCCCGAACGACTTTGCTTCCGATCTTGGCAAACGAACCTACGATCACGTTAAGCTTTGAGGCCGCCTCGGCAAGCTTTGTGTCAGACTCGCCGGTCTTTCCGGTATAAAGGGTATCGATCGCGACAACAGCCGGTTTATGTCCGTCATCCGCCGCCAGTTTTTCCAGTGCGGATGCCATGATACTGCGGTCCCATGAATTGTACGGCCCAAACTGCTCAAGCGCCCTGTCATCAATGCCTATCATGATGATCTCGCCCGAAAGTGCCATCGGCTGCTGATACAGCGCATCCTGTGCAAGACCGTCAAGTCTGTCAAGCAGTCCCCATACACCGATAACGAGCGTTACCGCAGCTGCTCCGGCAAGCGCATATATAAGCGCGGCCACGGTTTTATTCTTTTGAAGAAATTCACTTATCTTTTTCATTTATCCCTGACCCACGCACGACTCTCTTCAAAAAGTGATACTATCCTCTTATCAAGTTTGCCCTCATCACACATCGAATAAAGGATAGCAAAAGCTTTCTGCGGTTCGATCGGAGGTTTGTAAGGGCGGTCCTCAGCCGTAAGTGCATCATAAATATCAAGTACGGTTATGAGCCTGATCTCATTTGAGATCTCACCGTCAGACAGATGTTTCGGATATCCGCTTCCGTCAAGCAGTTCATGATGTGAACCTGCCATATGCGGAACTTCTCTGTAAATGCCTTTGAAATTCATGCCCGAAAGCATCCGCGCCGTATGACTGACATGCATCTCAACCTGCGATTTTTCCTCATCCGTAAGAGTACCTTTACGGACAGTAATGGACTCTAGTTCCGCATCGGTAAGAAGGCGTATATGTCTCCCGCCGGCATCAAGACATGTAAGTTCTGCGATCCGCTGCAGATCATTTACGGTATCATCATCCAGAAATCCTCTGGCATTTGCATCATTTATCGCCGTCCATGCATTTTTCAGTTTTTCTGTCTTATCATCGCACTCTGCCTTTATTGCGGGATCTTCAAGTCCACGGATCTTTTCCATAAGGCAGCCGATATCTATCCTGTTTTTTATACTCTCTCCGATCCCCGACAGCCGGTCCGGCTTATCAAGAACATTTGCGGGAACCAGAAGTTTACCGATATCATGCAGCCATACGCTCATCAGAAAAGCATCTCTTTGATCCTCATTGAATCTCCACTCGTTATTAGTCTCTCCAAGCCAGTCAAGAAAACGGTTCGCATATCTGACCATGCTGCGTGTATGTGTAGCATTATATGAGCTTCTCGTATCGATCGCATCAACCATGACCTGCACGAAAGAATGGAGCAGATCGTTTATCTCAATCGCGAGCTTATGATTGTTTATGGATACGGCTGCCAGACTTGCCAGCGCCTGCACGATCTCTTCAAGATCTTCATCAAACGGTATCATATTGCCGTTTTCGTCAAGCGCATTTATCAGCTGAAGTACTCCGACGATCTCATCCTTTTCATCTGTCATCGGAATAACAAGCATTGAACCGGTACGGTAATCATTCAGCGAGTCGTACTTCTGGGCACCTTTAAAATCATACTCATCGGACTCGTAAACATCCGCTATGTTAATCTTCTTGTGATCCATCGCACAGCATGCGCAGACATGGGATCTGGTGAGCGGTACAGGCGGAAGATTGAGCCTTACGGATGAGTCCTGTGTGCTTCCCTTTGACTTGGTAAAACTTGTATGAAAATGAAGAAGACCATCCTCAAGCAGATAGACTGTGCCCGCATCACACCGGCATGTGTCCATTGCTTCAAGAAGGATCTTCTTCATCAGTCTGTCAAAATCTTTTTCCGCGGACAGATCGAGCGCGATCGCTATCATCCTCTCAAGAGAATACAGTTTTTCGTTTTTCGTGTTCACAGCATTATCACCTGTCCCTCTCTTGCAAAAGCGACGCCATCGCTCTTTACCGCATTTTCCATTTCGGCAAGCATTTCATCGGTATGTCTGGGGTCGTGATGTACAAAAAGGATCGATCCGGCATTTGCACGCTTTCTGACCTCAAGTCCGGCGTCGACTGTAGAATGTCCGAACCCGACCATGCGGGATGATTCCTCGTTTGTATACTGACCGTCATACATCAACAGATCGGTATCTCGTGCAAATTCAGCCAGGGCATCCATATCCGATCCGTAATGTTCGTAATCGGTAGCATATACAAAACTCCTGCCGTTTTGAGAGATTCTGTATATGATACTGCCGCCCGGATGGTTTGATTCGATACCGGTAACTTCAATATTCCCGAATGTGATAGGAAGTTTCAGGTCATGCACATGAAAATCGGCCGGATAATCCGACAAAAGACATGGCCACAGAGGTGGCGATATGAGCCTCTCGATCTGTTCCGCAGCGCCGAGCGACCCTCTGCGTTTCGCGTATATGTCAACAATTCTTCCCTTTTCCCTGTTAAACGGAAAAAACGGAAGACCTATCAGGTGGTCTATGTGCGGATGTGTCAGTAGAATGACGATCTTTCTGGTGCCGACATCGGGTGCGTGGATCAAACCGGTACCCGCATCAACAAAGATCGCATATTCATCTGTCTCTACATAAAGGCAGCTCGTGGAACCGCCAAACTCCTGCATATCCCTGCCGGCTGTCGGAACGGAACCTCGTGCGCCAAGTATAGTTATCTTCATATATCATCCATCTTCCGGCAATAAATGCCATATAGTGTTTAAGATCAGATAAGAGGATATTTATTTTCGGTATCATCCTCAACGATCAGAAGATCCATTGAACCTATATCGGTACCCTGCTTCACTTCAAAAACAAGCACTGAATCAACCTGTGCTCCCGGTGTGAGCAATCCCTGATAGTTCATCAGATCATTGTCAAGAAATGTTATATCGCCACGCAGTTTTTCACTGCCGTTTAGCATCAGCCTTACCTTGAATCCCGATGAATCTGTGAACACATTTATATCCGAATCTCCCGGATTGGAAAGGTTAAAATGCACTATCAGCAGATCTTTTCCCGGTGCCGCTTTCATCGTAAATGCAAGTTCGGTGTTTTCAGGGTACGTAGAGACCACCTCATACCGGTCATATGACAACTGTGCCCCTTCGATCCCGAGAGCCTCGGCAATTGATTTTTCCGGAGGCGTGTCCGCAACCGGCGCCTCTACAAGTGCTTCATCTCCGGCCGGAGCTTCGACCTCAAATTCACGCTGATCGTCAGGGACGATCTCTTCGGGATCCGGCATGGCCGACGGTGCATCATCCGTTCCCGGAAGCGCAGGCGGAAGCATTTCATCTTCCTCATCCTTTTTCATTCCCGGATTAACATCGGCACGATCTATATCCTCCAGTTCCATCAATCCGCCCGGGTGGCCCTTTACATACTCTATGAGCTTACCGGCGGCATATTCGGCAACCAGATTGCTCTGTTCCTCCGTAAGGTTAAGTGAAGGCACAAGAGCACATCCTGACAGTAAAACCGACGACACGGATAATACGATTAAGTATAAAATTATACGATGTGATTTTTTATTCATATGTCAGATATTACCACAACACGCGTTATTTGTCGAACTCTCTGTCAAATCCTGTCAGTCGCATCAAGTTCAAACCAGAAGTTCACACCGCCGTCAACATTGTCAACTCCGAACTTCTGACCCATTGCTTCCATACTTGCCTTTACGATCGACAAACCTATGCCGCTTCCTCCGTATTGTCTCGTTCTTGCTTTATCGGCCTTGTAAAACTTCGTCCACAGATTAGGAAGATCCTCGTTGCTGATATGATCTCCCGAATTGAACACTCCGACCCTGACCGTCTGATCGCCTTTGGTGATTGTTATCCTGACTGTCTTCTCACCCTTGGCATAATGGATCGCATTTGAAAGATAGTTTGAAAAAACCTGTTCCGTTCTGATCTCGTCAGCCCATACAGGTACGGATTTTATTTCGGGAAGTATGATCCTGATATCTTCCTGCTTTGCCAGTATATCCATTGAATCCGTACAGTTCCTGATCAGTTCCATCAGGTCAAAATGTACGATGTCCACGACGCTGTTTCCCGATTCAAGTTCACTTAGGCTTAGCAGACTCTTAACAAGACTGTTCATACGTTCCGCTTCATCTGTTATGACATCGCAGTAATAATCCCTGCTCTCCTCATCATCGTTCACGCAGTCCTTCAAGCCCTCAGCATATCCTTGTATGAGAGCTATCGGTGTCTTGAGTTCATGGGAAACATTGGACAGAAATTCCTTTCTCATCTCATCTATTTCTGTCTTTTTCTCTATATCCTGTGTCAGTTTGACGTTCGCACTTTTCAGTTCCGAAATTGTACCTTCAAGCGTATCCGATAATCGGTTCATATGCGTTCCGAGTACATCGACCTCGTTTTCGCTGTGGCCGTCATACTTTTCCGAAAAATCAAGTTTTGTCATCTTTTCGGATATATCTACAAGCTTAAGGATGGGCTTCGTTATCTTCCTCGTTGCAAAATAAACAAATATGATGCCGGCGATTATCGCTATAAATCCGAACCTTATGAAGATGGTATTGGCAAGGACAGCCGCTTCCTTCATCGACTGCACCGGAGTCCTCAGCAGTATCAGGTTGCTGTTAGAAAGTGTACCCCACAGTTCAAGATAATCTATCTTTGTTCTCGGATCCATGGTCTGCTGTATCACTATACGGCCGTTCTCATAAATCGGTTCGATGTTCTTTTCTCCTCCGAAAACAAATTCCAGAAGGCGTTTCGACATGAGCGATGCATCGGGATCCGTGGATTTGATGAGCTTTTTGTCGGAGTCTATCACAAGCACTTCGATATTGTTGATAGCGGACATTTCTTTTAACGATTCGTCGAAACTTGCGGATGTGATATCATCATTTCTTGCAGCTTCATCTATGTCATCAAAACATGACAAAAGAACCTTCTGCTTGTTGTACATGTATGCTCTCTGAAGCGTCAGCATATTAACAACGCTGATGAGCAGAATGCACAGACTCAGCAAAAGGCCGAATATGATCGTATATTCCCTGTTAATGGATCTTTTGATAAAACGTAACATTACAGCTTAAGAAGTTCGGTAAGATACTTCCACTCCCGTTTTGTACTCGATATCGAAAGGCGCTCTTTCGTTGAATGTACCGCTTCCATATCAGGTCCGATGGATATCGCATCGATACCGTTTATCTTTTTTGAGAAGATCGCACACTCAAGACCTGCGTGGATCGTCATGATCTCTATATCCTTGTCAAACAGCGTCCTGTAAAGTCCTGCCGCACTTTTGGCAAAATCGGAAACTTCCCTGCACTCCCACACAGGATATCTTCCGCGTGCGTCATACTGCATCTCAAAAGCCGCTGCAAGCGTCTCAACCTTTGAGATCATCCAGTCAAGAGCCGAATCCCTGTTGGAGCGGAGACTTACGGTAATACTGAAGTTTTTCGCTTTGGCCGATGCCACACCGATATTCGCACTTGTCTCGACCATATCCGATACCTGGCTCATCTTCACGACACCGTTCGGAAGTACGTTTAAGAGAGAAACAAACCGCGTCATGTCCTTGGTTGACATAACTTCAAGCTTGCCCTTACCCTTGTCCTTACATTTAACCGACAGTTCAGGGTCGGTTGCGCTGTATTCCGCAGCCATATCATCCGCAAAAGTCTTCACCAGTTTTTCAAAAGCCTTACCCTGTTTCTTCTTAAGGATCACGGTTGCCGATGCAGCCGGGCAGATGGCATTGTCCTTCGTACCACCCGAATAACTTCCAAGGGCCATTTCGACTTCATTCATGGCAAGTCTTAGAAAACGACCCATCAGAACATTTGCATTTGCCGAGCCCTTATCTATCTCCGTTCCGGAATGGCCTCCCGAAAGCCGACTGATGCTTATCTCATATATAAAACCTTCAACCTTTTTGTTCTTGCATTTGGATGAAAGATCACATCTGATCCCTCCGGCACAGCCGATGACCAAATGATTTTCCTCTTCCGTATCGATATTGATAAAGCGCCTGCCCTTAAGCCTGGATACGTCATAACCGTTTGCGCCGTCCAGTCCCGTTTCCTCCTCGGCCGTAAACACTGCCTCTATCATCGGATGGGATATTTCATCGCTGTCAAGCACAGCCAGGATAAGCGCAATCCCAATCCCGTCATCAGCCCCGAGCGATGTTCCGTTGGCTCTTATAAAATCTCCGTCAATACATGCATCTATCGGATCCTTGGACATATCCTTATCAATGCCGTCATCCTTGACGCATACCATATCCATATGTGCCTGGAGAATTATCGTATCTTTATCTTCCATGCCTGAAGTTGCAGGCTTGAGTATCGTAACATTCCTGCACTCGTCACGATAAGCCAAAAGCCCGCGCTCACCGGCGAACTCAACAAGATAATCGCTGATCGCGCCTTCATTCTTTGAGCCTCTCGGGATATTCGTGATATCCTCAAAGAATTCAAAAACCTTCTTCGGTTCCAGATCCGCAAACTTTCTTTCCATAACATTCTCCTGAATATTTATTTCTCATCATCCGGTACAAACTCGAGGATCGCATTCTCATCATTTTCTTCTTTTAATGCGCCGCTCTTTTTAAGCTGTCCGATCACCCGGGCATACAGTTCCATCAGGGACTCATGGCCGGCGCGGACCGTATCGATATCTCCGGATTTTGCTGCCATCTCAATGCCAAGCGCCTTCTCGTACAGGGACTTTGCACCGATCATCAGCGAACTGCTCTTTACGGAATGCACATAAACGCCGTACTCATCCCAGTTTTCGCTGTTGTAACACTCTTTTATCGCAGGGACCTTTGTATTTGATTCGCTCACAAACGATGAAAGGATATCCTTATAAAGTTCCTCGTCCCCTTCGCAGTAATCAAGACCCGTTGCCCTGTCAATAAGGCTGCATCCGCTCAGAATATCATCGACCGTTTTATGTTCTGCCGTATCTTTTTTGTCATCTTCCGGCTCACCGACTGTTTCTATCTTATCTTTTGGCAGATATTCAAGAAGCATCTCCTCAAGATCTGAGCTGTCTATGGGTTTTGTCAGATAATCGTTGAATCCCTCGGCGATGTATCTTTCCTTTGCTCCCGATATCGCATCGGCCGTCAGGCAGATAAACGGTGTGTTGAAGTTAATGCCGTCCTTATCTTCCTTGATCCTGTGCATTGCGGTGATACCGTCCATTCCCGGCATGCGCTGATCCATCATTATCAGATCGTAGTGTTTCTTCGAGGTCAGTTTTATTGACTCATCACCGCTCATTGCGGTATCGATGTTTATCATCGTATTTTTGAGGAGTCCCTTTACGACCATATGGTTCATAGGAGTATCATCGACAACGAGAATGTGTGTATCCTTTGCCTTGAACGCTTCCTTTCTGGCCTTTAATGCGCTTATGCTCTTTTCAAACTTCTCACGGAAATCTCCTATCGGTTCATCCGATATGATCTGCTGCGGTATAACGGCGGTAAATGTCGATCCCTCTCCGTAATCCGAATCGACGCTTATCGTACCGCCCATCATTCCGACAAGGCTTCCGGTTATCGCAAGTCCAAGTCCGGTTCCCTCGATGGAGCTGTTCTTTTCTATATCCACTCTCTCGAACTTCTTGAACAGTTTTTCCCTGTCTTCTTCCTTAATACCTATTCCGGTATCCTTAACGGATATCACGAGATTGGTCTTTGCGGCATCATCGGAGTTATCATCCTTTTTCTCGGATACCGACAATATGACCCGGCCGCTCTCGGTATACTTTACCGCATTGTTTAAAAGGTTCGTGACGATCTGACGCACCCTTACCTCATCACCCCGCAGGACATCCGGCAGATTCTCATCAACATCAACATCATACTCGAGACCTTTGTTCCTGGCCTTGAACACGATCATGTTTGAAACATCGTTAAGTACCGAACTAAGCTGGTAATCGTTATCCACGATCTCAAGCTTCCCGGCTTCTATCTTTGAAAAATCAAGTATGTCATTTATTATCGACAACAGATTTTTGCCGGCGCTGTCAATATTTCCCGAGTAATTGCATATCTCGGAAAATACGTTCCTGATACCGTCCCGATCTTTCGGAAGATCGTCCCTTGCCTGAAGACTTTCACGCAGTATCATCTCATTCATGCCAAGGACCGCATTGATCGGTGTTCTTATCTCATGCGACATCTGGGCGAGAAAATCGCTTTTTGCCGCATTTGATTTTTCGGCAAGATACTTGGCCGCGGCAAGTTCCTCACTCTCGTATGTCTTCTTCTCGGAGCTTACAACCAGGATTATCGTCACCGTAAATGACACGATTATAAACGATACGACGAACAGCATTACAGCGATGATGCTGTACGGATCCGACTCGCCCTGCTCACCTATGCCCGCATTGAGAGTATCCCTCATCCACAGTCCGAGCAGATATCCTCCGAAACAGCATATCACTACCACGGCAACATAAATGGGCTTGAATATCTTCATCAGCCTGTTGCGGGATGCACTGATATTATTCGATGAATAACCGTACTGTTTGCCGATCGAAAGCGGAATGAGCACATAGCACAGACAATTTAATACACTGAAAAGATGATACGGTCCCGGGCAGTTATAAGGCCATTCGTAACACGATGATGTCCAGACCACGTATTCCCCGATCATGAATACAAGAAGAACGATATTGATATAAGGAACCCTGGTCCATTTTTTTCTTCTTTTGAAATACCAGATGATCGAATCTATAGCCAATATCTCAACAACCGTTGTCCATAAAACCTGCCAGATGTTGTTAAAATACCCGCCATACTGAAGATAGATCAGAAGCTGTGGTACATTGGTCAGAACCGGAATGAAAGAAATGATATTAAAGCGTCTTAGTCCCTGCTCTTTTCTGAGAACGAACTGCATCACGGCCAGCATGAAAAAGGCGAGATTCCAGCCGAAGTAAGCCAGGCCCGATGACACGTTCGGATAATCATCCATCAGAAGTTCATAGACTCCCCAGTAATAATTGGAGAGAAGATTTCCGAGAAAGAATATCAGCGCAAATGTCAATGTTCTTCTCGTATGTTCAAAATACAGGAAGAGACACATCATCAGAGCCACAAGGTTAAACACTATAGACATGATATCAACTATCAGATCATACTGCATAGATTCTCCTTATCATCCGTGGCAGGTTTGGCATCAGTGATATTCCTGATACAGTTTCTCATTGTATTCGTTTCCGGCAACAGTCCTGAAATACTGGATCGTATCTATGACCTGAGGTATATACATAACACCCCAGGAAAGGAGTCCTTCGATACCCACATACATGAAACTGTATGTGACAGCCTCTCTGAAGAACAAAAACCTTGATCCGGTCTCCGGATAGAAAACAACATAGTTGATGACGCTTTCAACAAATCTGAGCATGACCGCGAGCAGAAAAGCATTCTGTATCGTCATTCTCCGGCCGGGTCCGCTTCCCTTTCCTCTTATCGACAGTGCCTCGAGATAACCGAACGCACCGAGCAGGGTATATCCGATCAGATAATCAAACAGATCCGCGATAACCTGAACCGTATCGACCATACCCGGATCCGTAAGGCCGAGTCCCTCTCTCCAGGCCCTGTATCCCGTAAGACTCATCTGCCGGTATATGTCCGTGACAAACCCCGGCTCATTTATTATACGCGATATCACGGAAGAAAAGTATCCCGGACACACATAATCCACAATATATTTTATAAGGCCGAACAAAAATGCCGCCAGCAGTCCGGCACGGGGCTCAAGAACATATCCGATCAGGCACAGAACGAGCATGCTCAAAAACGTTACGCTTCCGCCCTCTCCGAGTTCGAGGATCGATATGTAAGACAGTACAAGCGAGATGAACAAAAGCACTGCAAACCACTTGACGGGCCTGTTCCACCACGACCTCTGGAATCTCTCGTGCATCCGCTTTAACTGATCGTCCACAAAGAGGCTGTTGTTTCTGTGATCCGTATCATATTCGATCTTTCTGTTTTTATTCTTTTTCTTTTGATCCATTTTTTTCCGTTTGGATAAGCCGTCTCATCTTGTTATAGAAGTTTCTTCTTCCGGTCATATGAAGGAGCAGGAACGCAAGAACAAATCCTCCGATGCCGAGTACATTAAACGTCCTTACGGCTTCAAGCTGCGAATCTGCTATCCATGGCTCGGGAAGCCAGTCATAAAACTTCTGGATAACACCGACCAGATAATCCTGGGCTCCGAATATGGCAAGTACCACTCCGACGATACCGATGAACATGCTGTTGCGGCGTTCAAGTTCGGCACTGTTGAGTTCCACTACCTTCTGAAGATATTCCTGCTGCTCGTTATATATGTTTTTCAGATCATCGTTTTCAAACGCTTCCCTGATATGGCGGGCTTCAAGTTCGGTACCGTAATACTTGAAATTATCCGTCTTCCAGAACCGGATCGTCTTGCCGTAGTCCTCGTATATTCTCGTGATATACTCCCATGGTACATTGCCGGCCTGAACGAGCGCCTTCGATACCCGGTTTGTCATCTTGGCAAGCGACGTTGTCTGGAACATTACCATTTCCATGATGAACAGCATTGTTGCCGCAAGTCCGATCTTGGTCAGCACGCGGTATTCCACGCTATCCTCTTTTATGGCATCATCATCTGTCCGGTATGTATCAAGAAACTCCCCGTCGGGCGGCATCTTTTTGATCACATCATCCTTTAATATGAACACTATCGTATTCTCGGACATGTAGGATGTATAGTAATCGTATGCGGCAAGATCGGTCGTTGCTATATCGACAAGCTGCCTGTTATATATCCTGAAATTCTGGAACAGACTGTAGTAGGTCTCACCGGCGAGTATGTTCATCATCTCGCGTGTTGTTTTGGCCCCGCCTGCTCCTTCAACATATTCTTCACCCGGCTGCGGATCCGGCTCTTTGGTCATGCATGTCATGCACTTGCCGCTGCCTGCACTTATAAGCCCGTACTCTTTTTCAAGATAATCATCTATATGTGCATAACGGTATGCACCTTTTGTAAGCTCATACGGTACATCATCCGTCCATTTCGGATCCCTTATCTTTATATAGTTCTTGCTGCACTGGTCAAACACCTGTGAAGTGGAGTACTCGCAGTCGGCTATGAGAAGAAGTGCGACGTACATGCCTGTTCTCCTGTGCGCGATAAGGACCATATCGGCGTCTTCCTCGCCGATTATCGTAGGCGCCTCTTCGGGATCCTCCTCATCACAATAGTCATCAAGTGTATGAAGAAATCTGAATCTGCCAAGATAATGTTCGGTAACTTCCCTGCTGACTTCGTTGCTGCACTCAAAATCGCGGCTGTTCTTGATCCGGTTCATAAGATACCGGCCATAGAGCGAGACTCTGTCATCTTCCTCATCAGTCAGATCACCGTATGCTTCGGGGATCCGCTCAAGTCTCGGATCATTCTCGTCCGCTTCAAACGGAAGCATTATATATATGTCATCCCTGAACGTTTTTCTGTAAAACTGTCCTTCCAGGAGTCTTGCTAATCTGTCACCGTCGCACACGACAACGCGGCTTCTGTCTTCTTCGCATTCACTGTCATGACATATACGCTCTACCCTGAATCCGGCTGTTCTTGCAAACGTACTGCCTCCCTTTGATACAACAACGGCAGAGATGTTTTCGATCCTGGCACCCGTATTGTTCTGAATGGTATTGAGATATTTGATCCACTCCGCCAGCAGAATATCCGCGACTCTCGGCCTGTTGCTCCGGTACTGCGCTGCGACCGCAGCAGATATGATGAAGAATTTTAGCGGCTCATCCTCAGAAGGTGAAGATACGATATCCTTCCCGAGGATATCATCATCGGGGATCTGCTCAAGTTTTACCGTATGTCCGTTTTGGACTTCTTCCTTCCACCTGATATCACCCTCTTCCGGGCAGACGATGCGTCGATACATTTCATCCCTTACCGGGAAAAAGCATATGTATGCCGCAAGCTTTTCCCCGTCCATAAGGAATACAAAACTTTGGCGAAACGCATTGTAGCGGTCCACCATGTTCTCAAGACATCCGACATACTCCGGATGAAAATCGTAAACTTCCTTATCCAGTTCAAAAACCGTCTTCAGAAAATCAGCTGGAAGATCCCTGCCTATGTCCTCCCCGTATCTGACGGTAAATCCGTTTTGCATGTTCATGATCTTACGGTATATCAAACCTCAAACTTGTAGCCCATCCCCCATATCGTTCGTATCAGGTCACCCTTATCTCCCATCTTGGCTCGCAGTTTCTTAACATGTGTATCTATCGTGCGCGCATCGCCGAAATAATCGTAATTCCATACGTGGTTGAGTATCTTGTCACGCGAGAGCGCGAGCCCTTGATTTTCCATAAAATAAGTCAGTAGTTCGAATTCCTTGAATGACAGTTCTATCGGTTTGCCGTCCACCGTGACCGTATGACTTGCCTTGTCAAGAACGATGCCGCCGGCTTCAATGCTGGCTTCCTCGGTGATCACATTACTGCGGCGCAGAAGAGCATCGACTCTTGCAACTAATATCTTTGGGGAAAATGGTTTGGAAATGTACTCGTCAACGCCCAGTTCGAACCCTTCCAGTTCGTCCTGTTCATCACCCTTCGCTGTCAGCATTATGACAGGAACCTTCGAATAGGTTCTGATCTCTTTTAAAACTTCACGGCCGTCCATCTTAGGCATCATGACATCAAGTATCACAAGCTTGATATCATTCTGCTCGAAAAACACATCCAGGGCTTCCTGCCCGTCGGCGGCCTCTACAACCTGATAGTCTTTCCTGACAAGGAAATCCCTTACCAGTTTTCTCATCCTGGCTTCATCGTCCACAACCAGAATCTTAACCTTATCCATACCAAAATCTCCTTTTAACCGTCACCGGTCCATGTTCAGTTCGAGCTCTTTTTGTTTGATGGCAGTCTCCCGTTCATTAAGATCCTGCTCCCATTCGCTGTACTGATTGAGTATCGCGGTCCTGTAATTGATCATATTGGGATTTTCTGCTTTGAGCGTAATGATGAACATCGCAATGACCATTATGACAAGTATGATGTTCACGATCAGGGAGATCTTGTATTCGTTCCGGAATGTCTTGCGGAGCGTTCTGGCCTCTCTTTGATAATTGATCTTCTCGTCCCGTTCTTCACTACGTATGTTAAGGGCCCGTGTATATGAAATCGGAACCGGTATCTCCCGTACGGCTTCATCGGGGATATCCTTGCTCTTATACAGAAAACTCTGAAGTGTGCGAAGATACTCATATCCGACCGGTGTGACAAAGATCCCGCTCGTAATAAGCTTGTCGTATACCGCAAGCACGCCCTTGGGATTGTCCATGTTCATCTTTCCGGCAATGTATTTGATCTTCTCTATCTCGGATGAAGCAAGGGATATGTCGGCATCATCCGAAAAAGCGAAGCCGTCGATCACTGATTTTGGCATAGTCATCTCCTGTATAAAATATTTAATTTATTATATCAAAAAATGTCCGGGTCAGTCTGCATTTATTGATTCGACTATGGAAACCATATCTTCTATGATCTCATCCTGGCCAACGTATACAAGTTCCGCCTCATCACCGTCCTGGAACAGGATAGTCATGGATTCATCACCGCTGTCGGTCACTGTAAACGGAACGGATTCATCTCCGTCCACGTCATAGATAACATAAGCATCGCCTTCCTCCTTAACCTCACCGTAATCATACAGTGTAAGATTATCATCCTTATCGATGATCATCAGCGCTGCAAATGTCAGATTTGGTGCGTCATCATATGCCATAAGGACGGTATCGCCGTTTTTGCTGACTCCTTCGGCACCGTAATTAAACGTATCATACCAGATGGCGCGAAGATCGACTTCTTCTTCATTTTCAGCAAAACCTTCTTCTGTTGTCGTAACGCCGTCGGCATCCTCTACGGTTGTTGTTTTCTCGGTTGATGTCACCCCGTCTTCAACCGTTGTTGTCTCGCTCTGCGTGACAGTTTCACCGTTCTCATCGGTTACGCTTGTTGTTACCGTCGTTGTGGATGTCGATGAAGAAGAACATCCCTGAAGCAACAGCATTGACGAGACTGCAAGTACGGTTAACACAGTATATTTTTTCATGATAAAAATCCTCCTCAAATAAATCCGATTTTCCGACGGATTATATCACATATCCCGCTAAAAGTCATTAGTCCGTCTTGCTTTTTCCGGCATGAATACATTAAAATAAGGCAACGGTAACTTCACCACGAAATGGAGTTTTAAATGATCCGAAGATTATTCAGACAAATGATGATAGCACAGGTCATCTCTTCGATGACGGTGACTTTGTGCATGCTCATAGACAGTATAGTTATCTGCCGTTTTCTCGGCGTGGAAGCCATGGCGGCATACGGCTATACCCAGCCTGTCCTTCTGGCATTTGCCGCTCCGGGTGCAATGATATCCGCAGGGGTCCAGGTCGTGTGCGGCAGGACAATGGGGCGCGGCGACAGGGAAGGAAGCGATTCATGCTTTACCGTATCCGTTGCACTCACTGCGCTCATATCGATCGTAGGCCTGATGATCGTACTTATATTCTCAGGGCCGATTTGTACTCTTCTTGGTGCCGGCGCTCCCGGTGCCGAAAATCCGGTGTACTATCTGACCAAAGACTACCTCACCGGATTCATGATCGGTGTGCCCGCATTTCTGTCGGCCCAGATGATGGTCCCGTATCTGCAGATGTCCGGCAGCCGAACGCGCCTTGTCGCTGCGGTACTGCTCATGACAGTTCTTGATATTGCGCTCGATATTATAAACGTGCTTGTTATTCACGGCGGGATATTCGGAATGGGACTTGCATCAAGTATCAGTTACTATGCGGCACTCCTTGTAGGCCTTGGCTGTTTCATCGGTAAGGGCCGCGTCTTCCGGCTTCGCCGTAAGGGACTTAGTCTTAAAATGCTTCGCAGTATAATCGCGGGCGGTGTTCCTACCATCATCAACCAGCTGAGTCTTGTATTCCTGGTGCTTCTCCTTAACAATCTGCTAAGATCGACCGGCGGTAATGTCGCAGTCGCAGCCTATTCGGTCATATCCACGATCAGCAATCTGTGTTATGCGTTCTGTAACGGTAATTCCTCGGTTGCGCTCATGATGGCTTCAATCTTCCATGCAGATGAAGACCGTCCCTCGCTTTATACGCTCGTAAAGGTCATGCGCCAAAGTGCGGTCGTTGTACTGGCAGCGGTAACTCTTGTCATTATCTGCGCCGCGAATCCGATAGTCGCATTGTTTCTTACCGACAATCCCGATGCAGCATCGCTTGCTGCAGGCGGGCTTCGCCTGTTCTCGCTGTGTCTCATACCCTGTGCGCTCAACACAACATTTAAGTTCTATTTCCAGGGCATAGGGCGCGTCGGGCTGATGGAGATCATCTGTGTACTCCAAAACTTTGCAGTTCCTGCCGCAGGAGCACTCATACTCGGTTATTTATTCGGAACTACGGGGTTGTGGCTGTGCTTTTTGTTCGGCGAAGGGATCGCCTGGCTGCTGATATGCGCGTATGTCTGGTATTTCAACAGGAGGATCGGAACCGGCGCCGAAGATTTTGCGCTCCTTCCGCCCTCATTCGGTGCACCCGAAGAATACTGCTTTGAATACAGGATCACAAATGAAAAACAATCCGTTGAAGCCTCGAGCAAAGCGATCGATTTTTGCCTGGCTCATGGAGCAGACCGCAGGATAAGTACGCTTATCGGTCTGTGTATCGAAGAGATGACATACAACACGGTCATTCACGGATTCGGCTCGGATGATGCATCCCATACCATAGATGTGCGGCTGGTTCTTGCGGATCACGAGAGGATCATCCGCATAAGGGATAACTGCATCGGTTTCGATCCCATACATTATCATGAGCTTCACCGCGATGACGATCCGGTCGCCCATATAGGGATACGTACGGTCGTTTCGCTGGCAAAGGAAGCTGTCTATCTGAACACATTCGGACTTAATAACTTAACGCTTCGACTGTAAGCGATATCTAATCCACACTCTCTTCAAGTTGCGCATCTCTTAATGTGCAGAATGTATCGGTTCCTTCCTGATAAGTATCAAACGTTCCCGAGTATGTTCAGACTATGTCAGACACTTTACAGCCTGCGATACTTATCAGATCATCGGGACTAAGTTCTATCTGACAGCCGACCTTTCCGGCACTTACAAATATTACGCCTGAATCCTTTGCGCTCGAGTGAATGAATGTCTGAAAAGGTTTCTTCATTCCGATCGGAGAACACCCTCCGTGAACGTAACCGGTAAGCGGAAGCAGATCCTTCTGTTTTATCATGGCAACAGACTTCTCACAGCAGGCTTTGGCTGCTTTCTTAAGATCAAGCTCTTCTCTTACCGGAACAACAAAGACATAATAAGTACCACTCTTGCCTTGTGTGACCAGTGTTTTGAAAACCCTGTCAGCATCCTCGCCAAGGATAGCGGCTATATCCTCTCCGCTAAGCGTCGGATCAGCCTCATATGTATGGCTCTCATATGCGATCTTCTTCGCATCAAGAACCCTCATTACATTTGTTTTTTCTTCTTTCTTCATGTCAAATGACCATTCGGTTTTTCACAACCCATTTCATTGCCTTACTGACCGGATTATACAGGATCAGCATTATTACAAAGTTTCCTGTTTTCTATTCAACATTTAAAACATAACACTAATTCGGTTTCAAGAAAAGCGATCAGACTTTTTGAATCTGATCGCCTTATGACATTTAGTGGAGCAGGCGCATTAATATACGAACTCCGTTCGTTTGCGCCTGCGTAGGTCATAAGGCATCCTCCCGCAAGCGGGTCCCTCCTTATGACATTTAGTGGACCAGACCACATTCTGGTCGAACACTTTCTTCATTATATTCATATTGCGCCAGAAAGGCATCCAAGTCAACCTCCACATGGTTATCAGAGTAAAACATATCAATTATGAGCTTATCCTCAAATACCTATATTTTATCGATAAAGTATTCAAAGATCTTGTCTCGCGTTTCTGCATCTTCGAAATCAGCTTCAGCAAACATTTCAAAATAGTGAGTTATACTGATATTATCCTCTGCCAGAGATAACTTAATCCTTTCCGCTTCTATAGCATCCGACAAAGCCCCTCTCTTGATTTCAAGCTCGTCAAGCACATCAAGCAGAATCTGGTTTGTACGTCCAGATTTTATGGCCTTTACAACATTGCTAATCTCCTTTTCATTCTTTTTGTATTCGGCTTGAAGTGATTTAAGGAATGCATCATCGTGATACATTTTTTTTGCATATTCTGAAATATCCGCGGATAGTTGCGCAAGCTTTTCACTATCAGATAGAAACCCTCTTAATATCATTATGATACACTGCTCAAGGGGAACTCAGTTCCCTCTTATCTCCTGGCGCATAAAGCCCACATACGATATCGTAAACGCAGCAAAGGTAAGCGCCAGCAGTCCTACCAGATGAG
>CACYMJ010000035.1:20383-27176 GCA_902775485.1 uncultured Lachnospiraceae bacterium
CCGCATTCGCCATAATTCCGGCTAAAAGGCTCATGAAAATCGCGAAAAAGAGCCACAAGGCGATCGAAGAAAGAGCCGAGGTCGTTGCCTGCCTGGTAAAGACCGAAAACAGCATGGCCATTGCCAGCCAGAAACAGACGTAAATGTCAGTAAAGATCAAATAGATCAAGACCCTCACAAGCTCCTCACCTGTGGGTCTTATCCCGGAGCAGAGAAAGCCTGCGCAGCCTACCGCGATTCCTGTGCTGAAGATCATGACAGTGATAAGCGTACTTGAGGCCAGGAACTTGCCGATAATGATGGAATCTCTGTAGATGGGCTGTGACACAAGGCGGTTTAAGGTGCCGCTATTTTTTTCCGCGTTGATCGAGTCAAAGCCCAAGATAAGCCCGATGAACGGCCCGATCAGGGCGATCAGCGACATATACGAGGGTATTGAACTTCCGCCTGTGGAAAACAGCTTTAAGAACATGAAGCTTGCATCAAACGAAGCCTTCGGATCCGCTGCCGCGTCTTTAAGCGCGCTGCCTATGCCCGTAACCGCGCCGTAAACGCTTGCGATCGTCATAGCGATCACCAGGATCAGGATAATGATGAACCTTTTTCCCGTTACGTGATCTGCCATTTCCTTCTGGTAGAGAGCCGTAAGGCTGTGATAACGGATACTCTTATTGTTATGCCCCTCTGCGGCCGAAAAGGCGTTTCCTGCTGCCGTCTTTACCATCACTGTCATCTCCTTCTTTTTCAGCTTCTTCAAAATAGACACGGTAGATCTCATCGAGATCCCCGCCCTTCTGATGCAGATGCAAGAGCTTATATTCATTCGTTATAAGGTACTTTGTGATTTCCTCCCGAAGATCCTCCGAGGAATTGATTACAAAGGTATTGCCGTTCTTTGTTATCCCGGTCATTCCCTTAAGTCCCTCAATAAATCCCAGAAATCTGCTGTCGCAGGGCTCGGTCTCAATCTCCAGAGTGTAGTGCCCTTCCGTCTCGATCTGGCTTCCGAGCTCATCGATACCTCCGCAGGCGATCAGGTTTCCGTCCACGAAAATACCGACCCTGTCACAGATCTGCTGGATCTGGTAGAGCTGATGGCTGGATACCAGGATCGTCTTCTTATCCTCAACGCTCAGCTGCTTTATAAGGCTTAAAAACTCCCGCATACCTTCCGGATCAAGGCCCGTTGTGGGTTCATCCATTATGATGACCTCCGGATCCTTAATAAGGACGTCCGCGATCCCGAGACGCTGGCGCATACCCTTTGAATAGGTCTCCGTCTTCTGATCCGCAGCGTGGGTCATTCCCACCTTTTCCAGCAAACCGTCGATCAGCGGGTTGATCTCATGCTCCGGAATACCGTTAAGCCTCGCCATGAAACGAAGGTTCTCACGTCCTGTCATATCGCTGTAAAACCCGATGTTGTCCGGCATATATCCGGTGATCCGCTTTACCAGCATGGACTGCCTTGTGCAGTCATGCCCGTCGATCAATGCCATTCCATGAGTAGGTTCGGTCAAGCCCAGGAGCATTAATATTGTTGTTGTTTTTCCCGCACCGTTCGGTCCGAGCAGACCGAAAATCTCTCCCCGTCTGATCTCCAGATTAAGATGATCCACGGCTGTTTTCGGGCCATAAGCCTTTGTCAGATCCATGATGCGGATAATCGGTGTATCTGTCATAGCCTGCCTCACTGTTTATCTTCTTCCAAACTTTCGAATTATGTAAACCAATCCGGCAACCAGGGCCGCGATGATCACAACCGCCACAATTCCCCAGCCCGTATGATTCTGTACGGCAACTCTCAAGTCGCATTCGGATTTGACCACTTCATTTGACGCAGTGACAAGAACCGCGTAGTCCCCGAGGATCGCATCCTTCGCAGGAGTAATATGGGCGGTCACTTCTTTGCTCTGTCCGGCGGGAATATCACTGATGGTGTCCTCGTCAAATGTGACCTTCCAGTCGGTGGAAGCCTGTGCCTTAAGGCTTATATTGCTGAGGTCGATATTGCCCGTATTCTGTATGGAAAGAACCACATCCTTCGACTCACCCGCATAGGTACTGGTGGAAAGATTGCCATTGGGCGTAGTCGCCGTAAGGCCGTAGGTACCGGTGATCTTAACGGTAACCGGGAGCTCGAGTGTCTCTCCTGCACAGTCCACCATGAACGTGAGAGGATACTCACCTGCCATTACATTCTGCGCGGGTGTGACTGCCACAGCGATCGAAGAAGTTGCGCCGGCTTCTACCGGAACTGAAGATGTTGCGCTGCCGGCATCCGAAGGAGTAAAGGTTACGTTCCAGCCCTCCGGCGCTCCCTGAACAGACATTGAATAGGTCTGATTCTCTCCGCTGTTGTTGGTAAGCTTCGCGGTATAACTGAATTTTGTTCCGGCCGGACCCTCCTGCTGAGCGTAATCCGTGGTGAAGGTATCAACACCGAGCTTTTTCTCTTCCGCATCAACCTTGACGGAAAGCTTTAATTCCTCGTTCACGCTGCCGCCCTTCGCGTTCAAGGTGATCGTGTAGGTATCCTCCTTCGCATCCTCCGGAACGGTCAGCGAATAGGAAAGCGACGGGGAATCCTCTTTTTTCTGATGAGCACCTACATGAACCATGGACACTTCATTTGAGGTGTTCTTGAATGCTCCCTCCCAGCCCTCCGGGAGATCTTCCGCTTCAAGCGCAACCGTGGTCTCCTTCGAACCGGTATTTGTTATATAGAGCGGAAATGTTGAGACTCCGCCTGGCTTTACCGTAACCCCGGGGTAGTCTGTGCTAAAGACCACCTCACCTGCCTGACTTACCGCCTCTGTCTGGCTGTTCGTATCTGCTTCGTCCGCAAAAACCGCAGCCGGCATAAGCACCGTAATCGCCGCCAGCACTCCGGCCGCCAACAGTCCGCAAGCAAACCTCTTTTTCTTTCCTGTCACAAATCCTGCTGTCCTTCCCATGATCTGTCACGCCTCCTTAAAAAAAATGTAAGGATCGTTTGCGATATTGGTCAAGCACCTCCTCCGCAACGCCTGTACTGAAAGTTAGTCCCAATTTGTGACGCAAATTTCATAATTCTGTGTTTTTTCTGTGAACAAAAAGAGCTGCCGTAAAACGGCAGCTCAGACTGTAGACAAAGTCAGGGGCTATGCCCCTGACTTTGTCTACAGTCTGAAGCGAGAGGATTACTCCTCTCGCTTTAATTTCTCAGATATCAAACCTAAGGCTTTGAAAGCTTCTAAAACCGCAAGTTCCTTTTTGCTTTTTAATTTTGGAATGCTTTTAGCGGCCCCCAATTCAAGTTTGTCGACTCCACACTTATCTCTAACAGAGCATACGGTCGATTTGCTTATACTAAACCCATATTGTTTTTTTACCCACTTCCGAACGCCCCCAATCGACAGATTAAAGCTATTCTGCCAATATTCGGACATTTCATCAAATGGGTTCCTAAACTCACATATAAGATAAATACGGGTTTTCCATATGGCCACATCAGGTGTTCGACCTGACGTGGCCTGCTGGACCTGGCGGGAGTCGAACCCGCGTCCGAAAGCCCTTCCGTTAAGACCTCTCCCATCACAGTCAATTGCAAAAGATTCCCGAAGCTGCAACGCAATTGACAAAACAACAACTCCGGTAGCTTCATAGATCTTCCTTCCGCTCAAAGCTTTGCGGACGAAGTTCCCTACCTCATTGATGCCGTATCCGCAAGCAGTAGGCTACCTGCGGGCGACACGCAGCTCTTAGGCTGCGAACGCTAACTTATTGTCTGCGTTTAAATTTAATTTCTCATTTGGTAACGCGGTATGAGGCCGCGGATGGCTATCTTAAGTTCTAGACCCCCGTCGAAACCGGTACAAGCCCATGTTAATATTTCAAATTCACTTTATAGTCTCTCTCTGCCTCCCTCTTCTGATCTCTTGCCGCAATAGCTTCACGCTTATCGTAAAGTTTCTTACCTCTGGCAAGGCCTATCTCCACTTTGCAGCGGCTGCCCTTCAGGTAAACCTGCAAAGGAACGATCGTAAATCCCTTTTCGGTCAGTTTCCCGAGAAGTTTTCGGATCTCCTGTTTGTGCAGCAGAAGCTTTCTGTTGCGAAGCGGATCCTTGTTGAAGATGTTGCCCTTCTCGTACGGCGGTATATGCATCCCATAAATGAACGCTTCACCGTTCTCAATCCCGATGTAAGACTCTTTTATCGAGCACTTACCCTGGCGCAGCGATTTTATCTCGGTCCCGTAAAGGGCGATCCCGGCTTCGTACTTCTCGTCTATAAAAAAATCATGATATGCTTTTTTGTTGTTGGCTATCAGCTTGATGCCTGTTTTTTCCTTACTCATGATGTTTATCGTCCGTTTCCACGATAATTATAACACGTATCGACGTTCAAAACATTAACTGCCGGTTTAATATATATCATTATCCAGTGCGCTGATATCATCCGCAAGAATAAAATCAACCGATCTTGTCGCGATATCTACCATGTTGCATACTACCCTTATCCTTGTTCCGAGAGCATAACGGCGCCCTGTTGCCTGTCCGACCAGTTCATATGTATCTTCGTTATACGTAAAATAGTCGCCTTCCATCTTCGACACGTGAACGAGCCCCTCGACCGTATTGGGAAGTTCAACGTATATGCCCCAGTTTGTAACCCCGCTGATCACGCCTTCATATACTTCACCGATGTGATCCTGCATATACTCTGCCTTCTTGAGCTTTTCAACTTCGCGCTCCACATCATCGGCGATCCGCTCCCTCGTACTCGACTCGCTGCATACCGTCGGCAATATCTTCCTGTAATGCTCCATTCTGTTTTCATCAAGACTTCCGCGAAGATAATCTTTGATTATGCGGTGGATCTGAAGGTCCGGATATCTTCGGATAGGCGATGTAAAATGGCAGTAATACTTAAGCGCCAGTCCGAAATGTCCTTCACAGACCGGCGAATATTTCGCACGCTGCATCGATCTTAACGTCAGCCGGCTGATCAGTGATTCTTCCGGAGTATCCTCTATTCCGGCAAGGAGTTTTTGCAGTTCCATCGGATGGATCTCATCACCCTTCATTTTGATCCCGTATCCGAAATTTCGGATAAACGTCGACAGTTTCCTGATCCTGTCCATGTCCGGATTCTCATGGATCCTATACACAAAAGGTATATCCGCCCAGAAGAAATGCTCGGCAACGGTCTCGTTTGCAGCCAGCATAAAATCTTCTATCAGCCTTGTTGCGTTGTTTCTCTCATATGGATGTATTGAAAGCGGATGTCCGTTTTCATCAAGTTCCATCTTTGTCTCTGGCATGTCAAAATCGATCGAGCCGCGGTTTTTCCTCCTGCTTCGAAGAAGAAGCGCAACCTCATGCATCATCAGCAGCATGTCGGATACATCCGGATACTTATCGATCATCGCCTCGTCATGATCCGTTATGATCGCATTGACCTCGGTATATGTCATCCTGTGGGCTGTTCTGATTACAGTCGTCTCAAACCTGTGATCAATGATCTCGCCCTTTGGTGATATCGTCATAAAACACGAAAGCGCCAGTCTGTCCACCTGTTCATTCAGCGAGCAGATGCCGTTAGACAGCACCTGCGGCAGCATCGGTATCACACGGTCCGCCGGATAGCAGCTTGTTCCGCGGCTAAGAGCCTCCTTATCGATAGCCGAGTTTTCCGTAACATAATGAGTAACGTCAGCAATATGAACTCCGAGTTCGTAGTCATCACCGGATTTTTCAAGGCTTACCGCATCATCTATATCCTTGGTATCCTCACCGTCTATCGTGACCATCAGAAGGTCTCGTATGTCCGTTCTGCCTTTATAATCATCCTTTGTCAGTTCACGGGGTATACGCTCGGATTGTGCCTTGACATTCTCGGGAAACTGTGTTTCCATGCCGTATGCCTTCATGATCGACAGCACATCTATTCCGGGATCCCCAGCGTGGCCGAGTATCTCGACGATCCTGCCCTGCGGACTTCGACGGTCGTCTCCGTAATCCGTAAGTTTCACCACAACCTTATGCCCATCGACTGCCCCCATAGAATCCTCTATCGGGATAAAGATATCACGATCTATCCTTGTCGAATCAGGGATAACAAACCCGTAGTGATTCCTTGCCGCATCATATGTTCCGACCACGATATCCGTAGCACGCTCTATAACATCTACAACAACAGCTTCTCTGCTCCTGCCGCCCTGCCGCATCTTTTTCTGATATTTTCTGTACACAGGCTCATAAGGCTCTATCCTTACCCTGTCGCCGTGAAGCGCCGTACCGGTATTCTTCTCGCTTATGAAGAAATCGCCCACCTCGCCTTCCACGCTGACGAAACCGTATCCGTGGCCGCTGGCTGCAAATATTCCCTCCAGAGTCCTTTGTGTGGGAAGCTGATACTTTCCGCGCTTACTCACACTTATGGCTCCGTCTGCAAGAAGCTCCTCCAGGCACTGTTTTAAAACCGGTCTGTCCTCAGGAGAAACCTGCATCATTACCGCAAGTTCCTTCTCCTTCATCGGAACGTATGCCGGATCGGAAAACAAGGCCAGTATTTTGTTTTTACGTTCATTCAGGTCCATGGCGATTCACAGTGTGTCAAAGGGACGGTTCTTTTGACACATTTTGTTTCGAAAAGTGTGTCAAAAGAACCGTCCCTTTGACACACCCCGTTGACACAAAAAAGGCACCCTCCGGTGAGAGTGCCGCGTGATCTGTATCAATTTCTATCAGAACAGGTTCATGTTCAGAAGGATCGCTATCAGCATGAAGACAACAACGAGTATCTTC
>CACYMJ010000036.1 GCA_902775485.1 uncultured Lachnospiraceae bacterium
TCAAGTATGATTCAGACAGACTTACATGTCCTTATGTCATAGAACAGCTGTATAACGTTACAAAGGGTGAGGCGATCATCACCACGGATGTCGGACAGCATCAGATGTGGGCCGCACAGTTTTATAAGTATAAAGAGCCGCGCACATTCCTCTCATCGGGAGGACTCGGTACGATGGGATACGGACTCGGTGCCTGCATAGGCGCGAAGGTAGGACGTCCCGACAAGATCGTCTGCAATATAGGCGGTGACGGGTGCTTCCGTATGAACATGAACGAGCTTGCGACGGCAAGCAGGTTCAACATTCCGATCATCCAGATAATCATAAACAATTCGGTGCTCGGAATGGTCAGACAGTGGCAGACGCTTTTCTACGATAAGAGATATTCCAATACGGTTCTTACCGACAAGGTTGATTATTGCAAGGTGGCCGAAGGCCTCGGATGTGCGGCGATAAGAGTTACCAAAAAGGAAGAAGTGGTACCCGCCCTTACCAAGGCGATTGAAATGAAAGCACCCGTTGTGATAGAATGTGTCATTGACAGCGATGACAAGGTGTTCCCGATGGTATCGCCCGGAGCTGCGATATCGGAAGTGTTTGACGCGGAAGATCTTTCAAAAAAGTAATTTAATGTAATGTTTAACATATATAAGTATTAAAGGAGGAGATGAAGTTGGGAAGAGTTTATAACTTTTCGGCAGGTCCCGCAGTTTTACCTGAGGAAGTACTCAAAGAAGCTGCAGATGAGATGCTTGATTACAAGGGAAGCGGTCAGTCGGTGATGGAGATGTCGCACCGCAGCAAGGTGTTTGACGAGATCATCAAGGAAGCAGAGGCTGACATCCGTGACATCATGAACATACCCGATAACTACAAGGTATTGTTCCTGCAGGGCGGTGCTTCGCAGTTTTTCGCAGAGGTTCCGATGAACCTTATGAAGAACAAAAAGGCCGGTTATATCATCACCGGACAATGGGCAAAAAAAGCGTTCGCCGAAGCAAAGATATATGGCGAGGCTGTTGAACTTGCATCGTCGGCCGACAAGACATTCTCGTATATTCCCGACTGTTCGGATCTTCCCATAACGGACGATATGGACTACGTTTATATATGTGAGAACAACACGATCTACGGAACAAAGTATAAAAAGCTTCCCAATACGAAGGGTAAGACTCTTGTTGCGGATGTAAGCTCATGCTTTTTGTCAGAGCCCATAGACGTTACAAAGTACGGTGTTGTCTATGGCGGTGTACAGAAGAATGTTGGTCCGGCAGGATGTGTTATCGCTATCATCAGAGAGGATCTTATCACAGATGACGTGCTTCCCGGCACACCGACGCTTCTGAAGTGGAAGACCCAGGCCGACGCATTGTCTCTTTACAACACACCTCCCTGCTATACGATCTATATCTGCGGCAAGGTGTTCAAGTGGATCAAGAAGATGGGCGGCCTTAGTGCTATGAAAGAGCGTAACGAGAAGAAGGCCAAGATCTTCTATGACTTCCTTGATTCATCAAAGATGTTCAAGGGAACGGTAGTGCCTGAAGACAGGTCACTTATGAACGCACCTTTCGTTACAGGGGATGCAGATCTTGATGCTAAGTTCATTAAGGAAGCCGCTGAGGCAGGATTCGTAAATCTGAAAGGCCATAAGACAGTCGGCGGTATGAGAGCGAGCATGTACAATGCAATGCCGATCGAGGGTGTTGAGAAGCTCGTTGCTTTCATGGAGAAGTTTGAAAAGGAGAATTCATGATGTTTCACTATACTTGCCTTAATCCGATCTCAGATGTGGGACTGGAAAAGTTTGATGACAGATTCGAGAAAACCGATGATATATCAAAAGCGGAAGGCGTGCTCGTAAGAAGCGCGTCGATGCATGAGATGGATCTTCCCGACAGCCTGCTGTGCGTTGCACGTGCCGGTGCAGGCGTTAACAATATCCCGCTTGATAAGTGTGCCGAGAAGGGTATCGTCGTATTTAACACACCCGGTGCAAATGCAAACGGTGTTAAGGAACTCGTATTTGCCGGAATGCTCCTTGCATGCCGTGATGTTGTGGGCGGTATCAACTGGGTACAGGCCAACAAGGATGATGCCGATATCGCAAAGAGCGCTGAGAAAGCCAAGAAACAGTTCGCAGGAATTGAGATCCAGGACAAGAAGCTCGGTATCATCGGACTCGGAGCCATCGGCGTAAGAGTTGCAAATGCAGCAAAGCATCTCGGAATGGAAGTGTACGGTTATGATCCTTACATCTCGGTAGATGCGGCATGGAATCTCTCAAGGGATATCAAGCATGTGCTTACTGTTGATGAGATCTATGAGACATGTGATATCATCACGATCCATGTTCCCCTTATGGATTCGACGAAGAATACGATCAATGCGGAAGCGATCAGCAAGATGAAGGACGGTGTCATCCTCCTTAACTTCGCAAGGGATCTTCTGTGTGATGAGAAGGCTGTCATCGAAGCGATCAAGAAGGGTAAGGTTGCCAAGTACGTTTCCGATTTCCCGAATCCGACAACCGCAAACGCGGAAGGTTGTATCGTTATACCTCACCTCGGTGCTTCTACGGAAGAGTCGGAAGACAACTGTGCCAAGATGGCCGTCAAGGAGATGATCAATTACCTTACAAACGGTAACATCGTAAATTCCGTCAATTATCCGAAGGCTGACATGGGAGTGTGCCAGACAAAAGGTCGCGTGACCATTCATCATAAAAATGTGACGAACATGATCACGAGATTTTCCGGATTGTTCTCGGAAGCAGGCATCAATATCTCCGATATGGTCAATTCATCAAAGGGTGAATTCGCTTATACGATGATCGATGTCGATTCGGATATACCGGGAGATTTTGTGGATAAGCTCTCTGCAATCGACGGCGTTATAAGGGTGCGCATCATCAAATAAATGAACACGGACAGTCAGATCAAGCTAAGACGCTATTGTGATAATCTTCGTCTGTCAGGTATGAGCTATATCATACTCGGCATCTGGGCGGTCATTAAGATATTGGCCATGCTCACAATGGATGCCAACACGGTAAACGAACTTGCGAAAGCTTTTAGTCAGGCAGGACTTGATCCGAACGATCCGTTCGTAAAGCTTATATACCAAATAATGATACTGATCATGGTCCTTATCATATTGTATGTTCATCTGCGGATAGGGACAGGTGCGATCAGATACAGTAAAGGCAGGAAAAAGAAAGGTTTTCTTTTTCTTGCTTTTATTGTTGCGGCATTTACGGCCTTTTCCATCGTAATGGATCTGATACATCCCGAGTACGGACTGTTTTCTGGATACTCCGACTCAAAGCTGGGCTCTCTTGTCATTGATGTAACGGTATTGTTCATATTTATCGATACGTTTGTTGCGATAAAGATGATAGACAGGTACAGGGAAAATGCAGATTGATTTTCACTATTATGCCACATATGCTGCCGCGTATCTTGCGGGATATTCACATAAAGAGTGCATGGACATCAGTTACAGCGCTTTTATGGTAGATCAGTGCTCGAAGACGCTTCTTAAAAAGCTCGGTGCCGATACGTCTGCTGCAACGACGATGCTCCAGCTTGAGATGATGGATGCCGGGGGAGACATTATCAGCCTGCAGGAGATAACCGCGATATGGTCATCATTCCATTTCCTTCCGAAGGATCTGTATGCCCAAAAGAGCAAACACCCAAAACGGTATATGCATAAATACCGCCTTATCTGTGGGCCCGACAGCGAGCTTGTAAAAAAGACCGTAGAACTGGCAAAGGGCTCATCCCTTCAGGCTGCCGGGATCGCGATGCATGTTCTTGCGGATACATGGGCGCATGCTTATTTTGCCGGAACACCGTCACTTGTGATAAACAATGTCGATAATGATATTTATGAGATAACGGATCCGGATGATCGATTAACGGACAGAAGGATAGTATTTAACCACAATCCGGCATCGCCCGACGATCCCGAAAAAAACAGCTACACAAACAGCATGTACGTAAATAACGAGAATTCGGTCATGAATCTTGGCCACGGCCGTGCGGGACACCTTCCTGACTATTCTTTTATGAGATACAGATATATGCCTGCGTGGGATGATTACAGGATGATGATAAAGGACAATCCGCGTGATTATCACAACGCATTCTGCCAGATGATCCATGCCCTGAAATATTTAAGAGGGCTGACTGATTCGTTTGAGACGGGAGTATACGATACGGATGCGGTATCGCCTTATGATGAGAGGATCAGGCAGATCCTTGGCAGGCGACAGCTCCTTGCATCGGATGACTGGAAGCAGTTTGCGCATGATCTGTCGAACGAGGATATCGAAGATTTTGATATTGATAAATATCAGGATGAGTATCTTATGGCTGTAGCCGGTAAAAGACCGGATACTTTTCTTGGCAGGTTTATTGATGCAGCATCTGCCCATAAGAAAATGGTGTGTACGCAGATAGCAGCCTCGAAAAATCCGCTTGCCGGTTTTGCCGGAAAAATAAAGGAATGATATGACGAGATTTCAGAGAGCAAAAGAGATAATATATGCACTGCTGATCATGATCGCCGCAGTTGCGATGATCGCAGATCCCGGGGAAGGATACAAGATCATCATCGGGATCATCGGACTGTATTTTACGGTTCTGGGGATCATAAGACTGTACTATTATTTTACGATGGCGCGGTTTATGGTTGGCGGAAGAAGATCGCTTTACACCGGGATCATCATGTTTGATTTCGGGCTTCTTGCGGGGACACTTACCAATGTTCCGCATTATTATATCTTTCTGTATCTTATAGGACTGCATGCTTTCGGCGGAGCAGTGGATATACTGCGGTCCCTTGAGTCGTACAGGTATAAAGCTTCTTGGAAACTTAAAATGACACACGGCCTCATCGATATTGCGGTGGCGATAGTGTGTGTCATTTTCCTGAAAAACATTAACGTTGCGGTCTTCGTATACGCGATAGGACTGTTGTATTCCGCATTCCTCAGGATAATAGGTGCGTGCCGCAAAACGAAGTTCATCTATATTCAGTAGGGCTTTCCGATATCAAGATCCATAACGTCATCATCTCCGTACTTATCCTTGAATTCCTTCTCGGCAGTAACGTTTGCTTCGCTTGCAAGATCCATGTACTTTATGAACACATCCGCAACATCCATTTTGTATTCCATCGCAAGGTTCTGCATTATCGGGCGGAGCTTCTCAAGCTGTTCCGATACATGGGTCTTCTGGGGATCTATATCACCGAGTACCTTTTCGGCATATTCGTTTATCTTTGCAAGAAAGATCGCATCTTCGTTCGTCATTTTTTGCTCCTTATGTGATAAAACTGTATGATTTTTACCTGCAGTCAACACAGGTATTATCTTATATTATATACTTATTGTCAAAGTACTGATCAATTTGGTACAATAGTAAAGTCGCGTATAGTGTATTTATATGATTTCGATCATACAATATGTAGTGGCTTTTTGTAAAAAGCGGAGGAACACTTATGGCAGTAGTCAGACCGTTTTGCGCTATCAGACCGAGAGGGGATATCGCCTCCCGCGTTGCGGCGCTTCCTTATGATGTATATAACCGTGCCGAGGCCAGGGAGGAGACGATGCGTGAGCCGCTGTCCTTTTTGTGCATAGACAGGGCCGAGACCCAGCTTGGTGACGATGTTGATACGTATGATCCGAAGGTATATGAAAAAGCGCGCTCGCTCATGAAGAAGCGCATTGATGACAATACTTTCGTACAGGACAGTGACAGATGCTATTACATCTATGAACTTGTTATGGACGGCAGGAGCCAGACGGGTATCGTCGGATGTGCGGCTATAGACGATTATATCTCCGGCGTTATCAAGAAGCATGAGAACACCAGGGAAGATAAAGAGATCGACAGGATCAATCATGTTGATGCGCTCTCGGCACAGACCGGTCCGATTTTTTTGGCATACAGAGGAAGAGATGATATCAGATCGGTCATCTCAAATGTCAAAAAGATGCCCGCACTCTACGATTTTACAAGTCCTGACGGTATCAGCCACAGGGTATGGGATGTAAGGGCCGACAAGGATGTTGATACGATCCGTAAGGCATTTGAGGATACATCGGATATCTATATCGCAGACGGCCATCACAGATGTGCATCCGCCGTTAAGGTAGGACTCAAGAGAAGGCAGGAGCATTCGGGATATACCGGAGATGAAGAATTCAATTATTTTCTTTCGGTGCTCTTTGCCGACGATGAACTTATGATAATGGACTATAACCGTGTCGTTAAGGATCTTGCCGGCAACACAGCGCAGGAGATACTCGATAAGCTTGGAAAGATCGGGACCGTGACGGAAAGTGCCGAAGCTTACAGGCCGAAAGCAAAGGGAGAGGTCGGAGTATACCTTGACGGAAAATGGTACGCGCTTAAGTTTTCCGATGCACTCAAAACTGATGATCCCGTTGATGGACTCGATGTTTCAATACTTCAGAACAATGTCCTGGATCCTGTATTTAACATAAAGGATCCGAAGACCGATAAAAGGATCGATTTTGTCGGCGGGATAAGAGGTCTTGGCGAACTCGAAAGAAGAGTATCGCTTGACTGCAAGATAGCATTTGCGATGTATCCGACAGCCATTTCGGAACTGTTCGCGGTTGCGGATGCGCATCTTCTGATGCCTCCGAAATCAACATGGTTTGAGCCGAAGCTCAGAAGCGGTCTGTTCATACATGAGATAGAACGCTGAATATATCATTCCGGAGAGAATTATGGATAAGAAACTGTACAAGATGATGGACTGGGCAAGGGTTGAGCAGATCGTTTATTCGGAAGAGGACGATCCGCACTCGTATCTCGGTGCACAGCCGGTCAAGGGAGGAATCATGGTCTCGTGCTTCATTCCCGGAGCCGACAAATGCAGCCTTGTTACCGGAAAAAAAGAATACAAGATGGACAAAATGGACGATGAAGGATTCTTCTCCGTCCTTCTTCGCAGTGTTACACGTTCAAAGATATCATACAGATTTAAGGTAACTAAGGATAAGGCAACATATCTTGCCGATGATCCGTACAGGTTCAGATCGGCGTTTGATGTACGGACGCTGAAGGCATTTTCCGAAGGCATATGCTATGACATATATGAGCATCTCGGTGCGCATGTGCGCAAGACAGAAGGCGTCGAGGGGGTTAATTTTGCGGTATGGGCTCCGAACGCGATGAGGGTATCGGTTGTCGGGGATTTCAACAACTGGGACGGAAGGTGTCATCAGATGCAGCGCCTCGGAGACTCCGGCATATTCGAGATATTCATCCCCAGAGTACGCCCGGGTGAGAACTACAAATACGAACTGAAGCTTAAGGGCGGAATGGTCATATTAAAGGCAGATCCTTACGGATACTTTGCACAGCTTCGCCCCGAGACGGCATCGACCGTTTTCGATATAGACAGATATGTATGGCATGATCAGGAGTTTGTGAAAAACAGGGAGGAGTTCAATTCCAAGGACAAGCCTTTCCTCGTTTACGAGATACATCTCGGAAGTTTTAAGAAGCCTGATGACGGACGGGAATTTTTGAACTACAGGGAGCTTGCGGATGAGATAATCCCTTACGTTAAGAAGATGGGTTATACGCATATCGAGCTTATGCCGGTCATGGAGCATCCGTTTGATGAGTCGTGGGGATACCAGGTCATAGGAATGTATGCGCCGACCTCGCGTTACGGTACACCTGAAGATTTCATGGCATTTATGGACAGGATGCATGAAAACGGAATAGGAGTCATCCTTGACTGGGTTCCTTCACACTTCCCGAGAGACGTACAGGGGCTGTCAAACTTTGACGGAACATGCCTTTATGAACATCAGGATCCGAGACGCGGATCACATCCCGACTGGGGAACGCTGTGCTTTAATTACGGCAGGCCTGAGGTCAGCAACTATCTTATCGCTAATGCTCTTTTCTGGATAGAAAAATATCATGCCGACGGCATCAGGATGGATGCGGTTGCTTCCATGCTGTATCTTGATTACGGAAGAAGGGACGGAGACTGGGTCCGCAACATCTACGGTGGCAACGAGGACCTTGAGGCGTCAGAGATGCTGCGTCACCTTAATTCCGTCAACAAAAAGATGCAGACAGGTGCACTTATGATCGCAGAGGAATCAACGGCATGGCCTAAGGTGACGGGTGACCTTGACGATGATGGCCTGGGATTTGATTATAAGTGGAACATGGGCTGGATGAACGATTTTCTGGGCTTCATCAGACTGGATCCCCTGTACAGGAGCGGCCATTACGGAGAGCTTACGTTCTCGATGATATATGCATACAGCGAGAAGTTCATTCTTGTATTTTCGCATGACGAGGTCGTACACGGAAAGGCATCGCTTCTGTCCAAGATGCCCGGAGAGCGCGACAGGAAGTTTGCAAACCTGCGCCTATCGCTTGCGTATATGTTCACGCATCCCGGCAAGAAGCTGCTCTTTATGGGACAGGATATCGGAGAATGGGATGAGTGGAACGAGAAGAGAAGCGTACAGTGGGATCTGCTGCAGTACGATGACCATATCCGGTTAAACGGGTTTGTCGGCTCACTCATTGAACTGTATAAAACAACACCCGCACTGTATGAACTTGATAACGACGTTGACGGATTTGAGTGGATCAACAATATTTCAGCCAACGAGACGATAATCGTGTTCCTTCGTAAGGACAGGGATGGAAACGATCTTCTGGTTGTATGTAACTTTGCCGATATCGACCGTAAGGATTACAAGATCGGCGTACCGTATTCCGGAAAATACAAGGAGATCTTCTCGACCGATGACGCACGGTTCGGAGGAAGAGGCCATAACAACCTGCGCGTAAAAAGATCCAAGGTCGACGAATGTGACGGCAGGGTCAATTCTCTCAGGATAGATGTGCCGGCACTGTCTGTTTCCGTGTTTACATGCACGTTCTATGAGCCCGAGGAACTGAAGTATTATCATGCGCCCGCAAAGCCACGGCGAAAAAGGCGCAAACATTGAAAAACAGGGCAGTTTCTGATATAATATTTCGGAATTTTTTTGTAGTATCTTACCCTGGACAGGGGGCGTCGGAAGGATAGAAAATGAGTGTAGTCAAAGCCATAATAATGGGTCTTATACAGGGACTGACGGAGTTTCTGCCGGTAAGTTCATCAGGACATCTCGGGCTGATCAAAGCATTAACGGGCATGGAAGATGCCGGAATACTGTTTGATGTTCTGCTGCATTTTGCAACGCTGATCGCCATCTGCGCGGTCTTCTATAAGGATATCTTAAAGCTTGTGATGGAATTCGGCGGAATGTGCCGGGATATTTTCGGCAATATCGCATCTTTAGGACGCAGTCTGTCGGGCGGGAGAGAACCCGAATATGTAAAGGTCATCAGCAATGTGCACCGTAAGTTTGTGCTGCTTCTTATAGTTTCGACGATACCGACCGGAATCATCGGAGTGTTCATGAAGGATATAGTTGAGTATGCATCGGGAAACCTTCTTCTGACCGGCATATGCCTTATATGTACGGGGCTTATACTCGCGCTTTCCGATTTTCTTGCGGACGGGGATAAGAAGCTCAAGGAGACAGGTTACTGGGATGCCTTTGCGATCGGTGTCACGCAGGGGATCGCGACTCTTCCGGGACTTTCAAGAAGCGGTACCACGATAGTTGCGGGGATTCTGTGCAAGATGGACCGTAGGTTTGCGGCTAGGTATTCGTTCATAATGAGCATACCCGCTGTACTCGGCGCACTGATACTTGAACTGTTTGATATAGGTACGGAATCGGTAACCGCAGGCGATGTCGGCTGTTACATACTCGGAATGTTCATTGCGGCCATCGTCGGATATATCGCACTTCGAATAGTGATGAAACTTGTGATGGGAAGATACTTTAAGTACTTTGCATATTACTGCGGGGCCGTAGGCCTTGTATCGATCATCGTTTTCTTCGTAAAGCGCTGATCAGTCTGATGTTTTAAGGGGCAGGGGAGATAATATGGCAACGGGGTCAAACAGGAAACGTAAGGTTTCCACGAGATCTAAGAAAAAACTTAAGAGAAATCAGAATCCCGGGATCGCCGAGGAGATACTTCTTATCGGTTCTCTCGGAGTGGCGATATTGATGTTTCTGGGATGCTGCGGCCTTCTCGGGACATTTGGCAGGATAGTACGTTCAGTCCTTATAGGGCTGTTCGGAATGGTAGGTTTTCTCCTGCCTTTTATCTTTTTTATAGTTTGCGCTTTTATCATTTCGAACAAATGGGAGAAGGTCGCAAAGGTAAAACTGTTCTCGTCGATAGCTCTTATCATAGATCTGTGCTGCTTTGCACAGATGATCTTTGCCAAGGACATGGTCACCGAAAAACTGACGGATTACTATACCGACCATGCGGGAAACGGGGGATTTATTGGCGGGGTCCTTGCGAGATTTTTCTGCAGGTTCATCGGTGATATAGGAACATACATAATCCTTGTCGTCATACTGATCATATGTATAGTACTGCTGACGGACAGATCGTTCTTTACGAGCATCAAGGAAGGCACGAAGATGATAAGTGCCGATGCAAAGCGTAATGCCGAGTACAGAAGACAGGTAAACGAGGTCCGCAGCATGGAACGTGAAGAGCGTGATCTCGAACGCTGGGCCAGAAGAAACGAAAAGCACGAGAGACATGTTGCAAAACAGGAAGCAAAGCGTGCGGCACAGCTGGAGGAGCGAAAGAGACGTGCCGAGGAAAAACTGTCGGAAAACGCCGGCAGGATGAATTTCGGTGCCAGCGATCTTAAGAAAAACGCTCCGAAGGATATCGAGGAGATATCGGAAGATTACGAAAGTATCTCCGATTATGAAGAGATAGAGCCTGTAACGGAAGAGGCCGACGAGACGCTGACATATCCCGGCGAGAGCGTTATTTCCGAAGAGGAGCTGCGCGCGCTCCAGGGACCGGAGTCAATGTTTTACGGTAATTCCTCTTCATATGTTTCAACCGTCGCCAAAAGGGAGGTGGATGAGGAACCGGAGGAGACCAAGCCTCAGAACGGGCTTCTTGCGGGACTCAAGCTCGAGCGGCCTGACTATAACGGAGACGTGACGGAGATAACCGGATATTACGAAGGGGCCAGCGAGGAAGACCTGTTCGGAAAACCGGCGCCTACCGAGACCCCGAGGCCGAACGTTAAAACATCACACCGCATCAGTATCAATCCCGGCGAGGATGCCGCCATGAAGGAGGCATATGAAAGGGATATGTATGTCGATGATACAGAAACGTTCGAGGAGGATTACAGTGACGTTGCCGACATATTCGACAAGCGCGGCGCGAAAGAGATAACCCCGAAGGTACGTCCGAAGACAAGCCACGGTATTAACTTAAGCGAAGAAAACAAAAAGCCGGCTCCCGAGTCAAATGTTGTCTCAAAGGGCAAGGCAGTACGTGCCGCAAAGACCGGAAAGATAAAGCTTCCTACCCCCGTGCTTCTTGATGAGGTCAAGATATCGAGTAAGGTCAATCCCGCAGAGGAACTGAACGAGACCGCCAGGGAACTGAAGGAGACACTGCGAAGTTTCGGCCTTGAAGTTACCATAACGGGAAGTTCAAGAGGGCCTGCGGTTACAAGATATGAGCTTCAGATGCCGGTCGGTGTATCGGTCAAGAAGATAACCGGTCTTGCGGATGATATCATGATGAGCCTCGGAGCGAAGGATATCAGGATCGAGGCACCTATACCGGGTAAGAAGGCAGTAGGTATAGAACTTCCGAACCGTGAGAGCACCATGGTACATTTCAGGGAACTTATCGAGAGCAAGACATTTAAGAACTTTGATTCGAAGGTGGCATTTGCGGTCGGTAAGGACCTTGCCGGTGAGATAGTCGTAACGGATATCTCGAAGATGCCGCACCTTCTTATCGCAGGTGCGACCGGATCGGGTAAATCGGTCTGTATAAATACCCTGATCATGAGCATACTTTATAAAGCCACACCTGATGAAGTAAGGCTTATCATGATCGATCCGAAGATGGTGGAGCTGTCGGTATATAACGGCATACCGCATCTCCTGATCCCGGTGGTTACCGATCCCAAGAAGGCCAGCAGTGCACTTGCATGGGCCGTAAACGAGATGACCGAGCGTTATTCGAAGTTCGCGCAGCTTGAAGTGCGTGATATGAAGGGATATAACGCCAAGGTTGCATCGATGCCGGCCGCGGCGCAGGATGGTCATACTAAGATGCCGCAGATCGTCATTGTCGTTGACGAACTTGCGGATCTTATGATGGTGGCAGCAAAGGAAGTTGAAGAATCCATATGCCGTCTCGCACAGCTTGCAAGAGCCGCGGGAATATATCTGATACTTGCGACCCAGCGTCCTTCAGTTGACGTTATCACAGGACTCATTAAGGCAAACATGCCGAGCCGTATCGCTTTTTCGGTATCATCAAACGTTGACTCGAGAACCATCCTTGATATGGCCGGAGCGGAAAGACTGCTAGGAAACGGTGACATGTTCTTCTATCCGAGAGGCTACAACAAGCCTGCCAGGGTACAGGGTGCCTTTGTCAGTGATGAGGAAGTCGCCAATGTTGTCGAATACTTAAAGGGCCAGACAGACGGAAATGTTTATGATATGGAAGCCCAGTCCAAGGTTGAAGCGGGAAGTGCCTCTTCGTCGGGCTCCTCTTCACCCGGACTCGTTGATCCGAACGGAGCATATGATGATCTGTTTGTTGCCGCGGGACTTGCGGTGATCGAATCTGACAAGGCAAGCATAGGAATGCTCCAGCGTAAGTTTAAGGTCGGATTCAACAGGGCGGCACGCATAATGGATCAGCTTGCGGATGAAGGCGTAGTAGGACCCGAGGAAGGAACCAAACCGAGAAGGATCCTGATGACGGTCGATCAGTTTAATGAATTGATGGAGGAGAAAAATCATCAATGAAGACGGATATTGAGATAGCACAGGAAGCGAAGATGGAACCGATATCATCCGTGGCCGCATCGATAGGGCTTGGTGAGGATGATATAGAACTGTACGGAAAGTATAAGTGTAAGATAACGGAAGAGTATCTTCGAAGTCTTGACAAGAAGCCTGACGGAAAGCTTGTTCTTGTCACAGCCATCAATCCGACACCTGCAGGTGAAGGCAAAACGACAACGAGCATAGGTCTTGCAATGGGACTTACAAGGCTTGGCAGGAAGGCTGTACTTGCTCTTCGTGAACCTTCGCTCGGACCTTGTTTCGGACTTAAGGGCGGAGCAGCCGGAGGCGGTTATTCACAGGTCGTTCCGATGGACGAGTTAAACCTTCACTTCACCGGGGATTTTCATGCTATAACGAGTGCCAACAATCTGTGCGCCGCACTTCTTGACAATCATATACAACAGGGAAATGAACTTCGTATCGATACGAGAAACATCGTATTAAAACGTTGTGAGGACATGAACGACAGAGTGCTTCGAAATGTCGTCGTCGGACTCGGTTCAAAGGCTGACGGATATGTCCGCGAGGATCATTTCGTCATCACAGTGGCAAGCGAGATAATGGCGATACTGTGTCTTGCAAATGATCTTGAGGATTTAAGAGCCCGGCTTTCAAGAATGGTCGTCGCCTATGATGTTGACGGCGCTCCCGTTACCGCAAAGGATATCGGTGCCGTAGGATCGATGATGGCTCTTTTAAAAGATGCGATAAAACCCAATCTGATCCAGACACTTGAACATACACCCGCACTTGTTCACGGCGGACCGTTTGCAAATATCGCTCACGGCTGCAACAGCGTAAGGGCAACAAAGGCAGCATTAAAGCTTGGCGATATCGCTGTTACGGAAGCGGGATTCGGCGCTGATCTTGGTGCCGAGAAGTTCCTTGACATCAAGTGCCCTATGTCGGGACTTGCCCCTGATGCAGTCGTGATAGTCGCAACGGTTCGGGCGCTTAAATATAACGGTGGAGTTGCGAAGGAAGATCTTGCAAAAGAGGATCTTGAAGCCCTTAAAAAGGGTATAGTCAATCTGGAGAAGCATATCGCAAACATTATGCAGTATAAGGTCCCGGTCATCGTAACACTTAACCGCTTTGACAGCGATACGGATGCGGAGCTTGAATATGTCGGCAATTTCTGCAGGGAGCATGAATGCGATTTTGCACTTTCGACAGTATGGAGCGAAGGCGGAGCGGGAGGTGAGCAGCTCGCCCGTGCCGTTCTTAATACCCTTGAGAATAAAAAGAGTGAGTATACTCCGCTTTACGATAATGATCTTCCGATCAGAAGCAAGATCGAAACTATCGCAAAGAAAATATACGGAGCCGGAGACGTTGCATATTCGGACAGTGCGCTCAAAAAGATGGCAGAGCTTGAAAAACAGGGATTTGACAAGCTTCCGGTATGTATGGCCAAGACACAGTATTCGCTTTCGGACGATCCTGCGCTTCTCGGCCGTCCCGAAGGATTCACGCTGAACGTCAGGGATATGTATGTGTCGGCAGGCGCAGGCTTCATTGTTGCACTTACCGGTAATATCATGACGATGCCCGGCCTTCCGAAAAGGCCGGCAGCTCTTTCAATCGATGTTGATGCATCCGGAAAGATCACCGGTTTGTTCTGATAAGGCATATATCCTAAATACAAAGGAGAACACTTATGTATAAACTCATAGACGGAAAGCTCATATCAACGCAGATAAAAGATGAACTCAAGCAGAAGGTTGCCGATGAGCATATCCGGGCGACACTTGCCGTCATACAGGTCGGTAACGATCCTGCCAGCAGTGTTTATGTAGGAAACAAAAAGAAGGCATGCGAGTATATCGGTATAGGTTCGGCTGCTTATGAACTTCCGGAAGAGACGAGCGAAGAAGAACTGCTTAAGCTTATAGATGAACTTAATGCAGATGATGATGTAAACGGGATTCTCGTACAGCTCCCGGTTCCGAAGCATATAGATGAGAAGAAGGTCATTAACAGGATATCGCCTCTTAAGGATGTGGACGGTTTTCATCCGGAGTCGGTAGGTAATCTGTGTATAGGTCAGGAAGGCTTTGTAAGCTGTACACCCGCAGGGATCATTGAACTGTTAAAAAGAAGCGATATAGACATAGAAGGGAAGGAATGTGTTGTTATCGGCAGGAGTAATATAGTCGGAAAGCCGATGGCATTACTGCTTCTTAAAAATAACGGAACAGTGACCGTATGTCACTCGAAGACCCGCGATCTTAAAACGATATGCAAAAGGGCCGACATACTTATAGTTGCGATAGGAAAACCGAAGATGATAACGTCCGAGTACGTTAAGGAAGGTGCCGTCGTGATCGATGTCGGTATTCACCGCATGGAGAACGGAAAATTATGCGGGGATGTTGATTTTGATGATGTCAAGGACCATACGAGTGCGATCACACCCGTACCCGGAGGAGTCGGTCCGATGACAATAGCCATGCTCATGGTAAATTGCGTAAAGGCCGCAAACAGGTAGAGAATAATGCAGTGTAAAGTCTGTAACGCTTTTATTCCGGAAGGTTACATGTATTGCCCGGTATGCGGTGAGGAGATCATAATCGTTTCCGATTTTGAGATCAAGCTCGAGGACAATATAGATGTCACGGCACTAGCGCAGACAACGGAGCTTCCGGATCTTAGCGGCATATTAAATAAAAACGGCGTAACCAGGGAAATTGCCGTCAAAAAAAGTGCGACAAGGTTTAAAAGTAAACCCGGCCAGGCCAAAACGGAAAAAAAGAATACGGTCGACAGGAAATGGGTGATCTTATTTGCGGTCCTCGGTGCCGTATTTATTACTGCCTGTACGGTAGCAGGTATTATGATCTCACGCTATTTTTCATACGAGCATCAGTATGGAAAGGCTCTCGCAGAATACGAAGCCGGACAGTATGAAAGAGCGGTTAAGACGTGTAAGCACCTCAATTCTCTCGGAAATGACGAGAAGGGCAAGATACTTCTTGCAGACAGTTATACCTCAATGCATAACTATGATGCTGCGATCGCCGTACTGTATGACGCGCTGAACGATTATCCCCAGGATGTAACGCTTTATGACAGGATTGTCGAGTGTTACAAGACAGAGAACAACAGTACCGGTATCAATGAACTGATAAATAACAGCAAGGATTCCACTCTTGCGCTCAGATATTCCGATTATGTGTCGATCGCACCGACCTTTTCGCTTGAATCCGGCACATACATTGAACCGGACCCGATCAAGCTTTCGGCACCCGGAGAGGGAACTATCTATTATACGGTCGACGGCAGTACTCCGACCGAGGAGTCTCTTTCGTATATGGGCCCCATACCGCTTGAAACCGGCAAAACCGTGATATCTGCGATGTATATAAACGAAAAGGGTATCAAGAGCGATGTCGTAACAAATACTTATGAGGTGGAACTTGATGTTCCCGATGCCCCTGAACTGTTAGTGGAGAGCGGAACACTCTCAAAACCGGAACTTATCGGTGTTACCGCACCGGAGGATAAAAAGGTTTATTATACGACCGACGGGACTGTGCCGACCGCAGAGTCAAAAGAGTATTCCGAACCTTTCCTGATGCCGCTCGGAAAGAGTACGTTTTCGTTTGTGTGCATCAATTCAAACGGACTTGTATCGGAGCCTGTTGTTGCAAACTACAACCTTAACATGAAGGTTGCTGTTGCAAAGGACATGGCCGAATATGCCATATCTTACCAGCTTGCCAGCATGGGTGAGATGAATCTTGATAAGACATACAAGGCCAATTACGGTTTTTCGGATGATAAGAGGACTTATTACATAATCAGTGAATATAACGGCAAATCTGCGACAGGGCGGATGTTTGCCGTCGATGTTTTGACCGGAGAATTATTCAGATTCAGTAAGGAGGAGAAGAAATGTACAAGATTTTAAAAGCATGTAACCTCGCTTCAAACATCTTTCTGATGGATGTTGAAGCTAAGCGTGTTGCGGCTGCATGCGAACCCGGCCAGTTTGTTATTGTCAAGATCGATGAGAAGGGTGAGCGCATTCCGCTTACCATTTGTGATTACGACAGACAGAAGGGAACAGTAACGATAGTCGTTCAGACTGTCGGCGCATCTACAACAAGAATGCAGAAGCTTAAGGCGGGAGATTCATTCCGCGATTTTGTGGGACCTCTCGGACGTCCTTCGGATTTTGTGAATGAGGACATCGAGTCACTTAAGAAAAAGAAATTCCTGTTCGTTTCGGGAGGACTCGGAACGGCGCCTGTTTATCCGCAGGTCAAATGGCTCCATGAACACGGCATTGATGCCGATGTCATAATCGGTGCCAGAACAAAGGAACTTGTCATCCTTGAGGATGAGATGAGAGCGGTTTCCGGAAACCTTTATATTACGACTGATGACGGATCATATGTCAGGAAGGGAATGGGAACCGATGTGATCAAGGATCTTGTGAACAACGAGGGTAAGAAATACGATGTATGCGTTGCGATCGGTCCGATGATAATGATGAAGTTTGTATGCCTGCTCACAAAGGAACTCGGCATCCCCACCATAGTATCAATGAACCCGATAATGGTAGACGGTACTGGAATGTGCGGCGCCTGCAGGATACTTGTTGACGGGCAGGTTAAGTTTGCATGTGTTGACGGTCCCGAATTTGACGGACATCTTGTGGATTTTGACCAGGCCATGAAGCGTATGGGCCTTTATAAGACCGAAGAGGGACGCGCACTTCTTGCAGAGCAGGAAGGTGACACTCATCATGGCGGTTGCGGCAACTGCAACTAATAGATTTGTGAAGGAGAAGAAAAATGGATGTTCTTAAGAAAGTACCCGTAAGAGAACAGGACCCCAAAGTACGTGCAACGAACTTTGATGAGGTATGTCTCGGATATAATGCGCAGGAAGCCACCGAAGAAGCAAACAGATGTCTTACCTGCAAGAACGCTCAGTGCGTAAAGGCATGCCCGGTTGCCATAGATATTCCGGGATTTATCAGCAAGATAAAGGAAGGCGATTTTGAGGAGGCAGGATATGTTATAGGCAAGTCGAGTGCGCTTCCTGCCATATGCGGAAGAGTCTGTCCCCAGGAGAGCCAGTGTGAGGGAAAATGTATCCGCGGTATCAAGGGTGAGCCGGTATCTATAGGAAAGCTCGAAAGATTCGTTGCGGATTATGCGCGTGAAAAAGGTATCAAACCCCAAAAGCCGGAAAGCACGAACGGCAGGAAGGTTGCCGTTATCGGATCGGGCCCTGCGGGACTTACATGTGCGGGCGATCTTGCAAAACTCGGATATGACGTTACGATCTTCGAAGCGCTTCATGAAGCCGGAGGAGTTCTTGTTTACGGTATCCCCGAATTCCGTCTTCCGAAAGAGGACGTTGTCAAGAAAGAGATCGAGAACGTCAAGTCACTCGGAGTTAAGATCGAGACAAACGTTGTTATCGGCAAGTCCGTGACAATAGATGATCTTATGGAGAAGGAAGGCTTTGAGGCTGTATTTATAGGATCGGGTGCCGGACTTCCCAAGTTCATGGGTATTCCCGGTGAGACGGCAAGCGGCGTGTTCTCGGCAAACGAATACCTTACAAGAAGTAATCTGATGAAGGCGTTCAGGGATGATTACGATACACCGATCCGTCCCGGTAAGAAGGTAGCTGTAGTCGGCGGCGGTAACGTTGCAATGGATGCCGCAAGGACTGCACTCCGTCTGGGTGCAGATGTTCATATCGTATACCGTCGTTCGGAAGAAGAACTTCCCGCCAGAGTTGAAGAAGTACATCATGCCAAGGAAGAAGGTATCATATTCGATCTTCTTACAAACCCCGTTGAGATACTTACCGATGAAAACGGATGGGTATGCGGTATGAAATGTATCCGCATGGAACTCGGGGAGCCTGATGAATCGGGCAGAAGATCGCCGAAGGAGATACCCGGATCCGAGTTCGTCATTGATGTCGATACAGTCATCATGTCACTCGGTACCAGCCCGAACCCTCTTATCTCATCAACGACCGAGGGCCTTGATATCAATAAGAGAAAGTGTATAGTAGCTTCCGAAGAAAACGGTCAGACAAGCAAACCCGGTGTATTTGCGGGCGGTGATGCCGTAACAGGTGCGGCAACGGTCATCCTTGCAATGGGTGCCGGAAAGGCCGCTGCAAAGGGAATCGATGAATATCTGAAGAATAAATAATAACAGCTGCTGCTTGGAGGGTTACCCATGTTAATGGTGGATGTTATCAGGAAAAAACGTGACGGCGGAAAGCTGAGCCGGGAGGAGATCGATTATTTCATAAACGGCTATGTGAAGGGCGAGATACCCGATTATCAGGTATCTGCTCTGATGATGGCTGTGTTTTTCCGCGGTATGGATGACGAGGAGACCGGAGATCTTACGCAGGCAATGCTTCATTCGGGAGAAAAGCTCGACCTGTCTGCCATAAAGGGATTCAAGGTCGATAAGCATTCAACCGGAGGAGTCGGCGACAAGACATCTCTTGTACTGACGCCGATGGTCGCTAGCCTTGGAGTTCCCGTAGCGAAAATGAGCGGACGCGGACTCGGACATACCGGCGGTACGATCGATAAGTTTGAATCCATTGCATGCGAATATGATGGTGTTGAATGCTGGAGCGCTCGCGAGTTGTGCGTCTTGCTTGGATATGCCAAATGGCAGACCTTTGAGAATGTTCTATCCAAAGCACAAGAGGCTTGCAAAAATGCTGGTGTAGAGGTTTCAGACCATTTTACCGGCGTCAGTAAAATGGTGTCATTAGGAAGTGGCTCAGAACGTGAAATTGATGACTTCATGCTCACTCGCTATGCATGCTATCTTAATACCTCAGCGTTATGTGATGGAACGACTTAAAAGACAATCTTTGATTTGAGCTGTTGTCTAAGGTTACTATATACGGTAAATGGCACAGTAAATGTCCCGATAATGATACGGTAAATGTCCCGATAAATGATACGATAAAGTGTTAGGCACTTGTATCATAACCATCAAACGATATTTTTACGTCTTTCGTGATTTGAATCTCATTAATCTCGGGTCCTGTATCATCCTCAACAGTACCAGTAAGATAAACTTCTAAAGCAGTTGGGTACTCTGCACTACGATTCTCATAGATATCAATTGCATCGATGTAAGTGGCACTGTCATGCTGATTGCCGGGGT
>CACYMJ010000037.1 GCA_902775485.1 uncultured Lachnospiraceae bacterium
AGAGGATTATGCAAAACGAAATGAGCTTATTGACGATATCGGAGAACGTATTGTCAAGGCAAGAGACATCGACAGCATCGAAAACGGCAAGGCAAGTCTTGCTGTAGGCATGTCTGTATTTAATCCATATACTGATTTCAGTGTTGCGACTGTTGCCAAGAGAGCGGATGATTCCATGTATGTCAATAAACGTATGATGGAATATGACGGTACATATAATTAACTCTATTGCATCGTTTAGACTGTTGTGCTATAGTAATTGAGTTTTGAAAAAGGTTTTATTGAGGAAAGATTATGGTACAGTCAAGAGACGATGTAAGAAATGTTGCGATCATAGCTCATGTTGATCACGGTAAGACAACACTGGTAGACGAGCTTCTTAAACAGAGCGGTATATTCAGAGAGAATCAGGAAGTGGCTGAAAGAGTCATGGATTCAAATGATATCGAAAGAGAACGCGGTATCACTATCCTGTCTAAGAATACTGCTATTAATTACAAGGGAACAAAGATCAATATCATAGATACACCCGGACACGCAGACTTCGGAGGAGAGGTTGAGCGTGTTCTTAAGATGGTAAACGGTGTAATCCTAGTTGTCGATGCTTTCGAAGGCGTTATGCCGCAGACAAAGTTCGTTTTAAGCAAGGCACTCGAACTCAAACTCCCAGTTATTGTATGTATAAATAAGATCGACAGACCGGAGGCAAGACCTCAGGAAGTAATTGACGAGGTGCTTGAACTGTTCATGGATCTTGATGCAAGTGATGAGCAGCTTGACTGCCCGTTCATCTATGCATCCGCCAAGAACGGCATGAGCGGGACAAGTCCCGACAAACTCGAGAAGACAATGATCCCGCTGTTTGATGCGATCGTAAATTACATTCCCGCACCCGAAGGGGATTTTGACGCAGGCACACAGGTGCTCATCAGTACGATAGATTATAACGAATACGTCGGACGTATCGGAGTCGGCAAGGTTGAGAGCGGAAAGATAGGCATAAACAGCGATTACGTTATTGTCAATCACCACGAACCGGATAACAGAAGAAAGGTCAGGGTGTCCGCGCTTTATGAATATGACGGTCTGAACAAGGTCAACGTAAAGGAGGCCGATGTCGGTTCGATAGTAGCGGTCTCCGGCATAAGCGATATCCATATCGGAGATACGATATGCGATCCGGAAGACCCGAAACCGATCCCGTTCCAGAAGATATCAGAGCCTACGATAGCGATGAATTTTATCGTAAATGATTCGCCGCTGGCAGGACAGGAAGGAAAATTCGTTACATCGCGCCATCTTCGGGACAGACTGTTCAGAGAGCTGAACACGGACGTATCGCTCCGCGTTGAGGAGACGGATTCGACCGATGCGTTCAAGGTGTCGGGAAGAGGAGAACTGCATCTGTCGGTGCTCATCGAGAATATGCGACGCGAAGGTTATGAGTTCGCGGTCAGCAAGGCTGAAGTGCTCTACCGTGAGGATTCCAAGGGACGCAAGACCGAGCCCATGGAGATCGCATATATAGACGTTCCCGAAACATATGCCGGTAACGTTATAGAAAAGCTCGGATCGAGAAAGGGCGAACTGCAGAACATGACGCCGATAACCGGCGGATATCAGAGACTTGAGTTTTCGATACCGGCAAGAGGTCTTATAGGATACCGCGGCGAGTTCATGACGGATACAAAGGGCGAGGGCATCATCAATACGATATTTGATGAATATGCTCCGTATAAGGGCGATATACAGTTCAGAAAACAGGGCAGCATCATATCGTTCGAAACGGGAGAGTCCGTAACATACGGTCTGTTCCAGGCACAGGAGAGAGGAACTCTGTTCATAGGCCCGGGAGAAAAGGTATATGCCGGCATGGTCATAGGACAGACCGGAAAAACGGAAGATGTTGAGATCAACGTTTGCAAGAGCAAACATCTGACCAATACCAGGGCATCGGGAAGCGATGATGCACTCAGGCTGTCACCGCCGAAGATACTGTCTCTTGAGCAGGCACTTGAATTCATAGATACGGATGAGCTGCTGGAGATAACACCGGATTCGCTGCGCATACGAAAGAAGATACTCGATCCGACGCTTAGAAAGCGCGCAGGTTTTGCCAAAAAGAACAATCAGTAAATAATATAAAGACATTTCCTTGAGTTTTTTGTATAATATGCAGATAGGAGGGTTATGTCCATGTTTGCTAATATTTTCGGTAATTACCTTGTAAAGAAGAAGATCATAACTGAAGATGAGTATTTTACCATCAAGATGCAGTTTGACAAAACAAGAGTCAAGCTTGGCCTGATCGCCGTATCCGAGAAGCTCATGACGGAAGAGCAGGCGGATGAGGTCAATCAGAAACAGCAGCTGATGGACAAAAGATTCGGTGACATAGCCATTTCAATGGGGTATCTGACCGAGGTCCAGGTGGAACGTCTCCTGGCGCTTCAGGGCAGTGAATACATGAGATTTTGCCAGAGTGCCGTCGATAAGGAGATACTCACGCTCGAGCAGATCGAGGGCGCAATGGATTATTTCAAGAAGGAGAACGGTTTTACATTCGCTGATATGGAAGCGGTAAAATCGGGTGATGTTGACCGCATTCTCCCGCTGTATCTTCCCGAGATACCGGACGGACCGTTTGTCGACCTTCTTGCACTGACGTTTAGATGCATCAACCGTCTCGCATCGGATGATATATCGATAAAGCGCGGCTATAAGACATCCAATTATAAAACGGGAGCGGTAGCCATGCAGGAGATCGTCGGAGATTATAACGTAGTTACCGCATTCTCCGGAGATGATAAGGGAATCCTTGCGATCGCCGAAGCTTTTGCGAAGCAGTTTTTTGAAGATGTCAATGTCAATGCGCTTGATTCGGTAGGCGAGTTCATTAATATCTGCAACGGACTGTTTGCAACGGAGAAGAGCAACGAGGGTATGAATCTGAATCTTATGCCCCCGCATCTTTCAAAGGATCCGATCGAGATAAACGGATCGGTGGTGGTAGTGATACCGATATTCATAAATCAGCAGCCGCTTGACTGGATAGTCAGTCTCGGATGAGATAATAACATTTGTTTAATATATGGAGGATGAGAAAATGTCTGTATTTAAGGGAGCTGCCGTAGCAATATGTACACCTTTTCTGGCAAACGGTGAGGTTGATTACGACAAGTTCAGGGAACAGATCGAGTATCAGATCGAAAACGGTACCGATGCAATAGTTGTATGCGGTACTACCGGAGAGGCATCGTGCCTGTCGCATGAGGAGCATCTGGAATGCATAAGGTTCTGTGCGGAAGTTGTTGATAAGAGGATACCTGTCATTGCCGGTACGGGATCCAATTGTACCGAGACAGCGATATACCTGTCACAGGAGGCTGAGAAATACGGCGTTGATGCGCTTCTTGTCGTAACGCCTTATTATAACAAGTCCACCCAGAAGGGACTGATCGAACACTTCACGATGGTAGCGAACAGTGTTAAGCTTCCCATCATCATGTACAACGTACCCGGAAGAACGGGATGCAATATACTTCCCCAGACGGCCGCAACACTTGTTCATGATGTGGACAATATCGTAGGTATCAAGGAAGCATCCGGAAACATATCACAGATAGCAAAGCTTATGAGCATCTGCAAGGGCGAGATAGAGCTGTATTCCGGAAATGACGACCAGATAGTACCGATAATGGCTCTTGGCGGACTCGGAGTTATTTCCGTTCTGTCAAACGTGGCTCCGAGAAAAACGCATGACATCTGTCAGGCATTCTTTGATAACGATCCGAAGCTTGCGGCAAAGAGACAGCTTGATGCCATACCGCTTTGCAATGCACTTTTCTGCGAAGTGAATCCCATACCTGTCAAGAAAGCGCTTGAACTGCAGGGCAGGGATCGCGGTGTTCTGCGCCGTCCTCTTTGCGAGATGGAGCCTGAGAATGCACAGACGCTTAAAAAGGCGATGGAAGAGTACGGGGTACTGTAATGGTTAGGATGATCATGCACGGCTGTAACGGCCGTATGGGTAAGATGATCTCTCAGATAGTCGATGAGGATCCGGATATAGAGATAGTTGCCGGTGTTGATCTGAACACGGCATCGGACGGAAGATTTCCGGTTACGGACAGTATAGAAAAGGTTGATACGCCGGCGGATGTTGTCGTTGACTTCGGTAATGCATCCGCAGTCGATAAGGTCATCGACTGGTGTGTCGCCAATAAGGTGCCTCTTGTTGAGTGTACAACGGGACTTACGGATGAAACGCTTGAGAAGATGAAAAGCGCATCCGCATCTATCTCGATGTTCAAGTCAGCCAACATGTCCATGGGAATAAACATCATCCAGAAGATACTCAGGGAAAATGCGGCAAAGCTTGCCGAAGCGGGATTTGATATCGAGATAGTCGAAAAACATCACCGTACAAAGCTTGATGCACCGAGCGGAACAGCTCTTGCTCTTGCCGATTCGGTTAATGAAGGCCTTGAGAAGAAGAAGGAATATGTCTTTGACAGATCTGACAGGAGAATGGTCAGACCCGACACTGAGATAGGAATTTCCGCAGTAAGAGGCGGAACCATCGTGGGAGACCATGATGTGATATTTGCGGGACGTGATGAGGTCATTACGTTTTCCCATACAGCATATTCGCGTGCCGTTTTTGCCAAGGGAGCAGTCGAGGCAGCCAAGTTCGTGCCCGGCAAGCCGGCGGGACATTACGATATGAGTGATGTCCTCAATGCATGAGAACGGCTTAAGGATAAGACATGGAATTTCGTCCCTGTATCGACATACATAACGGTAAGGTCAAACAGATAGTCGGAAGCAGTCTTGATGACGAGACACAAAGTGCCAAAGAAAACTTTGCGACCGACAGGGGCAGCCGCTATTATGCCGGCCTTTACCGCAGTTACGGACTGTCCGGCGGACATGTTATCAATCTGAACAAAGCCGGCAGCATGTATTATGAAGCCTCAAAAGCGCAGGTTATGGAAGCTCTTAATGAGTATCCGCAGCATCTTATGGCAGGCGGAGGCATAAATGCCGGTAACGCATCGGAATATATCGATGCGGGTGCCAGTCATGTCATAGTTACGAGTTACGTATTTTCTGACGGCGTGATAAATGACGATAATCTTCAAAAGCTTGTTAAGGCCGTCGGAGCCGGAAGGATAGTCCTTGATCTAAGCTGTGTCTACACGGATAACGGATATCGGGTCGCTACCGACAGATGGCAGAAGATATCGGATGAGACAGTGGACGAGAGACTTTTTGACAGACTCGGAAGCAGTTGCGATGAATTTCTGGTCCATGCAGTTGGTTCCGAAGGCAGATCAGCCGGAATAGACGAGCGGCTGGTAAGCATACTTGCCCGTTCGGAGAAAAAGGTCTGTTATGCCGGCGGGATATCTTCGTATGATGACATCCGTCGCCTTAAGGAAACGGGAGACGGCAGAGTGGATTTTACTGTAGGTTCGGCACTTGAGATTTTCGGGGGCAGCCTTGGTATCGAGGAGATCATTGAATGTATACGGTAATGATTATCGATGACAACAATACGGAACTGCTTGTGGCCAAGAAGGCTCTTGAGAAGCAGTACAGGATCATCGATATAGACAATCCCAAAGCGGCTCTTCAGCGTCTGGCAAAGTCGACGATCATGCCGGACTTTATATTGCTTGATGTTGCCATGCCCGGTATCAACGGCTTCGATTTCATGATGCGTCTTAAGACGAGCGAGAAGACGAAGGCCATACCGGTGCTTTTTGTTTCCGGAGACAAGGAAAACACAACGGAAATGGAAGCGTACAGGCTTGGCGCCGTTGATTTCATCCGCAAGCCCATAATTCCGGATCTGCTGCGTAAACGAATGGAGATACAGGCCGGTTTTCTGGAGTATAAGAACCAGATGAATTCTTATAACAACCAGTTGCAGCAGGCGGCCAGTTTCCAGGCCAGGAACGCAATGAACCTGGAGTATTTCATCATCGGTATCATCACGGACCTTATATCGCAGAAGGACCCGTATACCGGAATGCACACCATATGCGTGAGCAAATACATGGAGATCCTTTTGAAGGAGATGCTCTTATCCGGAGTCAATTACGGGATAGATCCCGCGGATTTTGAACTGATACTGTTAAGCTCCCGACTTCATGACATGGGTAAGATAGGCGTGCCCGATGCGGTACTGTCAAAGGTCGGGAAATATACGGATGAAGAGTTTGCCCTTATGAAATCGCATACCACCATGGCTGCGGCCGCGATCCAGAAGTATGCGTATCTCCTTCCGAACAACAAGTTCCTGTATTATACGTTCCAGATGGCGAAATACCATCATGAGAGAGTGGACGGCAACGGATATCCCGACAGACTTGCGGGAGCGAACATTCCGATACTTGCAAGGATACTTGCGGTGGCGGACGTTTATGACGGACTTGTTGCGGAGAGAAGCTACAAGAAGGCCAAAACACATGAAGAGGCATATAACATAATCACCCAGGGTGCCGGTGTGCAGTTCGACCCGCAGGTTGTGGCTGCGTTCCAGCGCGTACATATGGATCTGCGTGAAGCGGGCAAACAGATAGAAGCACAGATGCAGCAGAATCTGGCGATGTCGCAGCAGATCATGACAAACAAGTAATAAAAAAGGAACCGAATTACGGTTCCTTTTTTATAATCCCTTGCGCTGATACTTTTTCCCCACATAATCCTATATAGTTAAAAAGGCACATATCTTTGAGATTATAACTTTGTTACGTTTGTTGCCTGAGGGCCCTTTTCGCCGTTGACTACATCGAACTCTACGGAAGCGCCTTCGTCAAGAGACTTGAAACCTTCCATGTTAAGTCCGGAGTAGTGTACGAATACATCATTTCCCTGCTCGTCGCAAATGAATCCGTAACCTTTCTGGTTGTTGAACCATTTTACTGTACCCTTCATCTAAGATACCTCCGAAAAAATAAAAATCACACAGTGCGTACGCACTATCGAAATACTAGCACATCACCCTTTAAATGTAAATAAAAAAGTTTGAAAAATCGTTACTATGATAGTAAACTTAATGTGTTAGTCTTTTGCGAAAAATAACGGGAGAGTGTGGATTTGTTCCGTAAGAAAAACGAAGAGACAAAAACAAAGAGAGCTGCCACCAAAAAGCAGACTACAGGTTATACTCTTTTACTCATACCCAATTCCTCCGATGCAGCCAAAACCGTTGAGGTAACGTATGACAGACTGCTTCAGCTTCTGACCGGTGCAGTTGCAACGGCGATCATTGTGATCTGCCTGGTACTGTCGATGATGGTGCACAACCATAAGCTGAAAGGTTCCCTTGACGAAGCACGTAATTCCATAGCCGAACTGTCCGAGACGAACAGAAATCTTGAGGGTACGGTAAGTGCACTTTCGGATCAGGTGGAGGCCGACAAAAAGGTTTTCTCGAAGATAGAGGATACCATCTCCAAGAAGGAAGAGGAACTGGCGATAGAGGCAGAGGAAGCTGCGATACCGAACGGGATCCCGATCAGGAATGCCAAGGCCATAATGATAGAGGATCCGTACAGAGAGTCTGAGGGCGGACGGACATCCGGAATAGTGTTCACGACGCTGAAGGGTGCGGTTGTTGATTCGACAGCCGAGGGTATAGCCATACATGTTGATTCCGATGATTCGAATCCGTATTACACGAGAGGAGTGACCATCGATCACGGGAACGGCTATGTAACGTATTACAGGTTCAGCGGTGATGTTTCGATAGAAGAAGGAACCAGGGTCACCAAAGGCGATGTGCTGGCCGTGCTTACGGATGACGGTTTTGTGGCATATGAGATCAGAAAAGACGGACAGTTCATTGATCCGAAGTCAACTTTTATAGGTGCTGATACAAAGGTTGAAGGAACGCTGATCACGCATTCGTCCGCAAGAATAGACGGAACGGTGCTCGGCGGAGTTGTAGCTGACGGAACGGTAATACTGTCCGCAAACGGACAGATCCAGGGAAACGTGATCGCCGAGAACATTGTTGTTGCCGGTGTTATTGACGGTAATCTTACCATAAAGGACAAAACGAATATCGAGCCTACGGGTGAGGTGTACGGCGATATCAATACTGCCCGCATTCTTATCGATGAACAGTCTGTGTTCCAGGGCAAATGCAACATGAACGTTGACAGATCCAAGTCGAAGAGGGGAAAGCTCAAGCTTCGCGAAGTTGTAAAACCGCAGCAGGAACCTCAAAGCACCGAGACAAAGCTTGATGCGGAGAGCACAAAAAAGAGCGAGGACGCCAAGGCGAAGAAAACTGACGAAAAGAGTGAGGCTGCACCCGACAAGAAGGAAAAACAGGCGGATGAGCCCAAGGCACTGAAGGTTGAAACACTCGAGTGACGCAAGAAGGAGCAACAGTTAATGCCTCAGTTACGTGCGATCATAATTGATGACGATAAGGAAACACGCCGGCTCGTACAGAGCGTGCTTCCTGATTATGTTGAAAGCGTGGCAGCAGGGAGTGCTGAGGGAGCGCTGGATTATTTAAAACGCGACGGAAACGGTGATCTTCCCGATTTTGTAATATTAAACGGTGATGATCCCAAAAGCTTCGGACTGTATGTTTATGACTGGATGATAAACAGATCGGGGGACCCCGACATAGCCGCGATCCCGGTGATAGTTCTTACGGAAGATGAATTTTCCGATAAGAGTCTGGAGTTTCTCGAGATAGGAGACGTAACATTTTATGTCGGCGCGATCGATGAGAGCGAGCTGTTCGGGGTTATAAACGATGCGCTTGAGAAGGCCGATTTCATGCCGTCCCCGGAAGAGAGTGCGTATGAGGAGACCAGAAACATCGACAGGCTGATGGGGCAGAGCGTTAAGGCTCCGGAGGGTGACCAGCGGTCTCTTGTTCTCGATATGGAGTCGAGAATAGTCAACCTTGAAGTTGCACTGGCACGCGGAAGAAAACGCGTTGAGGATATAAAGACACTCATAGACGCCGCGCAGTCTGCGAAGGATGCAAGGGACGATGATGACTTCACAAGACGCAGGAAAGATAAGAGCCCCGGGAAGAAGAATAATGAAGTGCAGATGTCACCTTTCCTTGTAAAAGCAAGGAAGAAGGCGGACGTCGAAGATCAGATACTTGAAGGATTCAGGAGGGCAGCGTCCTCTTCGCAGGTCATAAAGGGAGAACAGCAAAGCGCATCCGATTCGATCAGCCGCTTAAGGCAGAAGGCTCTGGATAATCCCGGAGGGGCATTTAATGCCCAGGGTACTATCAAGATCGAGGACCGGCCCAGGCATGAGACTCCGAAGCCGGATCCGGGATCAAAGCGTACTATAGTGATAGTCGATGATGATCTTAAGACAAGGAAGCTGTGCACGCTTTTCCTGACACAGAACTATAACGTTGTCCCGCTCGATTCGGGGATAAAAACGATAGATTATTTTGTCAGGAGCCGCGCCGATCTTCTTCTTATAAATCCGGTGCTTCCGGGAATGAGCGGGATGGCGACGGTGGCATCGCTCCGCAATCAACCGGGATGCGCCACGCTTCCGATAATGTTTCTGGTGGGCGATAACTATACCGAACCCAGAGCAGCTCTTATGGGGCCGTTCATCGTGGGGATACTGAACAAACCGATAACACAGGGTCTGATAGCACAGTCGGTCAAGGGATTTTTCGATAACTACGACAAGGCGACGGGAAGGTATTTTTAAGAGGCCGGTATCAATGAAAAAAAGAGTACTGATAGTTGACGACGATATAATGACACTCAAGATCCTCAGAAAGTATCTCGAGGAGTTATACGATGTTGTGACCGAGAATGCGGGCTACCGCTTTGTTGAGAGGATGGAAAGTTACAATGCCGACCTCATACTGCTGGATATCGATATGCCGGTGGTGAACGGTCTGCAGGCATTTGACGAGATCCTTGCAAACCCTGCGATGAGCGATGTCCCCGTTGTCTTTCTGTCGGGAGTTTCCAACCCCAATCTCGTAAGGGAGCTGATGTCCAAGGGGGCCGCCGGATATCTTGTCAAGACGATACCGAAGGGAGAACTCCTGTCGAGACTCGATAAGGTGTTTAATGAGAATCCGGAGCGAAAGGTCACACCCGAGGTACTGATACTCGATAACGATATCGCGCGCCTTAAGGAAATGCGCGAAAATCTTCAGGCTAATAACTTCAAGGCAAAGATCGTACGCTCTACGGTCGATGCAATAGAGTACATCAGAAACCATCATCCGGATGTGTTTGTCATAGGACATGACAGCGCCGGTGCCGAGCCGCAGGAAGTATACAATTCGCTCGATCAGATCATCCGTGATGAAAGCGTGATACCGATCGTTATGGAGGAGAATTTCTTTTCATCGGAGCTTATCGACAGAGTGAACGCAGCACTGTCAAAGTAATATAAAGACAGGGGGGACTGTCTTGTGAAAATACCGGGGAACTGGATATAAGGGGGAAACAGTGGGAGATAACTACGATCCGAATCAGGTGATCAAAACACCGCCGCAAAGACGACGAAGACGCAGAAACTATGGCACGGTCATCATAGTGCTCGTGCTTGGTTTCGCAACAGGTCTGATCGCCGGTATGCTCATAATCCATGAAAAGATGGCGCGTGAACTGGCTGCGGTTCAGGAAGAGCTTGCCACCGTTATCGAGGAGCAGAGCCATATCAACGTTACAAATGTTTATGTTCCGGAAAGAAAACTGAAAGAGGGGCAGCTTTCCGTGAATCCGTACAACACCGAAAATTTCCGGATAGATAACGGGTTCATGGCATACTTTGACGAGAACGGAGAGAAGATCAGCCATCTTGGATGCGATCTTTCGTATCATAACAAGTATGTTGATTTTGATGAACTTGCAAAATCGGGATGTGAGTTCGTAATGCTCCGGTGCGGCTACAGGGGATATTCCGCGGGAGGCCTTGCAAAGGATGAGAAGTTTGAACAGTATGCATCGGAGGCCGAACGTGTCGGATTAAAGCTCGGGGTATATTTTTTCACCCAGGCGCTTACGGTTGAAGAGGCCGAGGAAGAGGCCGAGTATACGCTCAAACTGATCGAGGGACATAACATATCGTATCCGGTTGCTTTTGATACAGAGTACATTGATGACGAGAGCGCCAGATCGAACACGACGGAAATATCCGATGAACTCAGGACCGAGATCATCACAGCATTCTGCGAAAAGATCAAAGAGGCCGGATACTATCCGATGGTATATGCATCCGAAAACTGGATCAGACGCTACATGAACGTTGAGTCGCTCAGACAGTATGATTTCTGGGCACCGCAGTATCTTGAAGAGAATGATTTCCTTTATGATTTTACGATGTGGCAGTACACCGATAAGGGCAGCATTCCCGGGGTAAAGGGAGAGGTTGATCTTGATATCTCGATGGTCGATTATGCTTCGTTTGTACCGAAGCTTCGTGAGGCGGTCGAAACGGGAGGAGAGATCTCAACGGTATCCGGAGAGGAAAACATGACCATCACTGAGGAGGAATCCGCAGAGGATATATCGATCACTACCGAGTGAATCATTCTTGTAATATTATGTTAACTTGTGTATAATCGTGTTGATATGTATTTATTATACAGGGGAAGGTTATGGCGATAATCAGAAAAAAGGTCCGTATCGGTGACCTGATGATCAGTGAGGGGCTGATCACACCGGCACAGCTCGAGACGGCACTTAAAGAACAAAAGATAAGAGGAGCCAAGCTCGGTGAGACGCTGATCGCTCTCGGATACGTGTCACAGGAGGATTTTTCCAATATCCTCTCAACCCAGCTCGGCATAGATACGGTGGATCTTCGAAAAGAGGGTCTTGATGACAATGCGGTCAGACTCGTTTCCGAAGATCTGATGAAGAAAAACCAGCTGATCCCGTTCGGATTTGACGAGAAGAATCCCAACATCTTAAAGGTTGCCATGGCCGATCCCATGAACATCATGGCGATCGACGATGTCATGATAATGACCAACATGGAGGTCATTCCTTACTTTTGTCCGAGCGCACAGATATCGCTTCAGCTTGACAGACGTTACGGTAAGGAACAGGCAAGGGCGGCGGCAGCGCAGTTCCAGGAGGAGCATGCCGCTGAGATAGCGTTTGATACATCCGCATCGGATGTGGAATTCGAGAACATTGAAGATGCACCTATCGTCAAGCTCGTAAATACGATGCTTGAGACTGCGGTCAGACAGGGAGCATCGGATATACATATAGAAGCACTTGACAGGGAAGTAAGGGTCAGATTCCGTATCGATGGTGTCCTCGTTGAAAACATGGATTACGACAAATCACTCCTTCCCGCACTCGTAGCCAGGATCAAGATCATATCAAACCTGGATATCTCAGAGAAGAGAAAACCTCAGGACGGACGTCTTACCGTTGTTGTAGACAGTAAGGAGTACGATGTCCGTGTATCCATACTTCCGACCGTGTTCGGTGAGAAGGTTGTTATGCGACTGACATCAAAGGACGGCCTGACAAGAGATAAAAAGTATCTCGGACTTAACGAAAGAGAACTTCCGAGGTTTGATGCGATAATGTCCAATCCTCACGGGATAATACTTGTTACGGGACCTACAGGTTCCGGTAAATCAACGACATGTTATACCGTTTTGTCGGAGCTTAATTCCGATGAAGTAAACATCATAACGGTCGAGGACCCCGTGGAGGCAAACGTTAACGGTATCAACCAGGTGCAGGTCAATGTGAAAGCGGATCTTACATTTGCCTCGGCACTGCGTTCCATCCTGCGTCAGGACCCTGACATCATCATGATCGGTGAGATAAGAGATACGGAGACGGCGGAGATCGCCGTTAAGGCATCCATCACCGGACATCTCGTTATATCTACGCTTCATACGAACTCAACAGCAAGTTCGATCACGCGTCTTCTCGATATGGGCGTTGAGCCGTATCTGATCGGTGATTCGGTTGTGGGTATAATCGCACAGAGACTTGTCAGAAAACTGTGTCCGAAGTGCCGCCGCCAGAAGCAGGCGGACTCGGATGAAAAAAGGGCACTGCGCGTTCCCGAAGATCAGGAATGCATCATCTACGAACCCGTCGGATGCAGAGAGTGTTCCAAGGGTTACAAGGGCCGTATAGGTGTATACGAGATTATGCCGATATCTCATAAGATCGCCGGAATGATCTCAAGAGGAGCCAATGCCGATGAGATAGAAGAGCAGGCGGTCAAGGAAGGCATGACGACACTGCGCCGAGCAGCAGCGGAATACGTTCTGCAGGGCGTGACCACGATAAGCGAGATGCGTAAGGTCGCATACGAGGACGAAGGCTGAGTGTGTCGTAGGTGTCAAATGTGTCAAGGGTGTGTCAGAGGGACGGTTCTTTTGACACATTTTGAAAAAACGTGTCAAAAGAACCGTCCCTCTGACACACCCTTGACACATTGACAGAACATTCAATTGGGAGAACGGAAATGGAATTACAGAGTGCAGCTTCCACTGTAACGATCGAACAGATCCTGACGGTTGCCAACCAGTCGGGAGCAAGTGACGTGCATATCACGGTAGGAATACCGCCCAAGATGCGTGTCTCGGGTCATCTTCAGGAGATGAACTTCCCGAGGCTCATGCCGGATGATACACACAGACTGCTTTACGGTATCATGAATGAAAAGCAGACGAAGGCATTTGATGATAAGGGTGAGTGGGATTTCTCATATTCCATCTCACAGCTCGGACGCTACCGTGTAAACGCGTTCAGACAGCGCGGAACGTGTGCGATGGTATTCAGGCTTGTCGGTAATAAGATACCGCGTCCCGAGGAACTCGGTGTTCCCGAATCCGTTGTCGAGCTGTATGATAAAAAGCGCGGTCTTGTACTTGTCACGGGACCTACCGGATCGGGAAAATCAACAACGCTCGCTTCGATAATCGGAAAGATCAACAGGGAACTGGATGCGCATATCATCACGCTCGAAGACCCGATAGAGTATCTGCACAGGCATGACAAATCTATTGTTAACCAGCGTGAGGTCGGGATCGATACAGACGATTATTCCATTGCCTTAAGATCCGCTCTTCGTGAAGATCCCGATGTTATACTCGTCGGTGAGATGCGTGACCTTGAGACGATAAGTACCGCGATCACGGCAGCTGAGACAGGCCATCTGGTTTTCTCGACACTGCATACGATAGGTGCGGCATCTACCGTCGACCGTATCATAGATGTATTCCCGCCACATCAGCAGCAGCAGATCAGAACGCAGCTTGCAAATGTTTTGGAGGCGGTTGTATCGCAGCAGCTGATACCGAGGGTCGGCGGAGGCAGATGCGCGGCATTCGAGGTAATGCATGCCAATTCGGCAATACGAAATCTGATCCGTGAAAACAAGAGCCATCAGATCACTTCCACGATCCAGACGAACAGGAAGATGGGAATGATAACGATGGATGATGCGATCATGGATCTTTACATGCGCGGCGAGATAGACAGAGAAGATGCACTGCTGTTCGCGCAGGATAAGACTACGATGGGAAACAGGATTTGAGCGATAACTTTTGAAGCAGACAGGCTTCGGAAGATGCACGCTTCAAGCCTGCTTGTAAGCGGGCATATTACGGAGACTGTAAGTTGCGAAAGCAACGGACATGAGCATGAAGCGCAGCGCAATGCGAATGGTCTGCTTCTTAAAACATCATGAAGGGATGAAGATCATATGCCGGGTTATATGTACAGGGCCGTCGGGCCTGACGGAAAAGAAAAAAAGGGAAGTATTTCGGCGACAAACCAGGAACAGGCTGCAAGCAAGTTAAAAGCAGACGGCCTGATCGTTATGAAGCTTGAGCCGGAAAGTGCTCTGAACAAGGAGATACATCTCGGAGGAAGCGGTGTCAAAACGAGAGATTACGCCGTGTTCTGCCGCCAGTTTGTTGCGATATTAAAAGCAGGTGTCAGCGTTATCAACGCCCTGCAGATGATGAGTGAGCAGACCGAGAATAAGGCATTGAAGGCCGCGACCGTCAGCCTTGTCGATGATCTAGGAAAGGGTGAAACTCTATCGGGAGCGATGCGTAAGCAGAGCAAGGTTTTTCCATCGATATTCGTAAACCTTGTCCAGGCAGGTGAAGCAACAGGTTCACTTGAGACGGCGTTTGAGAGAATGGCGCTTCAGTTTGAGAAGGAAGCAAAACTGAAGGCGATCATAAAGAAAGCCACGATATATCCCATTATAGTCATGATAGTTGCAGTCGGTGTCATTGTTGCGATGATGACATTCGTTATACCGAACTTCATGGCCATGTTCGAGGATATGGATGTGGAGATGCCGTTCATGACGAAGATGGTCATAGCTATGTCGGATTTCTTTGTGGCATACTGGTGGCTGCTTGCGATAATCGTTGTTGCTCTCGTCATAGGTATCAAACTGTACGCGCAGACCATAAGCGGAAGAGTCCTGTTCGGGACGCTCAAGCTTAAAATGCCCGGCATGGGACAGCTGCAGACAAAGACAAACTGCGCGACATTTGCAAGAACGCTTTCAACGCTGCTGCGTGCCGGTGTTCCGATGATGGAAGCGCTTGAGATAACGGGTAACTCCATGGACGGAAACATATTGTTCCAGCGTGCGGTATATCAGGCGAGGGACCAGGTCGCAAACGGAACATCGCTTTCAAAACCGATCAAGATGAGCGGACTTTTCCCGCCTATGGTAGTTCACATGACATCGATCGGTGAAGAGACCGGTGAACTTGAGGACATGCTTGAGAACATCGCCGAATACTACGAGGAAGAAGTTGCCGAGGCAACGGAACAGATGATGGCGGTAATGGAGCCTCTTATCATAGTTGTTCTTGCGGTCATAGTAGGAGTGATCATCATGGCCATCCTGCAGCCGATGCTCACGCTGTACGATTCGATCGGTAATATGTAAAAAATGCAGTAAGGCGGAGCACAGCTTGAACCATTTGCCTTGCTGCAAACGTCATATATTATATAGGACGCAACGAATTTGTTAAATAAATGTCACACTGCATGAGAATGTGATATAATAAAGTATCGGGGCTAAAATGCCGATATATAATATGATATATGCTGTGATGGGGAGCAGACGTCACGGTTTATATGAGATAAATCACTTAATTCATATGCAAAGGAGAGATTAGAGTATGAATAAGAAAGAAATGAACAACAAAGGTTTCTCGCTTGTCGAGCTGATCATCGTTATTGCCATCATGGCTATCCTTGTTGGCGTACTGGCTCCTCAGTTCATCAAGTATATTGAGCGTTCGAGAGTATCTAAAGATATGCAGAATGTTCAGCAGGCAAAGACAGCTGTCGAAGCTTATATTGCTGGAAATGAAGGCGTTTCAGCGACTGATTTTAAGATTACCATAAATGGTGGATCGACAAAGACAGCTGTCATATCGATGCCTGCAGGCGTAACAAGTCTCGATGGTGTTACTTCACCGATTGCCCTGTCGTCTGGTAACTGGCCGGCTGGTCCCAAGGAATATGCTATGCAGGCTAATTATACATGGAGCGGTGGCAACGCGGCATTTGCTAATACATCGGATGCGACAAAGGATATGTCAGATATATTCAAGTAAGATAAGCATATGCTTCTTATTTTAGAATTTCTATTTGGTGTTCTGGTAGGCAGTTTCCTGAATGTGTGCATTTACAGAATACCGAAGCATGAAGACATTACCACAACACGTTCCCACTGCATGGCATGTGGGAACGTGATAAAGTGGTACGACCTCATTCCGGTCATAAGCTTCCTACTGCTCAGGGGCAAATGCAGGATGTGCGGTGCGAAACTTTCAATCCAGTATCCGCTGATCGAACTGTTAAACGGAACACTGTACTGTCTCGTATATGCCGTAATGGGTCTTGATCTAAAAAGCGTTCTTACAATGGCGCTCATATCGACACTTATTGTGATAGCTGTTATAGACTGGCGGACTTACGAGATACCGTTCGGTCTTAACGTGTTTATTGCGGTATTGGGAATCATATCTACCGCGCTCGATGCCGCAAAGGCCCATGGGGCGTGGGATTACAGCTATGAGCCGGACAGCGCAAAGGGATTTTTTTTCTCGTGGATCCCGATGACACCCGGTGATCACCTAATAGGAGCCGCAGCTGTCAGCGGATTTTTGCTCATACTGTTTTTGATAACCAAAGGAAGAGGAATAGGCGGCGGGGATATAAAGCTCATGGCAGCCGCAGGGCTGTTTCTCGGATGGAAGAGCTGCATTCTGGCATTTGTCATAGGCTGTATTGCCGGTTCCGTTATACATCTGATCAGAATGAAAGTATCAAACGAAGATCATGTACTTGCTTTCGGACCTTATCTGGCGTTCGGTATATTTATAGCAAGTCTGTGGGGAGAGAGAATAGTCAGCGCCTACCTGGCAACGTTATCGGTGGGCTGAATAAGGAAAACATAGGAGAGTCATATGGCAGGAAAAGTGCTGTCGATCTCGCTGGGGAGTGAGATCGTAAAGGTCTGTGAGGTTGCTCTTGCGGGCAAGAGAAAAGTTCAGGTATATAATGCTATCGACCTCATCATTCCGGAGGGGTTATGTGAAGACGGCGTCATCCTTGATGTGGAGGCGCTTGCAAATGCGATAAAGCAGGGCCTTTCGGGAGAAGGCTTTTCTGCCAGAAAGATCGTTTTCACGATCACGTCAAAACGTATCGCCAATAAAGAGGCGATCATTCCGTTCTGCAAAGAGAACAGGATCAAAGATATTGTTCAGGTCAATGCATCTGATTATTTTCCCATTACAAATCTTGAAAACTACACATTCAATCATTCGATCATAGAGATCGTACAGAATGACAATGTGAAAAACTACAGGTTGTCTGTAACGGCGACCCCGAATGAGCTTATAGAACAGTATTACGAACTGGCCAGGGCAATGGGAATGAGCGTCGAGGCCATAGATTATTCGGGTAACTCGATACTGCAGCTTCTGAAACTGCAGACTGCCGGTGAAGGCATAGATGCGGTACTGCAGGTTGGCAGTGAGAATACTGTTGTAAATATAATGAACGGCGCAACGATGGTAATGCAGCGAAGCGTTCCGTACGGAAGACTTTCAATCGCAGATGCCGTCAAGACGGCGCGAAATGTTTCTGATGAGGAAGCGGATGCGGCACTTATCGAAGAGGATCTGTCCGATCTTGCAAATACGTATCCGGATGTAGCCGATGCCGTCAGATCCCTCCTTTCAAGCGTCGGCCGAATACTTGAATTCTACAGGGCCAGAAATACCGAGCACCCGATAGAGCGTGTGTTTATGATCGGTGACGTGAACTCCGTAAACGGTCTTCCGGAACTGATCAACGATGAGATGGACTATGATGTTGAGGTTGTTGAACATCTCCGGGGTGTCGAGATCAAAAACCACAATGTCCTGTCCGATGAGATAGTTGCGAACTATCTGGCCAATATCGGTGCCATCATCGACCCGATCGACATAAACATTTCCGCTGAGGGAAAGAAGGGTGAAAAAGCAAAGAGTGAAGGCCTTCCGTGGTGGATACTTATATTCGCCGGCGTTGTTGCCGTGGCGATGTGCGGAGGCATTCTGTTTGTTTACTTTAACAATAAGGCGGATAATGACAACCTGCGTGCACAGATCATGGCGATCGAGGATGTGGGAGACTTAAAGAGCAGATACGAGATGGCACAGTCTGATCTTGCCACGCTTGAGAACTGGTATGATACGACCAAGGGTGCAAATGAGTCGCTTGCAAGATTTGTTGAAGACCTGGAAAAGGTTCAGCCCTCTGCGGTGGGGATCACAAAGTTCTCGTCCAATTCCGGAGAGGTAACGATTATCGGAAAGAGTTACGGTAAGCCTGCAGTTGCACAGTTTATCAAGGAACTTAAAAAACTGCCGTACATAGAAAATGTTAAAACGGAATACATTAACGAAAGCATCACGGATTATTCCGCAGATGACGCTTTCCAGATGACACTTACGCTCAAATACGATGATCCCAAGAAGGGATCGGAGTCTGATACGGCTGCTGCCCCGGATGAGGAAACTGCCGAGACATCCGATATTGAACCGGTAGAAGTTGAAGAGGCACCGCAGCCTGAAGATTATGATACTGTCGAAGATGATACTTCCGATTCCGAAGAGGTTTCGGAACCTGCGGAAGGAGGTGTTGAGTAATGAGCGATCGTGATAAGAAATTACTTGTATACCTCGGAGCACTGATAATACTTGCCGCAGCATATTTTCTTGTGGGAAAGCCTTTTCTCGACAAGATCGATCAGCTGTCGATGGAGAAAACACAGCTTGAGGCAGAGCTTCGCGAGAAGAGGGAAGCTTATGAGAATAAGGATGTATATGAGAACGGCATAACCGAATCACAAGAGAAGATGGATGCGATCATTGAGCAGTTTCCGGAGGATAACTCCGATGAAAAATCGATCATGTTCGCAAGCCATGCCGAGGCCGACATACCTATCTGGTTCAATCAGATGAGATTCGCCGAAGAGACGAAGATGATGATAAACGGACAGGATGAAGAAAGTGCATCTGATGTCGAACAGGCTCAGCTGGAGGAGAACGTCGCGGCAGCAGAGGGAGAGAGTACCGGCGATGGTGCCGACGCAGCAGAAGGCGCGCCGGAAGCAGGCGCGCAGAACGGAGGAACGGGTCTGGCCGATCTTATGTATCGAGATACCGAACTTGGTCTTTCGACGGGACTTGTCAACGGTACGATGGTTCTGTCGCAGTGGGCTGTACTCGGACCGGGCCGCGAACTTCCGGAGGTCGTTACGGATGTAGATGCCATGGGAACCGATAATGTTTTCACTAATTCAAACCACGGCGGTTCGATATTGGATCTGCTCTCCGACATTGCTTCGGATTTCCTGTCGCTGTTGACCGGAGAGATTCCGGAGGAAGCGCTTGATGAACTGGGAACCGACTATATTGTTAAGGTCAATGCGGTCACGGATAATACGAACGGCAAGACCATAGGACGTGCGGATGATGCCACGGAGACAACGTATGTCACAAGCAGCATCAACAAGAAAGAGGATGTCAACTTTAAGGTGACCGGTTCTGACGGAACATATGATGTTTATTACAAGATCGGAAAGAACGAATATACCGACACCATCAGCAAAGAGGGAGATGCAAAACTGTATATCCGCGTCATATCGACAACGAGGATGACGGATGATGACGAGAGTGCGGTCGGTATTCATGTGGTCAATGAATCGGATATACCGGTTATTGTAAATATTGAGGGTGACGATACGAATAACCCGAGAGTTACGATCACGGAAAGAGCGGGAAATGTTACGGTTAACGGCGGACAGTAAACAACAGAATAATGCCGGATTTTCCCTTGTGGAGCTGATCATTGTCGTAAGCATCCTTGCGATAGCGGCGGTTCCGCTCATGAAATCGATGGGAATGGCAACAAAGGCCAATTCAAAGGCCCAGTCGCTTCAGAATGCCACAAGTCTTGCCGAGAAGATCATGGAGGAGATGAAGAGCTCATCCATAAGCGTTCTGAAGACCGATCCTGCCTGGAACTTTACGGATAACGGTACAAATTATGTCTTAACGTCCAAGAATCCGGTGACGGCCACACAGGGTGAGGAGTTTAATGTAGCTGTTACCATAGATACTGACAGCTACAAAACGGGCGATGATGATATCGCCACCAAGGCGGATAATGTTGCGGATGCCAACAGGTTAAAACTGCCGAGGATCGAGGATATAGATACCATGTCCCAGGCGGTGCTTTCGTCCGCAAAGGAGTTTAACAGGTACGATAAGGAAGCGCTTAATTACTTCAATCAGAAGATAGCCGATTATCCTACACACGTTGCCACGATCTCATCGAAGACGGTTGATATTATCAAGACAAGTTTTACCGGACTTCACCCGGGCGTTACCGTTAAAGCGACCGTTACCTACACGGATGCTTCCTCAAATAAATACGTGCGCGAACTCTACACCGGAACATTTGTCCAGGAGGAGAGAAGTGACGGAACCAAGAAGCCCCTTGACAGTAATATCTATATTTTCTACACGGTGGGAAATCTTCTGCCGGAGAGGCCCGACATCGGAAATATCAGGGAAACGATCAACATAAAGGATACTTCAAATCCATCCGCGATCACGGATCCTACAGTTCCGATGGCTTCGCACAAGGTTTTTTTTATCAGACAGGATAAGAATGACAGCAACGGACCGCTGGCTGTCAAGTTTAACGATACGTATTCATTTACTTATTTGCACGTGGACGCGCTTGAGGCGGACGGACATCAGGATTACGGCAATATAAGATTTATAACCAATCTTGATAATAGCAATATCACCAAGGAGGGACATCTGTACGGAGAAGAAGCGAGGATAAGAGTATACGACATTACCGTCGTTCTGACCAAGCCCGGAGAGCCGGGTAAGGAATATGCAAGGCTCGAATCCACGATAAGCGCGGATGATCCCACACCCACTCCTGTATCACCGCCATAAAGGCAGTTTTACACAAGGTTGTGTGATCATGAGAATGTAATATGCATAAACACAATGAGAAGATCAGCGTAAATTTAATACGGGAAAACACAGGATCGACACTCATCACTGTTATCGTGGCGATAGCTTTTGTTACCATTCTGACATCCATCATTCTCGGGACCTCGCTTGTCAATGTCCGCATGAAGGGAATAGACAGACGTACGAAGGGTGATTTTTACTATGCGGAAAAATCGCTGAATGACATTTATACGGGACTGGGACAGGAACTTGCCGTTATAGCCGGAAGCGAATATGAGAAGGCATTTAAAAAGGTTGGGCTCGTGGACGAGCCTTCCGGGGATGATTACAATCTTGCCGAAACAGCAGAGAAGTCCTTCAGAAAGGAATTCGTAAAAGCGGCATACAGTACGATAGACAAGCTTGATTCAACCGTTGACAACAAGGTCAAAAAGGATAATCTGGAAGCTTATATACTCGCATCATCCGGAGGAGAAGTGTTAAACGATGCGGTCCTGCAATATCAGAAGAAGGACGGAAGTACGGCAACAGCGGATACTGCAGAGCGTGTTGCGCTCAAGGATGTACAGGTTTCGGTCACGGATGCATCCGGATACAGATCCGTTATCACCACGGACGTTATCATCACCATTCCGACCGTGGATTTTCTCGGAACAAATGCTGATGTTTCCGATTACGGACTGATCGCAAATAAAGGTCTGTATATCACCGGAGGAACAAGCGGCTGCAACATAAACGGAAATGTATATGCGGGTGTCCATGCGACAAAGATCACCGGAGTTGATGATACGTTTATCGAGGACAGCGACCGGTTTTCACGGGACAATGTATACGGCGGGATCAATATCAAGGATGGAAAAGCTTCGTTTACGAGTAACTACGTGATCTCGAAGGGAAACATCAATCTTTCCGGAACGGAACCGCAGATAAAGGTTATGACACCCTCGTCCGAGGGCGATGCAAATCTTGCAAACTTCTGGTATACCTCGATGAGGACTATCGGCGATCCGGTAAAAGCGTCCATTACGGAACAGACAGTACTGCCGATAGATGATGATGACCTTACGATAGATATCGATGCCAATACATTTGCCTTAAACGATCTGGCACTTAATGCAGATAATACCAGTGTGAAGATCGAGGGAAACTATTACGGATACAATGACAAAACGCTGACCAATGTACTTGGAGCAAAGTCAGGGCGTGAGGACGGGATAAGTTCAGCCATCATAGTCAACGGATCAAATGCCTATCTTGACATGAGGGATATCAACAATTTTGTCCTTATGGGAAAAGCGTTCATTGACTTTACAACGGGTGAGGATACTGATGGCGATACGATGGAGGCTAATCCGTCAACTTATAAAGCCCAGGTTGTTCCCACTGCGGAATCTGTTGCATTAAAGACCAACCAGCAGTTATATCTCGTACCGACGGATTTTCTGGACGGACCGAACCCTGCGGAAGATAACAATGCCGTCAAGATAAATGATGCATCAAAGGATGCGATCAAGGGCGCGGGAGGCAGACAGCCGTGGTTTGGGCTGAAGTACCTCAATTACGGTACGGATATCAGTAATCCCAACTTTGACACGATCCACAAAAAATATACCGTCGCGGTATCCGGGAGCTTATTACCGGTATACTACGATTACCTGGAGTTTGATGAAGACAAGGCATGGTATTCCGACGGAACGTTTGATTACCGACCGGTCGGAACGGGGGGCTCGGTATCATCAAAGACAAGATTTTTCCTGGATATAATGACATCCGAAAAGGGATATGATGATGACTGGAACAACAACAAGAACGGATGCCGATCAACCTATACATCAAAGGGTGATTATATCGATCATGAGGAATCCGAGAAGGTTCAGCCGAGTGCGTACAGACTGTATAAGCGTATATATAATTCGATGGATTATGATTATTATTTTGATCTTAAGCAGTGCGTGGTCGGAAATACAGCCCCCGGTCATGTGGATGATGCGCATTATTATGCCAAGAATGCGGTGGTCAATTATCAGCGTGAAGGCGGAACGCTTGACAGCAACGTTCTGAGCAATACGGATGGAATGCTCAGATATTCGGGATATACTGAAAAACTGTTTAAGCGTTATATGCTGTTATGCACCCTGCTTGACGGCAAGGAGGATATGCTGCTTGAAGGAGATCCTGCCCCGGAAAGGGGAATAAGTGCTGCCGAATGGCCTGAGTGGACCGTTGATTCAACGGCTCCGATCAGTCATTTTATTGATACCGGAAGCATAGATACAATGAGCATCAGTACTTCAATAGGAAATGCAGGCTCTGCGGGACTCAAGCCCGGTGCTTACGGAGTATGCATTGCCACTGATGAGAGTATCAATCTTTCAACTCTTTCGACTGTTCCGGGTGCGCTTCTTTCGGGAACGACATTTAAGGGTGTTGCCATTGTGGACGGAGACATAACCGTTCCGGCAGGAATGACCGTTGACGGACTGCTTATGGCAACAGGCACGATAACCCTTATGGGGAATAATACGATTACATACGATAAGGGTCTTATCCAGTCGCGGATCGAGAAGGAGATGAATATCATCAAGAATGACAGCGTCTCGGCCGACTGGGATGATGCGATCGAAGACAGGGATTACATGCTGATCAGATATCTTACCAAGAGTGACGGCAGCCACATGTACAAGGTAGATCCCGGATCTAAGGTCACAAGGGATCGTATAGAAGCGGATTATAATGATTTTATGCACTATGAGAACTGGCAGAAGGGTGAAAAATAGAATATCGGATAACAGGGGTATATCCCTTGTCGAACTGATCGTTGTCATATCGATAATGACGATCATGACGGGAGTGACGGCCCTTGGAATATCAATGATGTTCTCAAGGGATGCAAATTACGTTGCCGTCAGGATAGATGATGCGCTCAGCGAGACGCGGACGCTTTCAATGTCAAGGGAAGGAACGTTTAAGTGTCTTCTTCATATCGATACGGATCCTAAGGGAAGTTATGTCCTGATAACAAGAGATGTTCCCGGAGTTGCAACCGAGGAAGTAAAGAAGGTGCCGCTTGATAAGAGTGTATCGATAACGGTAAAAGGGGATGCTGTCGCCATGACAGGTGATTTTTCCGTGGTGTTTGACAAGTCCAAGGGCAGTATCGATAAAGTGAACGGTTCCGACCCGGATAAGGGTGTGTACACGATCACGGTAACTTCGACAAAGAATACTTCAAAGACGGCGGACGTGACGATCGTAAAAACAACGGGCAGACATTTTACGGGTAAATAACGAAAGTGTATGAAAAAGAGTATTTAAAACCGAATAATAGAGGTTTATCTCTGGTGGAACTTATCATCGCGATCTCCATCGGAGTAATCGTGTCGGGCTCTATTGCCGCGCTTATCACCTTTTCCATCAGAATGTATAACAACGAGAGCGTGAATACCGCGATGCAGTATGAACTTCAATCGAACCTTAACATGATGATGGATGAGATAATGGGAGCATCCGCATTCGTTGTCGAACAGGACAGCACAGTTAATCTGACCGATACGGGAAAACCTTACACGAAGTATGCGATGTTTGGAAATCCAAATGCAGACATCGGCGGTTCCAAGGGCTTTAAGGGAGTGATATTTGTTCCGTCAACAGTTACGGACGGAAAGTTCTCCATATATATGAAGGAGGTTGAGGCTGTTCCGGCAACCACAATAAAGGCACTTGCCGCCTCCGAGAGTGCAGGTGTTCTGGCAGAAGGTGACAAGACACCGTATCTGTTGGGGGAGAATGCCACAAAGTTTGCGATCATTCCGGATCCGCGTTCGATCAGCTTTGATAAGACGGATCCCGACCCGACAAAGTATACATACGTAAATCCGATCGAGGTGAAGGTTGAACTTCAGTTTGAAAAGCACGGATGGGGCTCGAATAACTACAGCAAACATGTTGATGATACTACTTATCTGCGAAACAAAGTAACAGAAACGATATACGTTGACACTGACTCCTACAACCTTAAGAAGAAGGAAGAATAGGTGGAATTATGAAAGATATCTTTCGGGCGTTTGCAAAAAACCGCATATTGATCCACGTTACGGCAATTACGATGATAGTCTGCATGGGTATTGCCGATGTTTCATTGTATATCGATCTTGCCGGAAGAGAAGATACATCCGGTCTTCGGATCGTGACCGAAGAACATGAGATGGATATAGCGCTTGCGGACGGCGAGTATAACGGTACGGACTCAGACAGTGCCAACTCGGTGGAGGATTTTGTGATCACCGAGGACGGGCAGCATCTTCTCAAGATCCTTGAGATCGTTCCGACGAAGAAAAAGGCTGTGGTAGGCTTTACGATAGCCGGATGTGAGCCTTTTGTAAAACCGGATGGAACTCCTGTTAAGGAAATCAGAAAGGACGGAGAGACCATCGTATCCGAAGTGCAGATGAGAGAAGCATATATGGATGCTCTTATCAACAAGAATCCCGGCCCTGATTTTGACAACAGCCAGAACGGACTGCCTAATACCATAAAGGAGATGAACTCAAAGTTTCAGGAGCAGAATACGGGGATAAAACCGTTCGCGTTTGAATTCGATACAACATACAAGGGATATTACAAGTATATAGGCGGAAATCTGGGTGTGTACTCGATCGTTGATAAGGATACGGCTAATCCGAAGTTCCGCTCACGCTTCTATTACAACTCAAACCGTAACGATTATATATTTGTGTATAACGATGAGTCGAACAAACCCCAGGACGTTAATGTAACCGGTCAAAAACGTATCAGATATATGAACCAGGATAAATTCATAAGAGATGTAATGGGTGTGCCCGAATCCGGTGTTTCCGCCTGGAAGGATGAATATGCCCTTCAGGTTAAAGCATGCGAGCCGGCAGAGGTTACCATAGAGGAGATCGAAGATGCGGATATCATAATCGTAAACAACGGCACGAATATGGATTATTACAGGTATGCACTCAATCTGAACAATAAGATCCGGGGGTTGAATGAATCTACAGACAATGACAGGGTATTTGGCGCGAGTAATGATTTTACGAGTTTTGAGATAACAAGAAGACTGTATGAAAGGGTCGTGGTACGTCAGGATGTGGCTTTTATAGCCAGTAAGAACTGCCTCAACGGAACGACCTTTGATACTAATCTGCGTAAGCTTATGGCGATGTTGTTCTTTACTACAAAGAGTAACGGAGTTGAGGGAAGCGGCCGTGAGATGTTCATGGATTTCATGAAGATATACACCAGTGAGCCCGGGGCATATTCTGCTCATGATCCGAACGATCCGACTAAAACATACTGGGACTTAAGGCAGGAGGATCCCAGATTTATAGCACCGTCTCTTCGGAATAATTCCGAGAATTACATGCATCATCTTGATAGTAACCATCCGGGACATCCGTTTGTTCTCAACGAAGGTGATGCGATCACCGGCGGAAGGTTTGTAAACGGTATTTTGGAACCGCAATATAACGGTACAAAACATACGATACAGATGAGACGCAGAACAAAGGATATGTATGCTGCGGCCGGAATACCCGAGAAGCGCTGGAGTTGGCCGAGAGGATACGACTGGAGTACGTACGGATATTATAAAGCGGACGATCCCGATCAGAACCAGTACACCGGAAGATATGACTGGTGTATGGATGCATATCAGTCAATGTCCAATACGACCGATTACGTATACATCGATGCTGCCGGCAATTTCGTCCGTGACGCTAAATATTCGGGCTGCTGGTATAATATGGATGACGATGATAATAACGGAAAGAGAGCCTATAAGAAGATAGCCTGGGATGGATATACGGTTTCCACATGGCCGTGGAATGTCGTTGACGGCGGCTGCCTGAAGGATTGGTTTTTCCATAAGGATACAACGGTATCAGGAAGAGACGGAAGCGCCAAAGGTAATCTTCATCTCATGTTTGACTACTTTACCTGGGGCAGCTATAAGGCATTAAACGGAGTTGACGGTAATTCAAACTACGTCAATCAGAGTCTTGTACAGGAAAATGCACTTTTTAAAGGCACACATATCAAGGATGCTGTTGACGGTCGCCCGGTCAAGCGCGAGATCACCAGTGAAGAGCGCAGGATCAGTACCAAGAAGGATTATTTCATCTCAATGAATATCGTTAACGGTGACGGGGTGAATAAGAACCTTTCCACCAAGAACAAGACATTGTATTACAATCAATATGAGCTTGGCGGAGACGAAGGAATAATCAGGAAAGAGGAGCTGTCGGGAACTCCGAAGATCGCCCAGATTCCGATCAATATACGTATAAAAAGTTCGTGCAGGATAAACAACATCAGAGTACTTAACGAAGCGGGAGGGGAAATAGCCGCATACAATTTTAATGCCGATGTAGGTAATTCGGTATTGAAGATCGAAGCCACAAATGCTGCCGGACGAAAGCTCACTCTTGACCGTACTGCAGGGACATATAACGGGGTCGGGCTGCCTGTCGGAGAAGACGGTAATCCTGATGTTACCGGCATGGGTGAACCTAAATATACATTTAACGGATCGATCTATGATGTTACCTGTGATCGTTATATGAACAAACGTAATGCCAGGTTCAAGGTTGTCATGGCTGTTGAGGCACCGGGCGGAGATCCGTCTGACTCGTCGGATGACAAGACGATCAGTGATGAGATCACATTTGTTAAGCGTGATTTCTTTATGCTGGATTAACCATTGTATTGATATGATCGAAAAACAGCCGCTTATCCTGCCGGGATAAGACGGCTGTTATTTTTATACTACATTGTAACGAAATCCTTGCCAAGCAGTCACAAATAGGCTAATATATCAGATATGAGAAGGTATTATTGGGTCAGGTTATATGCGCTGCTGCTCATGATCATCATGTTTACGATGACAATGGCGGTCAGTACCAGAAGTGCCCTGGTCATATATAAAGAGTCATCACGACAGAAGGGTATAGTCAGAAGTATTGAGCATATAAACGGTGCATCGGATGCGATAATCAATGCAGTATCGTCTGTCGCAGCCGCAGCGGGACAGGATCAGTATTCACAGCTTCAGGAACTTGTTTCGGTTGAGGACGACAGCAGACTGTCGGAAAAGGATCTTGATGGGTATTTTAGGATCGGCTACTGTAACAAGATCACGGACAGCCTTGGCACGGACAGTGCCGCCATATGCGAAGGTCTTAATTCCTTTATTAAAGAGTCGGATGTGAATGATGTTATCGTTGCGGACAGCGGCCTGACAAGTATTGAGCAGGAGTACGATGATGCAGGTATTCCGACGGCTCTTCGGATCAAAAATGTTAAGATCCGATATGATGATCCGGTAACCAGAGTGCGTGAGGATACGTTCAATTACAATATTCAGTTCCCGGATGCGGTATTTCATGCCGGCAACGATGAATTGTTCCGGTACTGTATGGTCGCGGGAAAGGGTATATATATCACCGGCCGTACATCGTCGATCATAGGTGATCTTTTTGCCGGGATCCATGAGCCTGATGAGTGCCGTGAAGCCGAGATCATATACGGCGAGACGGGAACGTACGGCGGGATCAATATCCTCACTACCCAGATCGGTCTTATGACCGACAGAGTGATAAGCAGGGGCGATATAAACGTTAACGGTTCGTTTGTGGTATTTGATGCGAACAATGAGAAAGCAAATGTGTTTGCCCAGGACATAAACGAGATATCCGGTTTTTCAAAGGATGCGAAATATACGTTAAACGGGGAGTTTCACAATATCCGGGAAATGGATGAGGAATCCGCACGGATATATTACGATACTCTCGCACTTGTTTCGAATTCGCTTGCGATCCTTGATCCGGCATCGATGTATTATGATTCGGACAATGACAGGAACTACAACGGTAAATACCGTAAGCTCATATCCGGGACCGATGTGGAACTTAAAAGTGATTTTACCGGTATCGTGGCAACAAGGGCAAACGTTATAATAGATAAGGACGTTAATTTTGAAGGCATTATCCTGTGTGGCGACAGGATATATGCAATGGGAAACAACAACATAGTAGCAAATCCCTCGGTTGCAAGAACCATAATCGCATCTGAAAATGCCGAGGGTGAATATTCATTCAGAGTAAGTGATTATATAGGCGGGATGAAAGTTGCCGGCCTTACGGACCCCGAACACTACGTTATCCCGTATAAGTAATGAAAATGCCGACAGCAGGATTGGAGAGAAGTGATTTATGAACGAAAAGATCAGCATCAGATTATTTGACGGATTTGAGATCAGAAAGGGAGACAGACTTATCCTGGAAAACCTTGCAAACACCAGGAAGACCAAGCTGTTTGTGGCCTATCTTCTGGTCAACCGTGACAGACCGATAACACACCAGGAGCTCTTTGAACTTCTGTGGTCGGGCGAGGATTACGCAAATCCCGCAACCGCCCTCAGAACTCTTTTATACCGTTTCCGTTCGATGATCGACAAGGAGAAGGCCGATGCGCTTTCGGGCGCGATCATCTCGCATCGCGGAACGTATCAGTGGAACAAAAATCTTGACGTATCAATCGATGCACTTGATTTCCAGGCACTTGCAGAGGCCGGTATCAATCCGACGATATCAGATGTGCGCAGGAAGGATTACCTTGAGAAGGCCATCGGTATGTACAGGGGAACCCTGCTTCCCGATTTTTCATCCGAACCCTGGCTGATCGCAAAATCTGCTACATACCGTGACATGTACATTGAGGCCGTGATGGCTTATGTGGATATATTGAAGACTGAAGGCGCGAATTCCAAGATAGTTCAGGTATGCGAGAGCGCGCTCGAACTTGCCGGAACTTCGGAGATACTGCAGCTTGAAGCACAGATCGCAAAGCTTAAGATCGCCAATCCCGATGCATCCATGCGCGAGAGTGTTATGGCATACTACAATGACGTTCACGAGCTGTCGATAAAGCTTCAGAATGAAACCGACCGTATGCAGACGGAAATGCAGGAAGAGTCGATCGAACAGCAGGCATTTCTGTGCGATTACAGAACGTTCAAGGAGATCTATTCGATGCAGCGGCGCATGCAGTCGCGCTCGAAAGCTACGATCTTTTTGGGACTCGTATATGTCAGATGCGATGAAGTCAATTCGGAGGATCCGCTTTATGCGGAAAAGATGATGAACGACATCGTCGGATGCTGTCAGAGACTTCTTCGTGTGGGTGATGCGATATGCAGAAAGGCCGATTCGGAGATAGCGATCCTGTTCCCGGCGGAGAGTTATGAGGACGCCGTCGGTGTACTTGAAAGATTAAAAGCGGCAGTAAAAGAGCGTACCGATGAAGAGACGGTGGTTGTATACCGCGTCCGTCCTTTAAAGAGCGGAAGAGAATGATCCGCTCAGTGTTCTTCGATGACGGGCTGTTGTTTGGGGACCTTTGAAAACAGAAGTTTTAACAGTACCGGTGTCATGACTGATGATACGAGTATCAGAAGGATAACCGCACTGAAATAGACAGGGCTGATCAGACCGACTGAGAGGCCCTTTTGTGATACTATAAGGGCTACCTCGCCCCTTGTCATCATGCCTACTCCGCAGATAAGGGAGTCAAGGCCGTTAAACTTACATATCCTTGCCATCAGCGAGCACCCGATGATCTTCGCCAGAAGTGCGATGAGCACGAATCCGATCGAAAACCACAAAAGTGAGAGTGAAAAATCGGCCAGATCGGTCTTCAGTCCGATCGATGCAAAGAACACGGGGCCAAAGAGCATGTAGGAATTGATGTCCATTTTTCTTGCGATGTAATCCGAATCCGATATCGAACACAGTATTATGCCGGCCACATATGCACCGGTGATATCAGCGATACCGAAGACCGATTCGGCGATGTATGCCATGGCAAAACACAGTGCAAGTCCCGCTATCGGTATACGGCGTGTGTGCGGATACCTGCTGTCTATGATCTGGAAAAGCTTGTATGTGACGAATCCGACACCGATAGAGAAGATAAAGAACATGAGTGTGTCAAAGCATACGCGGCCGAGACTTACGTTTGTATCCCTGAAACTGATCACGAACGTAAGCACGATGATGCCGATAACATCATCAATGATCGCGGCAGCCATGATCGTTGTTCCGACCTTGCTTTTAAGAAAGCCCAGTTCTTTGAGCGTTTCCACAGTGATCGATACGCTTGTCGCGGTCATTATCGTTCCTACGAAAACAGCTTCGATAAAATCGGGTGATGAGACCGATTTTACCCCGTAAAAGATCATATAATAGACGGTTCCACATACAAGAGGAACGAATACTCCCGCACACGCGATAAGAAAGGCCAAAGGTCCCGTTTTGCGAAGTTCTTTGATATCGGTTCCAAGGCCTGCCGAAAACATTAACAGTATTACGCCGATCTCTGCCATCTGAGTGATAAATGCCGTATTATCCACCCACCCGAGAAGTGACGGCCCGATCAGAAGTCCTGCGATGATCTCACCGACTACCTGGGGGATCTTGATCTTCCGGGCACCTATACCGAACAACTTGGCAAAGATTATTATTATGGCAAGTGATTTAAAAATATCATAAGTTTGCATGCACATAATCTATCGCAAATCGGTTGCAAAGTCAAATCGATGTGGTTGAAGATAAGACAGATTTGTGGTAAAATGCTTAAGCACATATTCTAAAGGAAGAAAATAATCTGAATTATCTGGGGCATTGTTTATGGATCATAAAGATTTAAATGAATTACAGCTCGACGTTATGCGCGAGATCGGAAATATAGGAGCGGGAAATGCATGTACTGCACTTTCTGTACTTCTGGGTACGGCAATAGATATGTCGGTCCCGCGTGTACAGCTTCTCGGATATGAATCAACAGCGGAGCAGCTCGGCGGCGAGGATAAAACGGTCATCGGACTGAAGATAGAGATCAACGGTGATCTTGACGGAATGATGGTTCACGTTGTGGAAAAAAGATTTGCCGAACGTATTATCAATACTTTTTATGCAAAAGAGATAGAGAACATTGCCAGCCTTGATGAGATGGATTCTTCTGTACTTAATGAGATGGCAAATATCACGAGCGGAGCTTATGCCAATTCGATCGCAACTCTTACGGGACTCTTTGTTAATATCGGAACTCCGAATCAGATTCCCGGTAAGGTATTGGATATCATGAAACTTCCGCTTACTGCATTTGTTAAGCCCGGAGAGCATGTACTCCTGGTTGATGAAGAGTTCACGATCGATGACGAACATATAAGCAGCAACATGATCCTGGCACTTGAGAGCGATTCGCTTGCAAAGCTTTTTGCAAGACTTGGTGTGCAGGTTTAGCAGGAATTCATTTCTTTTTCTTCTTTTTGGATCCCATGCGGTCAAGCACCATATCGTATCCGTCATTTCCGTAATTGAGGGAACGGTTGACGCGGCTTATGGTCGCTGTGGATGCGCCTGTGCGCTGTGCGATCTCCAGATATGTCTTTTTTTCGCGAAGCATGCTTGCAACCTCAAAACGCTGGGACAGTGACAGAAGTTCATTGATCGTGCATATGTCTTCAAAGAAGATATAGCATTCTTCCTTATCCTTAAGTTCCATGATCGCGTCAAAAAGATAGTCAACTGCAGCTGTTCTTATCTTTGGGTTCATAATAGAAGTTCCTTTCACCGGCACTTTAGTACTTTTATATTTTAATATTTTAACACGTTAAAGCGAGAAATGCAAGATGAGTGTACTTGAAGTATTAAACGACAAACAAAAAGAAGCGGCTTCCATAATCGAAGGCCCTGTTCTTATACTTGCCGGAGCGGGTTCGGGCAAGACAAGGGTTCTTACAAACCGCACTGCCTACATGATCGACGAGATAGGTATCAGTCCGTGGAATATACTGGCGATCACGTTTACAAACAAAGCGGCGGATGAGATGCGCGAGAGAATAAGAGCGCTCGTCGGTCACGGAAGCGAGAGCATCTGGGTGGCTACATTCCATTCGACATGCGTACGCATTCTCAGAAGACACATTGATCTGATGGGATACGACAACAGTTTTACCATTTACGATACCGATGACTCCAAGTCGGTCATGCGGGAGGTCTTAAAAAGACTGCAGATAAATCCGAAGGAATATCCCGAAAAGAGATTTTTAAATCATATATCAAACTGCAAGAATGAACTTATAACGCCGGAGGATGACGCTGCGGAAGCAGAGGGCGACCTTGCGGATGAACTGTTTGCCAAGGTCTACAAAGAGTATCAGAACAGTCTGCGCAAAAACAATGCACTTGATTTTGACGATCTTCTTATGAAGACGGTTGAGCTGTTTAAAAAGCATCCCGAGGTCCTGGAGAATTATCAGAAGCGGTTTATGTATATCATGGTCGATGAATACCAGGATACTAATACGGCTCAGTTTGAGTTCGTAAGGCTTCTGGCTGCAGCACACAGAAATATTTGCGTTGTCGGTGACGATGACCAGTCGATCTACAGATTCAGGGGAGCAAATATACGAAATATCCTGGATTTTGAGAAGGTATATCCCGAGGCGAAGGTTATCAAACTTGAGCAGAACTACCGTTCAACACAGACAGTCCTTGATGCTGCAAATGCTGTCATATCAAACAACAGCGGACGGAAGGACAAATCGCTTTGGACTGATAAGGGTCAGGGTGACAGGATCAGGTTCATATATGCCGATACGGCTGATGAAGAGGCGGAGCTGATCGTTGATCGGATATGCCGGGATAAAAGAGCCGGCAAATATGCATACAGGGACAATGCAGTACTTTATCGAACGAATGCGCAGTCGCGTATACTTGAGAAATATCTGTTAAATGCCGGAGTGCCCTGCTGTGTTGTTGGCGGGGTCGGATTCTATTCGCGCAGGGAGATCAAGGATATTCTTGCATATCTTAAAACGATAGATAACGGTAAGGACGATCTTGCCGTAAAGCGTATCATAAACGTTCCTAAACGCGGGATCGGAGCGACGACGGTAAATAAGCTTTCCGAGTACGGAGAGCAGAACGGGCTCGATTTTTACGAGTGCTGTGTCAGGGCTGAGGAGATACTCGGGCATGGACGTGCGGCGGAAAAGATTACGGAGTTTACAAGCCTGATCGGGCTGTTCAAATCAAAGCTCGGACTCATATCGCTCGAGCAGCTTGCCGAGGATATTATAGACAGGACGGACTATGAGGAAATGCTCATCGAGGAAGACGAGGATGAAGCGCAGGAGAGAATGGCCAATGTCGGTGAACTTGTAAGTGCCATTGTTTCATATGAGGAAAAAACCCAGGAGCCGACTCTGTCTGGATTCCTTGAAGAGGTTGCGCTGGTATCGGATCTTGACAATGTGGACGAAGATGCCGACGAGGTTCTGCTGATGACACTGCATTCGGCTAAGGGATTGGAGTTTCCGAATGTTTATCTCGCCGGAATGGAGGACGGTCTTTTTCCGGGATATGCTTCCATAAGCTCAGCTGATCCTGAGGAACTTGAAGAGGAAAGAAGACTCTGCTACGTCGGAATAACAAGAGCAATGGAACATCTGTGCATGTCCGCGGCCAAGTCGAGGATGATATGGGGACAGACGCAGTATTACGGCCTGTCAAGATTTGTCAGTGAGATTCCCGATGAACTGTTTGAAGGACGCGTTGCAAGATCCGCCTCATCGTCCGAAAATTCCATGGATCGGGACAAGGGAGCCCTGACGTTTGCAGCACCGCCCGTAAGAGTACGTCCTGTTGCTGTAAGCCCGCAAAAGCGTGCGGCAGCGGCTAAGCCGTTTATTGCAAAAGCGGCTGCATTTACGGACCTTAAAAAGGGTTCGGACATTGGCTCGATGCAGGAGCCTGATTACGGTCCGGGTGATCGCGTTTCGCACATGAAGTTCGGAGCAGGGACGGTCGTGTCGGTTATAAAAGCTCCGAGAGACTATGAAGTGACTGTCGATTTTGATACGGCAGGGACAAAAAAGATGTTCGCCGCCTTTGCAAAGCTTAGGAAGATATGATAAAATATCACTTAGCAGGGGACTTAAATGAAAGGAAGGGTTTGTTATGAGTAGGATAGACAGACTTGAGAGAATCCTTGATGTTGTTAAGGCACAGGAGGAACTTGGATTGGCTAAGGCCAAGAGCCTTATAGGTGATGTCAGAAAGGTAGAGATCCCTGACATTCCGGTTCCTGATTTCTTCAAGAAGGAAGAGGTTGTTGTGGAGAAGAAGAAATTCAACTGGGGACTCCTTATAGCAGTGGTCGTGGGAGTTTTGGCGGTTGCCGCTATCGTATACGGATTATATTGTTATTTCACACCCGATTATCTTGAGGATTTTGAAGATGATTTCGAAGATGAAGAGTTTGACGACGACGATTTCTTCGAAGACGACGATAAGTGATCACGGACAACAGGGTGATAATGAATGATAAATAGCCGGCTTATGCCGGCTATTTGTGTATATAGTGATTCCGGAGGAAGATCAGATGAAAAAAGGTCAGGAATATACCGGCACGGTGGAAAGGGTCAGATTTCCCAATAAAGGTATAGTTCATGAGACGGATACAGGGGAAAGGTGTACGGTTAAAAACGTGCTCCCCGGGCAGAAGATAAGGTTCCGCGTTACCAAAAAGAGAAACGGCGCCTGTGAGGGCACGCTGATGGAAGTTATCAGCCGGTCGGATATGGAATGCGACAGCGCATGTTCGCATTTTGACGTTTGCGGAGGGTGCTGTTATCAGACGCTGCCATATGAAGAACAGCTTAAGCTCAAGGAAAAACAGGTGCATGAACTTCTGGATCCGGTAATCGAAAGTGCAGGCATCGATAATACGATATTTGAGTCGATCATCCCGGCTCCGGACAGATTCGAATACAGAAACAAAATGGAGTTTTCGTTCGGAGATATGAGTGTAGGCGGGCCGCTGGAACTCGGCCTTCACAAAAGAGGCAGTTTCTACGATATCGTGACTGTTAAAAACTGCAGGATAGTAGATCCTGATTTTCGCTCCATACTTGCTGAAACGCTTGCGTATTTCAGGGGCAAGGAAACCTCCTATTATCACAAAAGAACACATGAAGGATTTCTTCGCTATCTTGTTGTACGAAAGGGTGCAAGGACAGGAGAGATACTTATCGATCTTGTAACGACATCACAGATACCCGTTGATACGATATGCACCGAAGTCAGTCTTCTCGATGACTGGAAGGAAACTTTGCTGGGGTTGAAACTGTCGGGGAAGATCATCGGGATATTACATACAACGGATGATAAGGTAGCGGATATTGTTGCAAATGATCATACGGAGGTGCTTTTCGGACAGGATCATTTTACCGAGGAAATTCTCGGCCTGAAGTTTAAGATCACACCGTTCTCGTTTTTTCAGACTAATACCTTATCAGCCGAAGTGTTGTATTCGAAGGTTAGAGATTATGTAAACCAAACGGCGCATAAGGGAGACGAAGAGAAAATCTTATTCGACCTCTACTCCGGAACAGGGACAATTGGACAGATTATGTCAACTAATAACACTAAGGTCGTTGGCGTTGAAATAGTGGAAGAAGCTGTGGAGGCAGCAAATGAGAATGCCCGGTCAAACGGTTTACATAATTGCAGGTTCATTGCAGGAGATGTCCTCAAGGTTATAGATGAGATACAGGAAAAACCGGACCTGATAGTATTGGATCCGCCGCGTGACGGTATAAACCCGAAAGCACTGGAAAAGATAACCGATTTTGGTGTTGATAATATTATCTATATATCATGTAAACCAACCAGTCTTGCCCGCGATATGGAGTTTATGATCGGCAGAGGCTACCGTCCGGTCCGGGTATGCCCTATAGATCAGTTCCCGAATACTCAACATGTGGAGACGTGCGTCCTTCTGTCCCACCAAAAAGTCGAGAAGTGGGGATACATTGATTATGAGCCGCAAAATAGCGACTATCTCAAGGATTGCAACTTCCAGGCGACTTATGCGGACGTGACAGAATGGGTCATGAAGACTTACGGAGAACATGTATCAAATCTGAATATTGCTCAGGTTAAAGATAAATGCGGTTTTGAAAAGAGGGAGAATTATAACAAGGGTAAAGAGGGGCATAGGGTTCCGAAGTGTCCTCCCGAAAAGGAAAAGATGATACTGGAAGCGTTTAAGCATTTTGGAATGATATAAAATAAAAAGCCTATCCGAGATATGGAAATAAGAGTTGAGAGACTAACTGAAGATAACTTTAATTCCCATTCACTGGATAACTTTATCAGGCATCAGGTTGTCACAGAGTGTTGGAGAAATGTGGGTGGAAATTGGCTTCTTCTGCCTATTTCATTTGTAGAAGAATGGAGTCTTGATAAGTGTAGAGAGGAAGCGTCAGCAATAGCAAATAATCTATCTGGGGACATGATAGATTATGGAGCATTTGAAGGGACAGATTTGATAGGATATATTACGGTCGGTACGGAAAGATTGGGAACAAAAAGACAGTATGTCCAGCTTGTTACATTTCAGGTATCAGAACCATTCAGGGGTATGGGAGTTGGCAGAAAGCTTTTTGAGAAAGCAGCCGGGGTTGCAAGGGAATATGGTGCAAAAAAGCTTTACATTTCCGCTCATTCATCAAAAGAATCTCAGGCAGCATATAAGGCACTGGGATACGTGCATGCCGAGGAGATATTACCTTGGATCGCAGATGAAGAACCATTTGATGTACAGCTGGAATGTGTATTATAGATTTGATAAAAGACGGGAAGATATGAAATATAGGGTTATAGATAAGGAAGAATATTACAGAAGCGGAGTATTCCGCCATTTTACGGAGGACTGTAAATGCTCCACATCCATGACAGCGAGAATAGATGTCACAGATGCAGTATATAGACTTGACTAACAAGTTCTCATTTGTCGGGCTGATAATAAGCAAAACCGAAAGGTATTCCGTGCGACTCTACTCTCCGTAGGTACCATATTTTATGGTGCGGATTTACAATCTGTGCATGGAGGTGAGAACGAATATGAACCAATATGTTACAGGCGCAGTTATTAAGGGGCTGCGGGAAAAGAACAAGATGACACAGCTTCAGCTGGCGGAAAAGCTGGGAGTAAGTGACAAAAGCGTGTCAAAATGGGAAACTTCGAGAGGGCTTCCAGATATTACCCTGCTGGAGCCTATTGCGGAGGCATTCAGCATATCGGTGATGGAGCTGATATTAGGCAATACCATTCATAATGCGAACGTATCGGCAAATATGCTGCGGTCAAAGTTTTATGTCTGCCCGGTCTGTGGGAATGTAATACACAGCATGGGCGAAGCGGC
>CACYMJ010000038.1 GCA_902775485.1 uncultured Lachnospiraceae bacterium
TCTTTCAGTTCGAATGACAGTTTTCCGACATGGTTTACCGAGGGTATAGCATCTGCAGTTGAAAATGTTTATCAGTACAGATCATACCTTTTCCAGACACTTGCAAATGTCGAGGCCGGGGACTTTAACAGAGATCTGAAAAGATACGAGGATGAGGTGTCGTACTCGAATATCAGTATATTAGGGAAATATACCGATGCAAGCCTCAGGGGTGATTACAGATATGATCTGAGATATTCGACGGATGAAGAGAATAACGGAAGTGCCTATGTTTCGGGATATCTTGCAGTGGTATATCTCGGGTATCTTGCTGCGATGCGCAACGGACATACGGATGTTATAACCTTTGCACCGCAGGGAAGTAATGAGCCCGCAACAGTAAACATTGACGAGATAAGATACGGAGCGAGCCGTATCTTAGAACAGCTCCATGAAGGTTACAGCCTGGACAGTATCATAAAGCGTATCTCGGCAACAGGAGCGGAGGATGCCAATCCGTATTATACCGATACGGATGATTTCGCTGCCAAGTTCATAAAGGGAAGCGGTGAAGATAATGTGAATCGTGTTGTTTACGGGACAAATGTATCCGCGCTCGGCTCCCTGTCGTTCTGTCAGTATTATCTGAACTATCTTGAGAGCCAAAGTAAGGAAGGAGATAATACCAGGCTGGCCAACGGGTCGATACTCTCGTCGCAGCAGAATTATAATTCGCCGCTTAGCCGGACAGCTGCTGATGTAAACAGCGATCTGTATAAAATAATCAACTCGTCAAAATATGTGGCATCAACTGTTGGTGATGAGGAGGCATGGGATCACACCGGCGGGAAGAGTCTGGATCATCTGGAGGATGATGAGAACGGCAGCAACGAAGGAAATGAAGATGATTCTTTGAAGATCACACAGATATACGGCACCGATACGACAGTTCCAATAGCTGCCAGAGGGGCAGATCAGAATGTGACGGAAAACGAAGATGCCGTACAGGATGTATGGAACGATCAGTCACCGGAAACGGATGGATTTATTGAAACAGCGGCAGATCAGGGGACACAGGCCGCGGCGGATATCCCGGAGCAGGCTGCCATGAATGAGGATGCTGCAGGCATGACAGAGCCTCAGGAAGTTGCGGAGGCTCAAACGCCGGTTTCGAAATCGGTAATGTCAGCTGCTGAACCTGTGCTGCCAACGTCAGGAATAGAAGAGATAATGATCAATACCGATTCGCAGGTCGCAGCTGAAGGCGATGAGAATAATGTCATAATTCATGATGAGGATGCGATCCTGCCTGAAAATGAATCGGATATAACTGAATGTGTAACATCTTCCGATGAAGGAGATGATGATCCGGCAACAGAGCCCGATCCGGAGCCTCAGTCCGAGAGCGAAACATGCGTTGACGATGGCGAATGAGAAATATTTTTAAAAACCTATTGACAAGGTAGGAATATTGTTGTATCATTCCGAATATCAAACCGAAAGGAAACATGACGAAATGAGGATCGACAATCTAAATAACAATTGCATGTGTTGTATGTGTCGAATGCTGTTCTCCCAGGCAGGTAACATGGCCGGGTGTATGGCCCATTTGTCATGCCCCCGAATACGATGAGATGTCATTTCAGATCTGAGTAGCCAATTGCCTGGGAGTAAAACAACCCGGGCAATTTTTTTGCGCAATACGGGATTTGATATTATAATACATACACATGCAGACAAACCTATATGTTTGGTTTATGGAGAAAAAGGAGAGAGATTATGAAAAGGAATGTAGCTAAAAAGATTTTGGTAAGCGCAGTTACCGCAGCACTCGCACTGGCGGGTCTTACCGGATGCGCTGCAACAGGTACTGCACCTGCAGGAGGAAATGCTCCGGCGGATGATGCGAACAAAGTGTACAGAACACTTGATGAGATCAAGGAGAGCGGTGAGATCAACATCGGTGTATTTTCGGACAAGAACCCGTTTGGTTACGTAGATGAGAACGGAACCTACCAGGGTTACGATGTTTATTTCGCAGAGCGCATAGGAAAGGATCTCGGAGTAAAGATCAATTATGTATCAACTGAGGCAGCAAGCAGGGTTGAGTATCTTGAGACGGGAAAGGTTGATATAGTACTTGCAAACTTTACAGTAACGCAGGAGCGTGCCGAGAAGGTTGACTTTGCGCTTCCGTACATGAACGTGGCTCTCGGTGTTGTATCGCATGAAGACAATGTCATAGAGGATCTTTCACAGGTAAAACCCGAAGATCAGATCATTGTTATTTCCGGAACAACGGCTGAGACATACCTCGAGAAAAATCATCCCGACATCAAACTTCAGAAGTTTGATACTTATGCAACCGCAAAGACTTCATTCGAAAACGGAACAGGTGTTGCATGGGCAAATGACAATACGGAAGTTATCGCATACTCGCTTGAGAATAAGGGCTATGTCGTAGGTATCCCTTCCCTCGGAAGTCAGGATACAATCGCGCCCGCGGTTTCAAAGGGAAATACTTCTCTTCTTGACTGGCTCAACAGCGAGATCGAGACACTCGGCAAAGAGAACTTCTTCCATGCTGACTATGAAGCAACTCTTATAGACACTTACGGTAAGGACTACGAAGACACACTTGTTGTGGAAGGCGGAAAGGCAGCAGGCGCTGCAGCTGCTTCAACAGAGGCAGGAGCTCTTGATATCAAGCCCGGTAACGGAGAGACGATCAAGATAGCTGCATCCCCCGTTCCTCATGCAGAGATACTTGCAAAGGCAGCCGAGATATTAAAGGATTACGGTTACAATCTTGACATTGTTGAATTTGAAGATTATGTACAACCCAACCTTGTTGTAGAGTCAGGTGAGTTTGACGCAAACTATATGGAGCATGTTCCTTATCTTAACAGCTTTAACGAGGAGCAGGGAACACATATCGTTGATGCGGGCGATATCCATTACGAGCCCTTCGGAATCTATCCCGGAACAAAGAAGAGCCTTGACGAGATCGGTGACGGTGACAGCATTGCCGTTCCCAATGATACGACAAACGAAGCAAGAGCACTTCTTCTTCTGCAGGACAACGGCCTCATCAAACTTAAGGACGGTGCAGGTCTTACCGCAACCGTAAACGATATTGAGGAAAATCCTCACAACATCAAGTTCGTTGAACTTGAAGCAGCTCAGGTCGCAAGAGTTGTGAACGAAGTGGAATATGTTGTCCTTAACGGAAACTACGCACTTGAGGCAGGATACTCCGTAGGAAAGGATTCCATCGCATACGAGTCAAGTGATTCCGTTGCTGCCAAGACATACGTTAACATCATAGGTGTACTTGAAGGCAACGAGAATTCGGACAAGATCAAAGCACTCGTAACAGTTTTAAGATCCGATGACATCAAGAACTTCATCACGGACACATATGACGGAGCGGTTATCTTCTTTGAAAAGTAATAAAAATGTATTAAAATATGCGGGAGGGCAATCCGTTTGCTCTCCCGTTATTATTATAAACGGTTAAGATCACGTATAAAACTATGTCATTGGAGCCGGTAATCATGAGTATCATTGAGATCAAAAATCTTACAAAAAAGTTTGAAGTGGAAGGACACACGGTGACCGCCCTTGACGGTATCAATTTGTCCATCGAAAAGGGTGACGTTTTCGGGATAATCGGTATGTCGGGAGCGGGAAAGAGTACGCTCGTGCGCTCTATCAATTATCTGGAAAAACCTTCGGAGGGGCGCGTCCTTATCGACGGTGTAAACCTTGATGAACTGTCCGAGAAGGAACTTCGTAAAAAGCGCAGCCGCATAGGTATGATCTTCCAGAACTTCAATCTACTTGAACAGAAAAATGTAATCGACAACGTCTGTTTTCCGCTAGAGATAGCGGGTATCAAGAAAAAAGAGGCCAGGCAGCGTGCAAGGGAACTTCTGAAGACGGTCAATCTCGAGGAGAAGGAAAAAGCATACCCGTCCCAGTTGTCGGGCGGACAGAAACAAAGGGTGGCAATAGCAAGAGCCCTTTCAACCAATCCGCAGATACTGCTGTGCGATGAGGCCACAAGTGCGCTTGATCCGCAGACGACCGCATCGATACTCGGCCTCCTTAAGAAGATCAATGAGGAGATGGGAATAACCATAGTTATAATCACTCATCAGATGTCGGTTGTAACGGATGTCTGTAAAAAGGTTGCGATCATCGACAGCGGACGTCTCGTTGAGGAGGGTCCGGTAGATCTGATCTTTGAAAATCCGCGCTCCGATGCGGCCAAAGAGCTTATTTCCGGAAAAGAGATACGATACACACCGCTTGAAAATCTTCACGCGGAAAGAAAGATACGTATTGTCTTTCAGGAGAATTCGGCGTATGAGCCTGTGATCGCCAACACGATCTTAAAGCTTCAGACACCGGTAAACATACTGAAGGCGGATACGAGAAATGTAAACGGTAAGGCTGTCGGAGAGATGATCCTCGGACTTCCCGAAGGCGATGATATTCAAAATGACATAATAGCACATCTGAAAGAGGCAGGTCTTGTTGTTACGGAGGTGACTGAGAATGAATGAACAGGTTATCAAAATGCTCCTTGAAGGGATAAAAGATACTCTATATATGACGCTCGGCTCGGTCATCATCGGATACATCGTCGGACTTCCGCTTGGCATACTGTTATATGTAACGAATGAAAAGGGTCTTCGTCCCAACCGGCTCGTTTACAGGATATTTGATTTTATCTGCAACATAATCAGAAGTATTCCTTTTCTGATCCTTCTGATCCTTCTTATTCCTTTTACAAGGTTTGTTGTTGGTCAAAGCTACGGTTCAACTGCTACGATAGTTCCGCTTGTTATATGCGCTGCTCCTTATATCGCAAGAGTTGTCGAGTCATCGCTTAACGACGTGGATACAGGAGTCATCGAGGCGGCAAGATCGATGGGTGCGAGCAATATGCAGATCATCATGAAGGTCCTTCTGGTGGAGGCCAGAACATCGCTTATGACCGGATTTACGATCACTACCGGATTGCTTCTCGGATATTCCGCAATGTCCGGAACAGTAGGCGGGGGCGGACTCGGTGATATCGCCGTAAGATACGGTTACTACAGATGGCAGACAGACATAATGATAATCACGGTAATTCTTCTGATAGTAATATTCCAGATCATACAGAATCTCGGAACCAATATATCCATGCGTTTTGATAAGAGGAAACACTGACAGGTCCTATGAATCCTGAGGTTATACGAGAATATCTGCCTCTTTATAAGGAGGCTTTCATACTTACATTGCGGACGGGCTGGATCGGTATCTTGCTCGCTTTTGCCATAGGGATACTTGTTGCATTTGCGATCCATTTTCGCGTACCGGTATTATCAAAGATTGCTTCAGTGTATGTTGAACTGTTCAGAAACACACCGCTTCTGGTGCAGCTTTTCTTTATTTATTTTGCACTTCCGAAGATCGGGCTGAGCATACCGGCCGAAACATGCGGAGCCGTCGGTTTGGGACTTCTCGGAGGAAGTTATATGGCCGAAGGGATCAGGAGCGGACTGGATGCTGTTCCGGTATCCCAGGAAGAATCCGCATTGGCACTTGGCCTTACAAAAAGGCAGCTGTTTACATACGTGGTATTTCCCGAGGCCATGTCAATAAGCATTCCGGCCATAGTTGCGAATGTCATATTCCTGCTCAAGGAGACAAGCGTATTTTCGGCCATCAGTCTTATGGACCTGATGTTCACCGCCAAGGATCTTATAGGGCTGTACTATGACACTACGGAAGCACTTGTATTGCTTGTGGTGTTTTATATCATCATGCTCCTGCCCGTATCGATACTCGGAAGCATAATTGAAAAACGTGTCAGACTGAGGACACTCGGAGGATAAGTCATGGGATTTGAAGTTCTTGCAAAAGGGAATAATGCCATGCGGCTTCTTGAGGGTCTCGGTGTCGCCATGAGGATAAGCCTTATATCCGTTGTGATAAGCATAGTGCTCGGTGTGATCCTCGGAGTGCTTGTCGAACTGAAACGTCCGTTTATCATGGCATTTTTCAGGGTATATCTTGAGATCGTCAGGATAATGCCGCAGATGGTACTTCTGTTCATAGTCTATTTCGGGACGACAAAAGCACTCGGACTGAATCTTTCTGCCGAAGCGGCTTCGATCATCGTGTTCTCGTTCTGGGGAGCAGCAGAGATGGCGGATCTGGTAAGGGGCGCCCTCGGAGGAATACCGGTGATACAGTACGAATCCGCCGCATCTTTGGGCCTGACCCGTATCCAGACATACAGATACGTTATCGTTCCGCAGATAGTAAGACGAATGATACCGCTTTCGATCAATCTGATAACGAGAATGATCAAGACAACAAGCCTTGTGATGATGATCGGTATAGTTGAGGTGTTAAAGGTCGGACAACAGATAATCGAAGCAAACAGAAAGTCGTCTCCGAATGCGGCTTTCGGGATTTTTGCAACAGTGTTCCTCCTGTATTTTCTGGCATGCTGGCCCATAAGTCAGCTGGCAAAATACCTGGAGAAAAAGTGGGAGAACTGAAATGGAAACCATACTTGAGATAAAAAACATAAGCAAACGCTATGATGATATAACCGTGTTCGAAAAGATCAGCCTGACTGTCAAAAGAGGAGAGGTTGTTGTGATAGTCGGACCTTCCGGCTGCGGAAAGAGCACACTTCTTCGCTGTATCAATTCTCTTGAGGATATACAGGAAGGTGAGATACTGCTTGACGGGGTGGTTATAAATCCCACATCAAAGGATCTGTCGCAGGTACGGGAAAAGATCGGTATGGTATTTCAAAGTTACGATCTGTTCCCGCATCTTACCATACTGCAGAATCTCATGCTGGCGCCGCTAAAGGTTAAAAAGGCCGATAAGAAGGAAACCAAAAAAGAAGCACTTGAACTTCTGGACAGAGTAGGACTATTATCTAAGAAGGACAGTTATCCCAGACAGTTGTCGGGAGGACAGAAACAGAGAGTCGCGATCGTCCGGGCTCTTATGATGCATCCCGAGATACTCCTGTTTGATGAGATCACCGCAGCGCTCGACCCGGAGATGGTCAAGGAAGTGCTTGATGTGGTGCTCTCACTTGCGAGAGAAGGAAGGACAATGGTCATTGTCACTCATGAGATGCAGTTCGCCAGAGCCGCCGCTGACAGAATGGTGTTCATCGACGGTGCAACGATAGTTGAAGAGGGAGATGCGAAGGAATTCTTCGATGATCCCAAGACGGACAGACTCAGAAAGTTTTTACGGTCATTTTCATATGACTGATCTTATATATAAGCGGCCTGCAGGAGGGTGGTGTACGGTTTTTAATGGAACAGATGAATTTATTTACGGACTCTCCGGCAATGTTTACAAAGGCACCGCTTGCAAGCAGGATACGCCCCGAAACTCTTGACGAATATGTCGGACAGACACATCTGGTGGGTCCGGGCATGCTCCTTCGACAGCTGATAGAGAAGGACCAGATCTCATCCATGATATTCTGGGGACCTCCCGGAGTAGGAAAGACCACTCTCGCGAGGATAATCGCCAATCATACCCATGCACATTTTGTCGAATTCTCGGCAGTCACAAGCGGGATCAAGGAAGTAAAGGAAGTCATGAAGGAAGCTGAGGATAACCGCAGGATCGGTATCAAGACGCTTCTGTTTACGGACGAGATACACAGGTTCAATAAGGCGCAGCAGGATGCTTTCCTGCCCTATGTTGAAAAGGGAAGCATTATCCTTGTCGGTGCCACGACCGAGAATCCTTCGTTTGAGATCAATTCCGCTCTGTTGTCCCGGTGTAAGGTTTTCATTCTGAAAGCGCTTACAGAGGACGATCTTTTTGCGCTTTTAAAACATGCACTTACATCGGAAAAGGGACTGGGCAATTCGAGGATAAACATATCCGATGATGATCTGAAAAACATTGCGGTGTTCTCAAACGGTGATGCAAGAACCGCATTAAATACCCTTGAAATGGCGGTGAATAACGGGGAACTGGACAGCGACGGCGTGATAACCGTAAAGACCGAGACTATCGCGCAATGTATGGACAGGCGCTCTCTTTTGTATGACAGAAACGGAGAGGAACACTACAATCTTATTTCCGCACTTCACAAATCGATGAGGAATTCCGATCCGGATGCCGCAGTATACTGGATGAGCAGGATGATAGACGGAGGAGAGGACCCGCTTTATATCGCCAGAAGGATGGTACGATTTGCGAGCGAGGACGTCGGAATGGCGGATTCAAACGCACTTACGGTCGCGGTAAATGTGTACCAGGCATGCCATTTTCTCGGACTTCCCGAATGCAATGTCCATCTTGCACACGCGGCGGTATATCTTTCAATGGCACCGAAAAGCAATGCGCTTGAGCGGGCATGTATTGAAGCTGAAGCAGATATAGCATCATCTCCCGCAGAACCGGTACCGATGCATATCAGAAATGCACCGACTAAACTTATGAAGGATTCGGGTTACGGAAAGGGCTACATATATGCACATGACACCGAGGAAAAGATAACAAGGATGCAGTGTCTGCCGGATGCCCTTAATGACAGAAGATATTATGATCCCGGCGTCATGGGGGATGAAGCGGCGGTCAAGGAGCGCCTTGATAAGATCAGAAAATGGCGCGCGCAAGAAACAGAGGATCCGTGGATATGACACTAAAAGATCTTAACATCGGAGGATGTGCACAGGTAGTCAGCGTAGGAGGGGAAGGTGCACTCAGGCAGCACCTTCTTGATATGGGTATCATTCCGGGCGCGAAGGTTGGTGTTGTAAAATATGCGCCGCTCGGAGACCCGATAGAGATACGCATACACTCATACGAGTTGACACTCAGAGTTGATGATGCTGCAAGAATTGAGATAAAGCCGCTCTCATCAGCGGATTCTCCGGATGACGAAAAACGTGATGAACAAAAGAGGGAGCATCCCGGGTTCGGTGAAGAGGGTAAATATCATCCGAAGGGAAGCGGAGATCCGCTGCCTGATTCGGAAATTCTTACGTTTGCGCTTGTGGGAAACCAGAACAGCGGAAAGACCACGCTGTTCAACAAACTGGCAGGTACCAGACAGCATGTAGGAAATTTCCCGGGAGTTACCGTGGATCGAAAGGACGGGACTATCCTCGGATATGAAAACACATCCATAACCGATCTTCCGGGTATCTATTCTATGTCGCCGTATACGAGCGAAGAACTCGTTTCAAGGGATTTTGTTCTCGGACAGAAACCGAAAGCGATCATAAATATCGTGGACGCCACGAATATAGAGAGAAACCTGTATCTTACGATGCAGCTTCTTGAGATGGAGATCCCTGTCGTTGTTGCCCTTAACATGATGGATGAGGTTATAGGAAACGGCGGGTATATCGACGTGAACAGGATGGAAACGATGCTCGGTACTCCGGTCATTCCCATCTCGGCCGCAAAGGATCAGGGTATCCACGAACTGGTCGAGCATGTGATACACGTCGCAAAGTACCGTGAAAAACCGCTGAAGCAGGATTTCTGCGATCAGACGGATAACGGCGGTGCCGTGCACCGTGCACTTCATGCAGTGATACATCTTATCGAGGATCATGCAAAATGCGCGGGGATCCCGGTTAGATTTGCCGCAAGCAAGGCTATTGAAGGCGACGAGCTTGTTATAGGCCGGCTCGGCCTCGATCAGAATGAAAAAGAGATGCTCGAACACATAACGATACAGATGGAGCAGGAAAGAGGGCTGGACAGAAGTGCCGCGATAGCGGATATGAGGTTTGCCTTCATACTTAAGGTCTGCAAAGCCTGCGTTAAAAAGCCGAAGGAGTCGTCGGAACACGAGAGAAGCCGGCGTATGGACAGGATCCTCACGGGGAAATATACGGGCATTCCGATCTTTATCATCATAATGGGACTCGTATTTTTCCTAACGTTCAATGTGATCGGACCGTTCCTTCAGGATATACTCGCTGCCGGAATAGACAGACTGACTGTTATCACGGAATCGGCACTTGAGGCCGCAAGGGTTAATGAAGTCTTATGCGATCTGATAATAAAAGGGATCTTCCGCGGAGTCGGAAGCGTTGTCAGTTTCCTTCCGATAATCGTGACAATGTTCTTCTTCCTGTCGATTCTTGAAGACAGCGGCTACATCGCAAGGGTAGCGTTCATAATGGATAAGCTGCTTCGAAGGCTGGGACTGAGCGGTCGGAGCATAGTTCCGATGCTGATCGGGTTCGGATGTACTGTTCCCGCCGTTATGTCTTCACGTACGCTTCCGAGCGGACGAGACAGAAAGATGACGATACTGCTCACTCCGTTTATGAGCTGTACGGCAAAACTGCCTATTTATGCTTTCTTTGTGGATGCATTTTTTGCTTCGAAAAAGGCACTGATAATGATAGGACTGTATGTTCTCGGGATCCTTATGGGAATAGTGATATCGCTGCTTTATAAGCGGACGCTCTTTAAGGGCGAGGCTGTGCCGTTTGTTATGGAACTGCCGAATTACAGGCTTCCGGGAGTAAGAAATGTTGCAATGCTGTTGTGGGAGAAGGCAAAGGATTTTCTGCAGAAGGCATTTACAATAATACTGATCGCTACAATGGTCGTGTGGTTTCTGCAGAGTTTTGATCACAGGTTTAATCTTGTATCCGACTCTTCCGACAGTATCCTTGCAATGGTGTCGGGATTCATCGCGCCGGCCTTTGCACCGATCGGACTGGGTGACTGGAGGATAGTGACGTCGCTCATATGCGGATTTATCGCCAAGGAAAGCGTGGTATCGGTGATGCAGGTCTGCTTTGATAATGCAGGCGGTGTTTCCGCAGTGCTCTCCCCGCTGACCGCATCCGTGATACTGGTGTTCAGTCTGCTGTACACGCCATGTGTTGCCGCGGTCGCATCGATCAAAAGGGAACTGGGCAAAAAATGGGCATGCTACATCGTTTTATGGCAATGCCTTATAGCCTGGGTGGCGGCGCTTGTTGTGCGTATTATAGGTTTGGCGCTGGGGATGAACTGACCATCAGATAAACCGTTCGACAAAGCGCATGAATCCGGCGATACCCTCGTCAGTCTGTTTATATACTCCCGCATTTTCAAGAACATGGGAGAATACGATACCGCATTCCTGCCTGATAAAGGCGGTAACGGCTGAGGGATCGTTCTTCATGGCATCTCTTAACGATGCGATATTATCCGCAAGGATCTGTCGTATCCATTCTTCGTGAGAAGACAGTTTTTCATCGCTCTTTAATGTGCTGCAGATATTATCTGCAGCTTTTTTGTCATCATCATATGACGCGATGTTTTCGGATATGATCATCTCTATCCTTCCGAGTTCATCGCGAAGTCTTGCCGGAAGTATGGCCATTCCCATAACTTCGATAAGTCCGATGTTTTCTTTCTTGATATGGTGGTATTCGCTGTGAGGATGATAAACACCGAGCGGATGCTCATCGGTCGTAATATTGTTCCGAAGTACCAGATCCATTTCATAGAGACTCCCGCGCATCCTGGCAATGGGCGTGATAGTGTTGTGGGGCACGCGCTTGCCGCCCTCATCGGTATATGCAAAAATGTATGAAGCTTCGTCGGTATACTCTCTCCATGCATCCAGTATCATCGTGCATGCTTTGGTAAGAGCCACCTTATCCGATGAGCGAAGTCTTATCGTGGACAGAGGCCATTTGATGATACCGCCTTCGATGTCATACCCTTTCAGTTTGAACGTTCGTATAAAGTCCGCTCTTACCATCGGGAATTCATAACATCCGCCCTGGAAATGATCATGTGTCAGGATCGATCCTCCGACTATGGGAAGATCGGCATTCGAGCCTATCGTGTAGTGCGGGAATATCGTGATAAAATCGAGGAGTTTCGCAAAGGCATCCTCATCGATCTTCATGGGTGTATGTTCCCTGTTAAAAACGATACAGTGTTCGTTATAGTAAACGTAAGGACTGTACTGAAGAAAGTATGGCATGCCCTGAAGCGTTATCGGGATGATGCGGTGATTCTGGCGCGCCGGATGTGTGAGCGTACCCGCATATCCTTCATTTTCGCGGCAGAGCAGACAGAGAGGGTAGCCGGATTTGGGAGCTTTCAATGCATTTGCGATATCCCTAGGATCCTTTTCGGGTTTTGAAAGATTGATCGTGATGTCAAGATCGCCGAAAGGAGATGCCGATACCCATTTTATATCCTTTTTGATACGATCGCGGCGTATATAATTCGTATTTACCGAAAAAGCGTAATACCAGTCGGTAGCCTCCTTCGCAGAGATCTTAAACCGGCTGTCGAACTGCCGGATGACTTCCGATGGAGCGGGAGTGATAAGTCCCATGATCTTTGTATCGAACAGATCCCTGTACGTTACGGTATCATTTTCGAGTATACCGTTTTTGATCGCAAAGGCGGTCATGTCTTCAAGTATCAGATGCAGGTCTCGAACATCAGGCTCATCACCGGACGGGGTGTATTCGGTCTGACCGAACAGTTCCAGAAGTCTGTTAATGCAGTATGTACCGTCCTCATCGGCTATCAGACCGCAGGATCTGCCATAGCCGGTAAGCTCTCGTATAAGATTGGAAATACGGATCGTCTCGTCGTTCATTATAAAGCCCCCTTACGGTATCAGATGTGTATGCAGCCGTATCTGCGGATATTGTGTTTTTGGGCACTGCCGTCGCCGAGCAGGGCATCCATTGTTTGTATATATTCATCAGCGAATTCAGTTTTTACGAATGTCTGTATGGTTCCGGCAAAACCGCCTCCGTGAACCCTTGCATAACCCTTTTCTCCTTCGGAAAGAAAAACATCGGAAACCGCAAGCGCGATAGACATCGCCTGTCTGCCCGGATCCTTTGAGGGATATATGTTCTGAAGGTATTCGAACGAAGATCTCGATGACTGTGAAAAGGCGGAAAGAAAGGCATCAAAGTCATCATCCTGAAGTGCGCGGGCTTCGGATATTACACGTTTGTTCTCTTCAAAAAAGTGAATGGCTCTTACGATGGCACGATCTCCGGCGGATTTTCTTATATCGGGAATCTTCCTTATGAATTCGTTTTCGTCAACCTGCGATAATACATCCTTTCCGAAGAAATGTGCCACATCCTTCATCTCTTTCGGTATCGCCGCATAATCATCCGTCAGATCGGCATGAGAAGCTTTTGTATCCGTGATAACGAGACAGTAACCGTAATCGGACGGATCAAAATCTATCTTTTCGATCGCAGGGTATGAATCATCAAACAGCGGATCAACATCTTTTGTCTTTGCAAAATCTATATGCACAAATCCGCCGACGCTGCATGCCATCTGGTCCATGAGTCCGCACGGTTTTCCGAGGAAGACGTTTTCGGCATACTGTCCGATCTTGGCGATGTCGACGCAGGAAATGCTGTCGTTGTTATAAAGACCGGAGAAGATCACGCCTATAAGGGATTCAAATGATGCGGAGCTTGAAAGTCCCGATCCGCCAAGTACATCGCTTATGACATAAGCAATAAATCCACCTGTTTTAAAACCTTTTTTGGAAAATCCCGAAGCCACCCCTCTTATGAGAGCTGTTGTGGTTCCTGTCTCGGAAGGAACGGGATCGAGGTTGTCAAGATCTATGGTATATGTGTCATATCCTTCGGAATAGAGTGTTATGGTGTTATCCGGAACGGGAGATACCGCAGCAAGCGAGTCTATGTTAAGGGATGCGGCCAATACCTGTCCCTGCTGGTGGTCGGTATGATTTCCGCCTATTTCCGATCTGCCTGCGGCCGAAAAGAACAACGGACTTCCCGCATCAGGGAAGCGCTGCATAAAACTTTGCGCAAGCTTTGAGTATCTGTCTGCCTGGTAGGAGATTATCCCGGGATCATTTCCGTATATTTCGCTGAGTCGTTCGCGTGTGGGCAGTGTAGTCATTTCCATCTCATCTTTCCTCTTTCCTGTGTTTGCCGTAAGAACAACCGTTGTATGGTTGAGAGCGGCAAGTGATATATGATAATATTGTAGTGTATGTGCAAAGAGTGCGCAAGACTTGTATAAACGCAGTTTTGATTTTTCCAAGTCATGACAGGATTGATATCAGGAGGCCGTAATATTATGGATCAGAGCAGGATATACATGGATCGGGGATGGAAGTTTGCCGGACATTTTACCGAAGAGATGGCAAAAACATCGTATGAAGAATCCCAAATGAGTTGCGTTGATATTCCGCATAACGTTGCGGATATGCCGCTTCACTATTTTGATGAGAGTATCTACCAGATGGTCAGCTGCTACAGAAAGCATCTTAATGTTCCGTCGGAATGGAAGGGTAAGGTTTTGCTGCTTACCTTTGAGGGAGTTGCGCATTATTCGAAAGTGTACGTCAACGGAAAGTTTGTATGTGAACATGCCTGCGGATACACGGCATTTACTGTGGATATAAGTGACTGTGTTGAATACGGAAGTGATAATGTCATAGCCGTACGGGTTGACAGCAATGAAACGCTCGATCAGCCGCCGTTCGGATTCGCCATTGATTACATGACGTACGGAGGTATTTACAGGGATGTGTATCTTGAGGTTAAGGAACCGTCATATATACTGCGTACGGCGCTTCGGACAAAGCTTATAGACAGGTATGAAAAGGACGGCAGAAGGTTCTGCCGCAAGGGTGCGGTCATAGCAAAAGTATATACAAAGGGAACCGGCTCCGGTCATAGTATGGTCTGCAGTGTGAGAAAAAAAGGCACTGAAGGATTCTCTTTGCCGGTAGATGCGGATGCTGCAGACGGATATACGGATATCACGGTACGACTTGATGATGTTGAACTGTGGGATCCGGAAAACCCCGCTTTGTACGAACTGAAGACCGAACTTAGGGACGGATCCGGGAAAACGGTCGATATGCGTATCGATACTTTCGGATTCAGAAAAGCGGTTTTCAAGACCAACGGATTTTATCTTAACGGAAGGAAGTTCCTGATAAGGGGACTTAACAGACATCAGTCATATGCATATGTCGGATATGCGATGCCGGATTCGATGCAAAGACTCGATGCAAAGATACTTAAGGACGAACTCGGAGTAAATGCCGTCAGGACATCCCATTATCCGCAGGCCCAAAGTTTCCTTGATGAGTGTGATGAACTGGGACTTCTGGTTTTTACCGAGATTCCCGGCTGGCAGCATATCGGAGGGGATGCATGGAAGGATAAGGCCGTAGAAAATGTAAAGGATATGATCCGTCAGAATATAAACCATCCCTCGATCATCATCTGGGGAGTCAGGATCAATGAATCCGTTGACGATGAAGATTTCTATGCACGTACAAATGCCATGGCGCATGCGGAAGATCCCGACAGGCCGACCGGCGGGGTACGCTGTTACAAGAAGGGGATCTTCCAGGAGGATGTGTTTACCTACAACGATTTCAGCCACAGCGGAGGAAACGCCGGTGTGGCGAAAAAGAGCAGTATCACACCGGATAACGGCAAGCCGTATCTTATCACGGAATACAACGGACACATGTTCCCCACAAAAGCATTTGATTGTGAAGATCACCGCAGCGAACATATGTTAAGACACGCAAGAGTGATAAATGATGTTGCGCTTGCCTCCGATATCTCGGGCTCTTTCGGATGGTGCATGTTTGATTACAATACGCACAGGGATTTCGGAAGCGGGGACAGGATATGTTATCACGGAGTCTGCGACATTTTCAGGAACCCTAAGCTTGCCGCATACGTGTATCTGGCACAGCAGGATGAAACCCCGGTACTCGAGGTCTCCTCGGCAATGAACATAGGAGAACATCCGGGCGGAAATACGGGAGATGTCTATATCATATCGAATGCCGACTCGGTCAGGATGTATAAGAATGATGAACTTCTGAAGGAGTATACCGCACTTGATTCCGAGTATAAGGGACTGAGTCACGGACCTGTCAGAGTCAGCGACTATATCGGGGATGCCCTTGAGGTCCACGAGAATATGCCTCATAAGAAGGCACAGGAGATAAAGGATCTGTTAAATGAGGTGGCAAGGAAGGGAATGTACCGCCTTGGCCCCGCTTATATGGCGAAGGCAGCTGTCATTGCGGCAAAATACAGAATGAAGCTCAGCGATGCGGTATCGCTCTTTAACAAATATATCGGAAACTGGGGAGGAAAGGTTGGCGTATACAGATTTGAAGCCGTAACGAACGGACGGGTGGTAAAGGAGCTTGTGATCGCACCGTCCTCACAGATGCATATTCGGGCATGTGCAAGCTCGGACACCCTGGTTGAATCCAAGACTTATGACGTGGCACTTGTACGGCTCAGAGCGGTTGATGAGAACGGAAACACTCTCAGTTTCTGCAACGATCCGGTAACTTTTTCTACCGAAGGGGCCATAGAACTGATCGGACCGGACATCGCTGCTTTTTCGGGAGGAATGCTGGGTACATATGTACGCTCCGCAGGAGAAGGTGAGGGCACGCTTACGGTCACGGATAACCGCGGAGAAAGCGTAAAACTTGCATTTACGGTAAAAACTGCAGCTGTTTGAAGCAAAATGTTAAGGAGGCTTTTATGAAACTGTCGTTGAAAGAGAAAGTATCATACGGACTGGGCGCCGTCGGAAAAGACATGGTATACATGCTTTCTGCCAGTTATATACTCTATTACTATCAGGATATCCTCGGAGTCAGTGCTATAGCCATGGGAGTGATCCTTCTTGCCGCAAGGATATTTGATGCCTTTAATGATCCGATAATGGGTATAGTCGTGGCAAAGACGAAGACCCGCTGGGGAAAGTTCAGACCGTGGCTTATGATCGGTACGATCACAAATGCGGTTGTTCTGTTTGCGATGTTTGCCGCACCGCCCTCTCTGGATGCAAAGGGGCTGACGGCATATGCAGCGGTTACCTATATACTTTGGGGCATTACCTATACCATGATGGATATCCCTTACTGGTCCATGATCCCGGCGTTTACCGAGTCCGGAAAGGAAAGAGAGGCTATGAGCACCCTCGGCAGAAGCTGCGCGGGCGTGGGCTCGGCGATCGTTACAATAGTTACCATGATAGCCGTATACCGGCTTGGAGGAGCGAATGAGAGAGTGGGATTCATGTGGTTTTCACTCATCATTGCCGTTCTGTTCATAGTGTTCATATCCGTGACCTGTATAAACATCAGGGAAAGATCCACGGTTGATATGGAGACGGCGACAGTTTCACAGATGTTTTCGGCTCTCTTAAAAAACGATCAGGCCATGACTGCGGTCGTAGCGATAGTACTTATCAACTGTTCGGTATATATAACATCGAATCTCGTGATCTATTTCTTCAAGTATGATTTCGGAGGTGTCGGCTGGTACGGCAGCTATACGTATTTCAATATGTTCGGCGGAGCCGTACAGATACTTTCCATGATGCTGTTTTATCCGCTTCTTCGCAAGGTATGCGAGAATGTTAAGATCTTCTATATATGCATCACCTCGGCAATGATCGGATACGCATGTCTGTTTGCAATAACTTTTACATCGATGAAGAGCGTTTTCATTCTGTTCATACCCGGGTTCTTTATATTTGCGGCAAACGGAGTCCTTCAGGTACTTACAACGGTATTTCTTGCCAACAGTGTTGATTACGGTGAGATAAAGAACAACAGAAGGGACGAGTCGGTCATATTTTCCATGCAGACCTTCGTGGTAAAGCTTGCATCGGGAGTTGCGGCATTTGTCGCATCCATTTGTCTTTCGATAAATAACTTAAAGAGTGAAGAGATAACCGAGGCGGAAAAGAGTATTGATTTTTCGCTTCAGACGGATGCCGCTTCGCGTCTCGGACTTCGTCTTACAATGACACTTATCCCGGTGATAGGTCTGCTTGCGGCGATCATATATTTCAGGAAGAAATTTATACTTGATGAAGCAAAGATGGATGAGATCACCAAACAGTTAAAACGTGAATGAACTGAAAGGCAGCGGCAATGATAAGACAGATCGACAATGTTTTCATACTTGAAACGAAAAATACCACCTACGCTTTTTCCGTGCTCGATACGGGATATCTTGAACATCTGTATTACGGACCGAAGATAAGGCTTACGGATGATGACGGTAATATCATGACCGGCCTGCTTTGCGAAAAGCATGAGTTCATTCCCGGAAACAATAACAATTATGACGGAAAGAGAAGCGGTTTTACATTTAACGACATGCGGCTGGAATTTTCCGCAAACGGAAAGGGAGACAACAGGGAACCGTTTATCGAAGCGGTACATGCCGACGGATCGAGAACGTCCGATTTTTTCTTTGAGAGTGCAAAGATATCCGACGAAAAAAGACCGCTCGCCACTCTCCCGTCATCCTATGCCGATAATGCTCCGGCAAGCGATCTTATCATTACTTTATTCGACAAAAGCTATGACCTTGCGGTCGAACTTAACTATCACGTTTTTGAAGAGTGCGATGTGATAAC
>CACYMJ010000039.1 GCA_902775485.1 uncultured Lachnospiraceae bacterium
TTCATATTATGCCTCCTCCTCGAATATCACTTTGTTTACGGCGTTAAGATATGCTCTTACGCTTGCTCCGATTATATCCGTGGATAGGCCTCTGCCCGAATACACTTTTCCGTTCGCGCGCAGTTTGACTATCGTCTCGGCTGCAGCTTCCTTTCCTTCCGTTATGGCCTTGATCTGAAAATCGTCAAGTTCGTAGTGTCTGCCCGTGATCTGTTCTATGGCAAGAAATGCCGCGTCTATAGGGCCGTCTCCGAGTGAGATGCCCTCAAGATTCTCATCCTTTGTCGAAAGCTTAACGTGCGCCATGGATGTTATGCTCGCACCTGTATTGGTGATAAAATCCGTAAGTTCGTACTTGGCGGGAACCTGCATTGCATACGTGGCTATTATCGCATCAAGCTCTTTTGTCGATACGCTCTCTTTCTTGGAAGCCAGATTCATAAATGCATCATATACATTCTTTTCGTCCTCGTCATTTAAACTGTAGCCGAGCTTGGCTGCAACGCTGACAACCGCCTCAATGGTGTCATTTGCGGTCAGTCTGTCATCCGCACTTTCAATACCGCCCGTAAAACCGAAAGCAGTCTTTGCATCGGCAGACGATACGCAGAATCTGTTTATCTGTCCGATAGTTCTCTTCATCGAAGATGTTGCCACCTGCGTCCTTACGCCGAAAACCTCACCCTTGCCGGCAATTATCCTGCAGACGTTTTCAAGGGACGCCGTATTTACGGGAAACGCCGATGCCTTGATCTCACCTGCCCCGTGACACAGCGCGGCTATAACACACGCATCAGCCATCGACAGTTCATCAGAGCACGAAACACCCCATGTGATATCCGAAAGCTTGGGATCCGCTTTTACCCTGTCCTCAAGAAAAGCGGCAAACTCCTCCGGAAGCATCGTACCAGCATCATCGCAGAATGTGATCGTGGTCGCACCGGCCTCAATGGCACATTTGACAAGACCGGATATGGTCTCGTCATCTCCCCTTGTTGCATCGTCAATAAGCAGTTCTACATCATCCGTATATTTCCTGCAGCCTTCAACACTGCTCTTTACCATATCAAGTATGGCATTTGCCTTCTTATGGTAGACATACTCCATCCTGACGCTGCTTCCAGGTGCAACAACCTGCAGTCTGAATCTTCTGCACTCGGAAAGGGCCGCTGCCGTTGCCGCAGGGTCAGCCCCAAGTGCTACGGGCACAGCTATGGTGCTGTTCTTTACCGCAGTTGCCACAGACTTTACAAGAAGACTGTCCGCCTTGCCGTTTCTTATCTCGTCAAGTTCGATCACATCAACGCATAGCTTGTCAAGTAGCTTCGCAACTTCAAGCTTTTCTTTAAAAGATAGTGACAGATCCCTACCGGTTGAAAGCTTTCTTACCGTGCTGTCGCATACTTTGACTGTGTTCATGTGATCATCTCCTTTGCTTTATTGTGATAAAGTGCCGTCAAATAAGCATAAACTAACGAAAAATCGCATTTTTGTCAAGATTTTTCCGTTAGTGGTATTTATCATTTTTTGTTCAGGTACTCTTTTGCTGCCTCGAGCTGGTTATCGGTACCGTCCTTCTTGTACCGGTCAGCGTCCCATTCAACCTCTATATCGGGCTCGATCCCGACACCGTGTATGTTCTCACCGTTAGGTGTGTAATACCTTGAATTCGTGATCTTGACTCCGCTTCCGTCATCAAGAGGTGTGATGATCTGTGTGATACCCTTACCGAAAGTCTTGGTTCCTATTATTGTCACAAGATTGTGGTCCTTAAGGGCCCCTGTAAGTATCTCGGATGCACTCGCCGTATTACCGTCTACAAGCACTACGCATGGAACCTTCATGTAGTTCTCATCGCCCGCATCCTCGTATTTATATGACAGTCCGTGCTTTTCCTTGACGGATACTATGACTCCGTCCTTAACAAGTCTGTCCGCGATCTCAACCGCAATATCCACATAGCCGCCTCCGTTGGACCGAAGGTCGATGATGAGCTTTTCCATACCCTGCTTCTCAAGATCATCGTACGCTTCCCTGAACTGGTCGGCAGTGGCATCGGCAAACTCGCCTATGGCGATATATCCGATCTTGTCATCAAGCATCTCGTAATCAACTGATACTTCGTTTACCTCTGCACGCGTGATCTCAAAACGCCTGATATCCTCCTCGTCTCCTCTCCTGACTCCGACAGTAACCTTTGTACCCTTAGGTCCGCGAAGCTTTGAGACGACCACATTGATATCCTGACCGGTCACATCTTCCCCGTCAACCTCCACGACAACATCATCGCTTAAGAGACCGACCTTCTCTGCCGGAGAATCCTTGATCGGTTTTACGACAACGATCTCCTTGCTGTCGGGGTCCTGTGAAAGATATGCTCCTATGCCCTCGAAAGTTCCCGAGGTACCTTCCATCATTTCCGCAAATTCTTCCTTGTCATAGTAGACCGAATACGGATCATCAAGCGCCTCGAGCATACCCTTGTAAATACCTTCCCGGAGTTCTTCCTTATCTACGTTCTCAAGGTATGTCTTGTCGATCATCCCGTATATGTTGTCGATCTTTTCTATTGCGTTTTTGTCAAGGACCGAACTGTATGTGCTGCCGAGTATCCTTGAGTAGAAACTCCCGTTTGTTACCATGGTCACGATCGAAACAATACCGATCACGATACCGGCTATAAGCACTATTCCAAGCGCAAGAAGAAGGCCCTGAACGATACCTTTTTTCCGGGCCTTCTTCATCTGGTTCGATACATATTCAATTGACATCTGGCTGTAAACCGGCTGGGCAGACTGCTCAGGTTCTACAGCAGACGGTGTTTGATTCTCATCCATTTTTGCTCCTCGTTTTCAACTGTAGGTCGCTCAGCATTTTAGTCGCCTTCGGCGACGGAGGCCTCGCGGTGTCTTAAGGGATCTTCCCGCTTTGCGGGCCCCTCCTTAAGACAAGAAATTCCAGGGACTGACGTATGAGCCGTTCTGTCTGACCGAAAAGTGCAGGTGCGGCCCCGTGCTTCTGCCGGTGGATCCAACACAGCCGATCTGTTCTCCTCTGGCTACCATGGTCCCCTCCGAAACGGATACGGAACTGGCATGCATGTATATGGTGATAAGGCTGTCGCCGTGATCTATCATAATATAATTTCCCATTGTAGGCGAATACGATGCGGCGATGACTTCACCGTCATATGCGGCCAGTATGGGCGATCCGCTCGGCGCGGCCATATCAACACCGTTATGGAACTGCTGCGTTCCGAGTATCGGATGCGTTCTCGTTCCGTAATCATCGGAGATCCTTGTGTATGACGGTGCGGGCCACTTGAACTGTCCTCCGTCATATACTATGGCCTTTTTATTCTCGGCCAGAAGTCTCTTTTTCTCCTCCAGGATGGCCTTCTCCAGATCCTTGATGATCTGATCCTGTTCGGCGATCATGGCTTCGTATTCCGCTATTGCAGCTTCCTTGTTGCTGATGTCTCCCTCATATGCGGTGATCTCTTTTTCCTTATCCTCCATGAGGGTCTGCAGGGCATCCTGCTCGTTCTCGACTGCGCTCTTTGCATCTTCAAGGCCGAGTTTCTGTTCTATCAGCTGCTGTTCCTTTGCAGCTACAAGGTTCTTTGTATCTATATACGAATCGAGCATACGCTTGTCATATGCCGACATTTTGTTGATGAACTCGGCTTTGTTCAAAAAATCCACAAAGCTCTTCGAAGAAAGCAGCATCTCTATCTTTGAAGCTTCTCCGTGTTCATACACAAACTTTATGCGCCGCTTCATCGCATTGTACTGCGCCTCTTCCACAGACCTTGCCTGTTCAAGCTCGGCTTCCGTCGTCTGTATCTCAAATTCCTTGTCGGATATCAGCGTATTTAGTCTGTCGATCTTATTATTGATATCATCAAGATCCGAATCGAGCTCTGTGATATAATTCTGCAGATCGTTCTTGGTCGCCTCAAGACCGGCCAGTAAAGACTTAACATCCGTAAGGGAACTCTTTAACGATTTTCTCTCTTCTTCGGCATGTTTCTTGGATTCTTCGCTCTCCCTGATCTTGTCGTTTGTAAGAGACTCCGCATGCACAAATAGCGGCACACGTGCCGCTAACAATGACGTTACTATCAATAACCCAACAAAACGCGCTCCCCTTTTGCGTTTCATGTCATTCCCCTTCTGAATGTTTCTCAGACTTTCAAATGCCTCCGTACCGTGATCAGGCTTCCCAGAAAACCGATCCCGACTCCCAATATCAGCGATATGGGAACAAGTTGTCTGAACAGTTCTTCAACGCTCATAAACTTGAGCATGTCCGATAACACGACAAAATTAGCAGTTGCATATTCCATCATCAACTTATACAGGTAGTAGATCGCTACAAGCGGCAGGGCCGAACCGATCAACCCGATCAGAATTCCTTCGATGACAAACGGTGATCTTACCACGAAATCCTTTGCCCCGATGAGCCGCATGATACCGATCTCTTCACGTCTTACCGAGATTCCCATCGCAACCGTGTTGCTTATCAGGAATACCGATACAAGCAGCAGTATACCTATTATCGCAAGAGATACGTAACTGATCAGGACGTTCACATTTGTGAGTACCTCGGCGGTTATGTCGGAACGGTTTACTTCCCTTATGCCCGGAACGGTACCAAGCCATGCTACCAGTTCCGGCTGCTTTGATACATCCTTCAGATAGATCTCGTAGTTCTCGGAACCTTCAAGAGGATTGTCGCCCTCGTATCCGTCCGCGTATTCCCCGAGATAGTCTTCCTTGAAGCTTGACCAGGCCTCATCGGATGATACGAACTTTACTTCCGACACCTCTTCCCTTGACTGTATCTGTGCACCGATCTGCTGTATGTTCTCATCGGGAAGTCCCTCGTCAAAGAACACCGTCACGGCCACTCCGGACTGTGCCGCCTTAACGCTGTACTGCACATTGATGACAAGACAGTAGAACAGTCCGAACAAAAATACGCAAGATGATATAGTTGCTATCGTTGCAAGGGAGAAAACCTTGTTTCTGAAGATGTTCTTAAATCCCTGCTTGAATGTATACCAAAGTGTACTAATCCTCATCTATGTACTCACCCTTCTCTTCATCACTGATGATTATTCCCTTTTTCATCGTGATGACACGTTTACGCATGGCATTTACGATCTCTCTGTTGTGGGTTACTACCAGCACGGTAGTCCCTCTCCTGTTGATCTCCTCGAGAAGTTTCATTATCTCCCATGAATTCCTCGGGTCGAGATTTCCTGTCGGCTCATCTGCCAGGAGGATGGGAGGATTATTGACAAGCGCCCTTGCAAGAGCCACCCTCTGTTGCTCTCCTCCGGACAGCTGCCAGGTTTTGGCCTTGTATTTTCCTGCAAGTCCGACAAGGGACAGCATTGCGGGAACGTTTTTCCTGATCTGCCGTGTCGGAACTTCTATAACGCGCTGCGCGAACGCAACATTCTCATAGACATTCCTGTCCTTGAGAAGTCTGAAATCCTGAAATACCACACCTACGTTTCTTCGAAACTTTGCAACCTTGCGTCTGCGCAGTCTGGAAAGATCGTAGTTGTTCACTACGATACGTCCGCTCGTAGGCGTAAGCTCACGAAGCAGCAACTTGATAAGTGTGGACTTGCCGGATCCGCTGTCTCCGACAATAAACACAAATTCCCCCTTTTTGATGTGCAGACTCACATCGTTGAGTGCAGGCACACCCGTGGAGTACGATTTGCTAACTGACTCCATTGTGATCATAGATTACTCCTCTTTTCGTTTCCCCTTAAATGTTATACGTCAGCTTCTTCCATATAACGCATATATTTGACAACCATCAGTGCGATCTTAAATGTTATGGCATCCTCAAAGATACGCAGATCCAGTCCTGTTGTTTTCTGAAGCTTATCAAGACGATATACGAGCGTATTCCTGTGAATATACAGCTGACGGCTTGTTTCCGATACATTCAGGCTGTTCTCGAAAAACTTGTTAATGGTCATCAGCGTTTCTTCATCAAACTCGTCGGGACTCTTTCCGTCAAATATCTCCTTGATGAACATCTTGCACAGCGGTATCGGAAGCTGGTATATCAGACGTCCTATACCGAGTGAGCTGTACGCAATGATGTCGCGGTCGTCAAAGAAAATCCTGCCGACATCAAGCGCCATCCTCGCTTCCTTGTATGATCTTGAGATCTCACGGATCTCATTTACGATCGTTCCGTATGAAACATGGCATGAAACAGCCGTCTGTTTGTTGACTATCTCAAGTATCTGCTGCGCTGCCCTGTCAACGTCCTCATATGTTTCGTTTGCCGCAAGTTCACGGACGATTATGATGCCCTTTTCATCAACGGCCGTAATAAAATCCTTTGTTCTGGATTTGAAAAACGTGCGGACACTTTCAAGAACATTTACTTCCTTGGCGGAAGGCGTCTGGGCGATTATGACTATCCTGCGCGCCTCAGCTTCTATCCGAAGCTTCTGCGAACGGGTATATATATCAACAAGAAGCAGATTGTCCAGCAACAGATTCTTGATGAAATTATCCTTATCAAACCTCTCCTTATACGCTATGAGCAGGTTCTGGATCTGAAATGCCGCGATCTTGCCGACCGTATACGAATCCTCTGTGGTTCCCTGCGCCACAAGAATGTATTCGATCTGAAGCTCGTCATATACCTTAAACAACTGATGACCGGATATCTCCTGGCTGTCAGCCGGTGACTGCGTAAATCCCGCAGCAGCCTCATGATAGTTGATCGTTTCTTTGAACGTTGAAGCAAGTACCTTGCCGTCGACATCGATCACGGCAAGTTCGACCCTCGTGATCCCCTTTAGCCCCTCAATGGTGCTTTGCAGTATTTGATTAGAAATCATACCTGTCTCCTCGTTATTATGATATGTCAGCCCCCGCAGACATTATATCGTTTATTCTAATACATATTGCCAAAAAAGAAAAGATTTTTTGTCACTTTTTCACAAATGTATCGGGTGTGGCAGTATAGATCTCACACCGGTATCTGTCAAACTCAAAATCCGTCTGTTTTTGAAGCGAAAGTCCGCTATCATCAAGCATCGCAAGCTCCTCCTCGGAAGGACTGCTTCCCTCAAGAACCGCGATCCACAATGTTGAGCCGTTTTCCCGGGCGGTTTCGATGGCATTTTCCAACGGATATACAAATGTAAGTTCCTCGCCGTTACTGTCCAGGTATGTATAAAACGGGATGCAGTTCTGAAGTTCCTCATGTCCTCCGATACAGAACAGAACGTCTCCCTTTCCGACATTGTCCCCAAGAAATGCTATTTCCTCATCGGCACTGTTTTTGTATTCCGTCCTGATCTCAAGCGTGTATGTTCCCGCGCCTATTGCAAGTATTACCGCTATGGCCGCGCAGAATATCCTCTTATCATCCGAGAACATTATCGCCGCAAACATCCACAAAAGTCCCACCGCAAAAAACAGGTACCGGTCCACGAATATGTTGGCGGTCATGATCTTGCTTATGATCGTTCCGAATATCAATACTCCGTAATATACGCTAAAACACAGGATCGCGAAGATATACTCCGGATCACGCTTCCTTTTGATGCAGACCATGTACGCAAACATTACAAATGCCGCTGCCACAAAGGCCAGGCACAGGACCGTCAACGGTGTTATCCCCACTTTGTATGGATAAACAACATATTCCATGAACTGCCCGGCATCTACCTCGGGCATAGAAAAATATCCGCTCACTCTCGATAATTGAGAAAGTGTGACAATAAGGCACGGAAGATACAGAACAAATGTCGCCGCAAGGGCCCAGAACCACCTCGTAAGATCCTTCCTGTCAAAAAAGATGTACCAAAGAAGCAGATACAGATAAGAAAATGCTGCCGTTACAAAAGCAAAATGATGTGTATATCCGGCAAGAACGGATACAATGACAAAGACCGCCAGATTACGTATCGACGGCTCACATACGTTTTCGTAAGCCCAGATTCCCGACAACGTGGCAAACAAAAAGCCCATGCTGTACATGCGTATCTCTACACCGTAATACAGAACAAGAGGCATGAATGTGATAAGAAGCATGAACAGTACGGCCGTCCTGAATCCGAAACGCTTTCTTACCGTAGTGGCGCCCGCAAGCAGCACAAGCAGCATGGGAACGACCGAAGTCATCTTCATAACAGGGATGCTGTATCCGAAAACATCCGTCGTAAACTTCAGTATTATGTTATAAAGAGGGGGAAGCGTATCAGCCATTGAACGGCTGATAACACCGGCAAGATCCGTATGTACCAAAGAAGCGGTAAAAGCCTCATCCATCCATACGTTATTGTTCCACACGAGTGAAATATATACTGCCGAAAGAAGAAGAAATAATGCTGCCATTATCCTCTTTTCGTCAAATATTGCTTTTTTTTCCATTTTTCCAGAAAATAGTGTTTTTTTACAGATAATGTGATATAATAACTGTGTATCTTTCAGGAAAGGAGCATGTAATCATGGAACTCAGTATTGACAGCATACCTTACATTTCAATGGCGATGGCCCATGAAAACGTTATGGCCGCAGTCGGAACACACATGCTCGAATCATCGCTCGATCTTGCCGCAACCGAGGTCGGCGACCTTACCCGGGCGATGGAGTTATCCGTCAATCCGGCAGTCGGTGCAAACTTTGATGTAGCGGTTTAGGCCGCTACATTTTTTATTCTGCGATATCCAACATTCTGAATCCGAAAACAAAGTTCGAAATTCCCGTATTATCATGCATCTTTGCATAACAAGCCTGAAAATGGGCCCTTGTTCCGTCAGGATTGTTCCTTATGTAGTTAACACAGTACAGATCGTTGTCATGTACCTTTTGACACAGTGTTTCGTACGATGTCTCTTCCATCAGCCGGTCAAACTCATCCGGTGATACAAAATCCCCGAAATACTTCTGCATGGAGAAGTGATAGTCAACCATCGTATTTCCTATCCTGACGGCTTCCCCGTTCTGGGAATCCGTTCCGTTATTCTTCATCAGCCTGACCTTGCGGCTTTTGCCGTCAAGATACCAGACCGACATATACTCACGGGACAGCGCATCAAACAGCATCATCTGCATTTCCCTGTCCGTGCGTATCTCCCATTGGTGACGATACTGACTGTCTATGTTTTCAAAACCGTATACGAGCTTTTTACCGTCTTCCACGGGTACGATCTTAAGACGGTAATACATAGCATTCTCGCCGTGGATGGTTCTGTAAATATGCGTAAGGACGCTCTCATTCTTCAGTTTTTCAAGAACATAATCGGGGTCCGTCAGTTTCATAAGGTCCGCCTTGTCATCCGGGCTGACCATTTCATTCACATACCGACCAAACACGTCCTCCACAAACGGAGCATCATCCAGTATTTCCTTATAACGCATGGAGAACTCATCAAGCTTTATCTCATGTGCCCTTCTGTCCTCCACATCCATATAGATCATCGTAGTGTAGCTTTCCGCCATGGCAAAGAAAGCTTCATACAATACTTTTGCGTCTACATCCGCCATAACCCAAGACCTTTCCGTTCGGATCTATCCCAATGAAAAACCGCCAAACTGAAGATATCCGTCACCCGAAAACGTAAAATACAGGCTGTTTATACCGTCCGGTATCTCCACACTTCCTTCGGTATCGTGCCAGACATTTGCGTAGCTTATGGGAAAACTTCCGAGGCAGGGGCCATCCCACTTTGTTCTGACCTCAAGCTTTCCGTTTGCATATCCCTTTGTCCTGACAGATACAACCTTTGTACCTTTGCAGTCAAAATACTTGAATCCCGCTCTTGCGGTATCTCTCATATTGCAGACATAGCCGTAGACCTCGTCTCCGTCACGGCCTTCCTGCGTAATCTTCGGGAATCTGTCATCCATCCATCCCGACCACGGAACCGACAACTCTTCCGTATCAGTGAACAGGTTGCATGCAAGATAAGCCGGATAGTAACCCTTCTTCGTAAACGGAGTTCCTGCGCATGACGTTATCTCGGCCTGCTTAAAACATATATCCCCGTCACATTCAAGCCTTTCAAAACATCCCTGACGGCTGTAATTCGTTCCGTTTGTATGCCTGTGATAAAAAATATACCACCCGCCATTTATATTGACAATGCTTCCGTGATTATTGGCGCAGTAGCAGCCCGGCATATCGGCTCTCTTATATGTATCTATCCCGATATCCCCGTTGTCCACGAGAACACCCCTGTATATAAAATCACCATCCGGTCGGTCACTCGTTGCATAACAGAGTTCCCTGCACACCTGTGACGAGTAGATAAAATAGTACAATCCGTCCTTTTTCCTGATCGAAGGTGCCTCAAAGAACGCGTGATCCTCAAACCCTGTTCCGGCGCTGTTATGCGTGGCCGGAGCAACGAAAACCGGATCCTTTACGACCGTCAGCATATCCGGTCCGAGAACGGTGCACATAGCTCCGTGTCTGTCCTTATCCGGTATCGGACAAAAGCCGGTGTACATGTATACCCTGTCATCTTCGACAAGAACACCCGGATCAAACTGCGGCTCATCGCCTTCGCGCTCCCCGAGTCTGGTACCGTCCTCATAATGGACATAGCCGTAGAATTCATATTTCCCTGCAGGCTTATCGCATACGGCAACAGAAACTATACCCCAGTTTGACAGGACATAATAAAGGTAATATCTGCCGTCAGGTCCGACGGCAACATCCGGGGCATACAGATTTCCCTGCAGATCATCATTGGCGGGATCATCGGATTTTCGGTAAATGACTCCTTCGTATTTCCAGCTGCCCAGATCATCAACGTCCGCGGACCAGCAGACATAATCTCCCATGCAGTATACGTCTCCGTTAAATTTGTCGTGAGAGCCGTATACATAGACCCTGCCGTCAAATACGTAGGGTTCTCCGTCCGGAATATATTCCCATGACGGAAGATAAGGATTTGTAATCTGTTTGAGGGTATCCATCACATTCTTCCTTTTATTACATTAAGCAAAGGTTCGAGGCCGAACATCACAAACAGAACATAGATTATCCCAAGCGCAAGACCGGCCGTCATCCACCTGTCTGTGGCATGCCTGTTTGTAAACATATCGCAAAGGTCCTCAAAACCTCCTTCATGTTTTGACAGCCAGATGATGCACGGGATCGCGGCGATGCCGAAAATGATCGCAAAAACAAGCATCACTCCTGCCATCACATATATAACATCGCTGTTTCTGGCCGCTTCCGCCTGAGCCGCAATATCGGTACCGCTACCCAGCATTCCGGCTATTTTGGACGATACGACAAGCATGAGTATATTTCCGAGGTTGATGCATGCATGAATTATCATGGACGGAAATACACTGTTTGCCGCACGGTTTATTATCGCAAAGACCACTCCGAGCACAAACGCATATGCACACTGGTTAATGTTCATATGTGCCAGTCCGAATAAAAGAGCGGATATCAGTCCCGCACGCATCGGTCCGAGATATACGCTGTACCTGTTATTAAATACGGCACGGAAAACAAACTCTTCGCAAAGAGGCCCGAATATTCCCCCAAGGAAAAGCAGCGGGATGGGTGACACATCAAGAAGCGAGTCCGACATCTGCAGCAATTCGTTTTTTACAAAAAACTGGGAGATAACATTTGCCAGAGAGGCCAGCGGCGTGATCAGGACAGTCAGCAGAATACACATGAACGCGGAACCTGCCTTTATCGGTCTTAAGCCCAGATCATCCTTAAGGCTCAGCCTCCGTATGAGAATATATATTATCGCCGGAACCACGATGGTCAGCTGTGACATGATAAGCCTTGGCGCCGTTGGGACCATGATCCCGCGATCCGACAGCATGTTGACGAAAAGCGCCGTAACGGTGTGCAGTACCATCGACATCAGAAAAAGCCATCCCATACCGGTTAATTCCGATCTTTTGTTATCCCTCGTTGTGTTTTCCCGTACGTTTGTCGTATCAGTCATATTTTCCGTATCGATGCCTCTTCTATCAGTATCCGGTGCTGTTTGTACAGCTTTCCGACCGCACGCTTGAACGCATTCTTGCTCATGCCGAATTCTCTTTTTATGACATCCGGCGAAGCCGAATCATTAAATGGCAGTACACCGTCAAACGCGTCGAGCACTTCCATTACACGCTCTGCATCCGCCTCCATCTGTATATATGCCTTCTCCCTTGCGGATAACGTAAGCTTTCCGTCGGGCCTGACATCTGTTACCCTTGCATCGATCAGCCTGCCGATTCGTATGTCCGGAAGCACTTCCCTGGCAGGAATAAGGCCGGAGTATTTATCGTCCACGGCAACAAAGGCTCCGAACCTTTCACTTATCTCATAAACTCTTCCCTTGACCCTGTCATCCTTTTTATAGGGCGAATCCGAGGAAAGGTAATCATATACGTTCATCGTAAGGCATGCTCTTCCGCTCTTGTCCGTATAAAGAGCGACAAGAACTTCCTCTCCCGCAGCGACCCTCCTGGTCTGTTCGGCAAAGGGCAGCAGCACATCCCTTTCGCGCCCGGCATCAACGAAGGCGCCGAACTTTGTTGTCGAAACAACCTTACACAGGCTGACCTGTCCGAAATCCATCATGTCATGCCCCGGCCTTAAACGATATGATCCACGGTGCCGGCTGTACATCGACATTGTGTCTGCTGGTGACTTTCGAAACGCTCACCTGTATAATCTCGGGATCGGATATGCAGAACTTTTTGCATTTTTCTATCATCGATGCCGCAAGCACAAAATCAAGCGTGTAGATAACAAACTCCATGTTCGGATTGATGGAGAGCATGCATTCTATCTCCTGTTCCATCGATGCACTCGCCACAAGCATGGTCACATCCGGAACCGGAAGCCCCTTCATCGTCTCCTCATCGATATGATCTATAATGGTGACATTATTAAGGCCGAACTGCTCCACGTTCTCCTCAAGCGCATTCCTGTCGTTTCCGTTATATTCAACGGCAATGATCTCACCCTCACCGTTTAATATACCTGCCTCGACAACGATGGATTCCGCAGATATGGCGCAGATGTTTTTCCCCTCCTCTATCTGCATCTTGGAAAGGATTATCGCGCGGATCTCACTTCCGACATATTTTACGCTTCCCTTGGCAAGCGTCCTGTTATCGATACCGAAACGCATCGTAGCCCTGGCATTCGGATTGAGTATTATCATTCCCGCCGAAGCATTGATACCCCTGTCGATCATATGACTGACATTGTCTTCCTTTATCGGTCCTTCAGGTTCGCTTCCCTCATTGTAAATGACCTTGCAGTCACCCAGACCCGCATTGTACATCCTGTAGAAAATGTCCGGATGACCTGCCTCGGTAAACACGAGAACGCACCTGTGTGCCTCGCACGTAGGGATCAGATTCTTGTTCTTCCTCGTTATATCAAGTATCTTGACATGCTCCAGATCGATATCCGTATGATCCGAAAAATACTGAAGCCATGAAATGATATGTTTGTTATTGAACAATACGTTATCCATGTAAACCCTCCTATCTTCATTTATTGCATCTGTACAGGAGATCCTCCCATCTCCTGTCCACTTCATCCTGGAAAGCGGCTATCAGATCTTCGTTTCCCGGTTTGAACAGATGCGAAAATCTTCCCTGTACTCTTAGGAATTCCTCGATGGGAAGCTTATTCTTCGGTTCATATGTCAGTCTCCAGTTACCGTGATCGACCTCAAACATCGGCCAGTAACATGTATCTATGGCCAGCTGGCAGATCTTCATGATCTCCGATGTTTCATATCTCCATCCACGCGGACACGGTGCGAGCATGTTAAGAAATGCCGCGCCCTCGGTGTATATCGCTTTTTCCGACTTGACGTATATGTCCTTAAAATCCTTTGTGAATGTAGTCTGTGCAACATAAGGGACATGATGCTCGGCGATTATCGCCGACAGGTCCTTTCTTGTCTGAACCTTTCCGTTGCTGTTTTTCCCGACGGGAGTCGTTGTCGTGTCGGCAAACTGCGGAGTCGCAGATGATCTCTGTATTCCGGTGTTCATATATGCACCGTTATCGTAACAGACATACACCATGTCATGCCCGCGCTCCATGGCTCCCGAAAGCGACTGGAATCCTATGTCATATGTTCCTCCGTCACCGCCGAAAGTTATGAATTTGAAGTTCTCGTTTTCGGGAAGTCTTCCCCGTTTTTTAAGGGCTCTGTATGCCGTCTCAACTCCCGAAAGAGTAGCCCCGGCATTTTCAAATGCATTGTGTATGTAGCTGTCTTCCCATGCCGTATACGGATACATGAACGACGATACTTCAAGACATCCCGTTGCATTTCCTATAACGGCTCTGTCTCCCTCATGAAGTGCACGCAGCACCGCTCTTATCCCTATGGTCGCTCCGCATCCGGCGCACATACGGTGTCCGGCTGCAAGACGCTCAGGTTTGCTCATTACTTCTTTAAGATTATATCCTGCCATTTACTGTTCCTTCCTCGTACGAAGACCAACGTATCTGTTCTGTACGGCCTTTTTCTGACCGCCAGCAACTTCCGCGATCTCCTCAAATATAGATACCGCAGTATCCACGGTAAAATCCCGTCCCGCAAGTCCATATATGTAACTTACAGCCTCTGTCATAACCCTGTTTTCAAACAGCGCCGCCCTCACTTCGGAAGAAAGCGGACCGCCGTGTCCGTTATAACTTTCACACCTGTCCATTATGGCAACAGCCTTACAGTTTTCAAGGGCCTTTGCGATCTCCTCAGCCGGGAAGGGTCTGAACACCCGAAGTTTCAGGACTCCGGCCTTAATGCCTTTATCGCGGAGCCTGTCAGCAGCTTCCTTGGCGCAGCCCGCCGCAGAACCCATTATAAGCATGATAAATTCGGCATCTTCCGTCCGGTACTGCTCAAACAGATCAAATCCTCTTCCGAACTTTTCCCTGAATCTTGCAGCGACTTCCATTATGACCTCTTTGGAACGGATCATCGCCTGTTCCTGATTGTACTTGGCTTCCATTGAATAGGCCGAGATCGCATAGGGACCGATTGCAACCGGTTTTCCCGGATTTAAAAGAAATTCCTCGGGATGATACTCGCCGACAAAATCCCTGACATCCGCATCTTCCTCAAGAAGAATGTTTTCAACCGCATGACTGGTTATAAAACCGTCCTGGCAGACCATCACGGGCAGATGCACCCTTGTGTCCTCGGCGATCGGAAACGCCTGTATGAAGTTATCATAGGCCTCCTGATTGTTCTCGGCATATATCTGTATCCATCCGGTATCCCTTGCTCCCATACTGTCCGAATGATCGCAGTTGATGTTTATAGGTCCCGACAGAGTCCTGTTTACAAGTGCGAGTACAAGAGGGAGCCTGTTTGATGCGGCAACGAGAAGTTCCTCCCACATAAATGCCAGGCCGCACGATGATGTTGCGGTCATACTCCTGGCTCCGGCCGCCTCTGCTCCGACGGTGGCACTCATTGATGAATGCTCGGATTCAACCGGAATGAACTCCGTGTCCATTTCACCGTTGGCAATATAAGTAGACACCATCTGCGGTATTTCCGTAGACGGTGTTATCGGAAACGCGGGCATGACATCCGGGTTTACCTGCCGTATCGCGTATGCAACAGCCTCATTCCCCGACATTCTGTCTTTTTTCGACATTACACTCCTCCCTGCTGCATGGTGATAGCACCGAAAGGACATGCCTTTTCGCATATTCCGCATCCCTTACAGTGATCCATGTCAAAATCATCACGTCTTCCGTCACTTACCGGTATACATCCGTCCGGGCATACAGGTGCGCACAGAAGGCACTGCTTGCATTTTTCCTTATCAAAAACCGGAGTGGATGTTCTCCACTCCCCGGTCCTGAAATCCTTAGACGTCCCTCCCGCAAAGATCATAAGTCCTTCCGTAAGATCCTCGCAGGGTGAGAGCTCGTTGATATTGCTTATATCCGTTCTCATAGCTGCTCCTCCAGTGTTTCAAGAGTCATTGTGAGCGCTTTCATGTTACCCTCAATGACCTCGGGTTTTTTCGCGAACTTATGGGCGTAAGATGAGCGCATCTCCTTTATGAATGCATCTTTGTCCATTACTGATGATACGGCAACGGCTGCCGCCAGCATCGGTGAGTTCGGAAAATATTTTCCAAGAGCCTCGACAGATATCCTGCGTGCATCCACCGTATACACTTTTCCGCCGTACCCTTTGAGCATCGGTCTGATCTCTTCAGGGCTCTTATCGGTATTTACAACTATCGCACCGCTGCTCTTAAGACCTGCTGTAACATCCACCGAAGCCAGCAGTGTCTCATCAACAACCATGACAAGATCGGGCTCGTAAATATTAGAATGAACCCTTATCTCGTTGTCGCTTATCCTGTTGTATGCCGTGATGGGAGCTCCCATCCTCTCCGGCCCGTACTCGGGAAAACCCTGTACGTATGCTCCTGTTTTAAAGCAGACGTCGGCCAGCAGAAGAGCCGCCGTTTTTGCTCCCTGTCCGCCGCGTCCGTGCCATCTGATCTCAATGTTCATTTTTCCAAATCTCCTCGTTTCTACATATTATCACAAAGCGACACGGTTTTGATCATTTTTTTTCTGCGAAATACAGCCTGGATGCGAAATCCGGAAATACTCTTGTCCTTTCGTTAAAACCCGTTGATGAAAACTTTGGTGACAACATAACGCCGGCGCTTTCAAGAGCATCACCGTATGCAACGAAGTCTTCCTTCTCTCCGTCAAGTTTAACAAGTCTTGAAATGATATCGTGAACCGCCGATCCGTTTCTGACGTGTATCGGTGCTATCATGTTTATCAGATCCCCGAACAGTCTTATATCTATCTTAAACTCTCTGTTGTAGAAATGATACTTTGCGTTGCTGTCAAGTCCGAACAGCCTGATATTTCCCCGTTGATCGTTTGCGCGGGCAAGAGGCTGGAAAACCATGGCCGCACTTCTGATACCGTCTGCGGAAACAACATTCCATGTGACATCCCCACCGTCGTATATGTTCCTGTCCCTGTAAAACCTTCCAAGCTGGAAAACGCTTCGCCATTGTTTATACAGGCTTACCTGATCCTTTATGGCCTCTGTCTCGCTCTGGTCCAGGTCACACAGATTGCATTCATACCCGAGAGAAGCAAAGGCTGCCACGTCAAACCTCGTCTCAAGCGGCGTGAGGCGAAGCGTCTGGTGATTGGGTACGCTCGATACATGTGCACTTACCGTCCTTAAAGGATAACCGTAACTGTACCCGGTCTGTATCCTCACTCTTTCAAGCGCATCCGTGTCATCACTTCCCCAAATCTGGGGAAAAAAGCAGAGCATTCCGAGATCGAACCTGTTTCCGCCTGACGCACATCCTTCAAAAAGAATATCGGGAAATCTCTTCGTAAGTACTTCAAGAACATTGTATACTCCAATGATATATCTGTGTGCGCACTCGCCCTGCCGCGCCGGCTCAAGCGATGGGGAATATACGTCCGTCATCGTTCTGTTCATATCCCACTTTACATAGTCGATATTCCCGTCCTTAAACAGCTTGGACAATGCATCCGTGATGTATTTTTGAACCTCCGGATTGGCAAGATCAAGGATCATCTGATTCCTGCCGGGTGAATGCGGTTTGCCCGGTATCCTCATGGCCCAGTCCGGATGTCCCCTGTACAGATCGCTGTCTTCGCTGACCATCTCGGGTTCTACCCATATGCCGAACTTCATTCCCATCTCATGTATCTTATCCGACAATCCCCTGACTCCCTGTGGAAGCTTTTTCGTATTCGCATACCAGTCTCCGAGCGATGACGTATCATCATCCCTGTGTCCGAACCATCCGTCATCCATTACGAACAGTTCGATCCCGACCGATCTTGCCTTCTTTGCCATCTTCAAAAGCTTTGATTCGTTAATGTCAAAATATGCCGCTTCCCAGCTGTTGAGGAGCACCGGCCTTTCCGCCTTCGCCCACTTACCCCTGAGAATATGATCTTCGACAAACGAATGCATGTTATGTGACATGCCGTTGAATCCCTCATCCGATACGGTCATGACGGCTTCCGGAGACTCAAACGAGCCTCCCGCCTCAACAAGATACTCAAACCCTTTCGGATTAATGCCAAGGAGCAGACGAAGCTTTCCGAACTCGCTGACCTGGGCGATCTCGGTATGATTTCCGCTGTATATAAGGTTGAATCCGTATGCCCTTCCCTCGTGCTCGCCCGTTGTCTTTTTACTGAACATCACAAACGGATTGGCTGTTGATGATGATGTTCCCGTACATGAATCGTTTACGATCTTTCCCTTTGTCAGTACATGATCGCACCTGTCCATTTCCCTTATCCACGCACCGTTGAAAGTCGTAAATACAAGATCGCTGTCATACTCATCGAGCATCAGCGACATCAGTC
>CACYMJ010000040.1 GCA_902775485.1 uncultured Lachnospiraceae bacterium
TCTGTTTCAAAGGACAGTTTTTTCTTATAAATATCAAGTGTTTTCTTATCTCTCCTTCGGATCTTCTCTTCCCATTCAAGATAGCTTTTGCCGCCTTTGCTATCCTTTATCGCCATAAAAAGCGCATAATCATTCAGCCAGAATGCATTGTTTTTAACAAACGTCTTATATTCCCCGGCCTTGCTGCCGTCAAAGCGCTTAAAGGCCTTTTTGAGCATTTTGAAGCGGTTGTTGTAGAGCTTTTCGTAATCGATCCCCGGACTCTTTGCCCCGAAATCATATGAATCAGCCTCTTTTTTCGTAAGAAGCCCCTTTTCGATGAGTATTACCGGATCCACAAAGTACGGATTTCCGGCAAATGTAGAAAACGACTGGTATGGGGAATCGCCGTAACTTGTAGGACCGAGCGGCAGTATCTGCCAGCAGCTCTGTCCCGATAAGGCAAGCATATCGACAAATTCGTATGCCTCCTTACCGAATGTTCCTATCCCGTACTGTCCCGGAAGCGATGCGACCGGCATCAGTATCCCGCTTTTTCTGGATTTCTTCATAGTCTCTCCATTTTATGTTAACCATTCTCCGGTGTCCGGAAAATATATTTATAGCCTACACGTATGGGCGGTCGACCTCAATGACCGCGTAATGATTGCCAGGAAGGCTCTCAACCTTGGCACATATGGTATCCTTTATCTCTTTCTCGCTGAGTTTGCAGTCAAACGGTGCGACAACGTCGAATATCAGATTCGTATGCGAAGGTCCCTTTACCATGCGGAAATCATGGATCGTAAACCGCTCGTCAACGCTCTTGGCGATCAGATTGCACAGCCGCTTCATCCTGTCGGTTGCCTCATCGTTCACGACGACCGGATCCATGTGGATCACGCACTGGCAGCCGAGCTTTTCGTTTATCCTGCGCTCTATGTTGTCTATCGTATCATGGACATCAAGTATATCCCTGTCCGCCCTGACCTCTGCATGAAGAGATATCATGCTTCTGCCCGGGCCGTAATCATGCACGACAAGATCGTGTATGCCTATGACCTCATCATATGATGTTACAAATCTTTCTATCGCATCGACATATTCCTTCGAAGGCTTGCTCCCAAGGAGCGGATCCATCGTATCCTTTGCGGAGGAAATACCCGCGTAAAGCACGAAAAGCGAGACAGCAAGGCCGCACCATCCGTCCACGCTTATCCCGAAATAATACCCTACAAGCGAACATGCCAGAACAACGAGCGTTGCTATCGAATCGGTAAATGAGTCAAGCGCCGTGGCCTTCATGGCAGATGATGAGATCGCATCACCCGTCTTTTTATTGTAAAGATACATATAAAGCTTTACGATGATCGATACAACAAGGATGATCGCAACCGGTGCCGTAAGAGCCGGCATTTCGGGATGGATGATCTTTTCTGCCGAAGATTTTAACAGTTCAAATCCCATAACGATGATTATCATCGACACGACCAGTCCCGTGACGTATTCTATGCGCCCGTGTCCGAACGGATGCTCGGGATCGGGCTTTTGTCCCGCCATTTTAAATCCGACCATCGTAACTATGCTCGATCCGGCATCGCTTAAGTTGTTAAAAGCATCAGCGGTTATCGCCACGCTGCCGGATATAAGCCCTGCAAAACACTTTATCGCAAACAGTATCACGTTAAGAGCCACACCGACCGCCCCGCAAAGCACGCCGTATTTATGCCTTACTCCGGCATCCGATATATTCTTATGATCCTTTATAAAGATCCGCGCCAGAAACTCTATCATTTCCTCTCCTTAGCAGCATCATCGCCGGCATCCTTATCACCGATCGGCTCTATCCCCTCGGCTTCAAGTTCCTCCGGTGTAAATATCCTCATCCTGCGAAAATCCTCAAGCAGCATCTTCGAACTGTAGATAAAATTCGAAAACAGCCCCGCTTTATAAAGATTATATACTATCATTCCGACCGGAACCGCAATGATCAGTCCGAACGCACTTCCGATCCGGAATCCCACATACAGCAGGATGAGCGTAGGTATCGCCGGCATTCCTATCGAATCGCCGACGAGCTTCGGCTGGATCAGCTGGCGGACAAGCTGGGACAGGCCCCATACGACCATCATTCCTATCGCAAACCTGTAGTCCTTCTGTATGACCGCGAACAATGCCCAGGGCCACATTACCGCACCCGTGCCGAAAAACGGCAGAAAATCAAGAAAAGCTGTAAGCAGCGCTATAAGAAACGCATACTTGATACCGAGTATCAGAAAGCCGACAAACAAAACGATATAGACGACTCCCATGATCTTAAACTGTGCCTTGAAATATCCGCCCACAGCCGATTTCATCGTGGATGTGACTATCGCAAAACGCTCCTGTAAGTGTCTTGGGAGCAGTTTTCTTACAAACTTTCCTATCTGTTCACGCTCGGCGACAAACAGATAACTTGCAAGAACACACATTATGAGTCCGATTATAAAAAGAGGCGCATTCTTTACGCCTGAGGACGCCGACTCGGCGGCACGCTCACCGATCGAAGATCCGAGCGTGGAAAGCGAATCGTAAATGTTTTCGCCGAGATTTTCAAAGAAATCCCTCGTACCCTTCGGCAGAAGGGCATATCTGTGGCTGACCTCCAGCGACAGGCTCTTGATCGAGCCGTTGACCTTCGCCCACATATCGGGAGCACTTGTGAAAAATCCGATGACCTGGGTCATCAGTATATATAAGATCCCGTAGCACGCAGCTCCGACAATGGCGATCGTCAGCACAATGACGACGACCGATCCGGCCTTACGCCTGATCTTCATCTTTTTTTCGAGAAATCTTACAAGGGGATTGGCTATAGCCGCGATAATGGCCGCCACTACAAAGGGCCAGAAGAACTCCAATGCCCACGGCAGCACAAACAGGAAAAATACCGCGATCAGTATCGCGAACAGATAATTAAACAGTATCTTCAAGTATTTTGTCGATGATTTCATATATTTCCTCCCTTCCCTGCTTGCTCGTTGCAGAAAAAGGTATGATGAGCGAATCCTCTGCCCCAAGGCCCGTACGGATCAGTTTTAACTGCTTGTCGATCTGGCTTCGCTTTATCTTGTCAAGCTTCGTTGCAATGATGACCGGCTCATATCCGCTCGATACGACCCAGTCATACATCATCTTATCGTTTGCGCCGGGTTCGTGTCTGATGTCAACAAGGAGAAAAACCTGCTGCAGCTGTTTTGACGAATGCAGATACCGCTCTATCATCTTACCCCACTTTTCGACCTCGGTCTTTGAAGCCCTTGCATAGCCGTAACCGGGAAGATCCACGAAGTATATCCCGTCGTTTATGTTGTAGAAATTGATCGTCTGCGTCTTGCCCGGCTCCGCGCTCGTCCTGGCATATCTCTTGCGATTCATAAGGGCATTTATCAGCGATGATTTGCCGACATTTGACTTGCCCGCAAAAGCGATCTCCGGCAGCGTATTGTCGGGAAGTTTGCTCGTGACCCCGCAGACGGTCTCAAGATTGACACTTTTAATGATCATGGCATATTACCTGAGCGAGTGCTTTAACACCTCATCCATATGCTCAACGAATACGATCGCAAGTCCCCTTGTGATCTCCTCGTCAAGTTCCTCTATATCCTTAACATTTGCCTTCGGAACAAGCACTTTTTTGATACCCGCGTTTTTGGCTGCAAGTATCTTCTCCTTAAGGCCTCCGATCGGAAGGATGCGGCCGCGGAGCGTGATCTCGCCTGTCATTGCGACATCCGCACGGACTTTCCTGTTCGTGATCGCCGAAAACAGCGCCGTTGCCATCGTGATACCGGCTGACGGCCCGTCCTTCGGAACGCTTCCTTCGGGTATATGCAGATGAAAATCGTGTTTTTTGAAATAATCGGCGCTTATCTTATGCTTCGGTGCAACAGATCGTATATAACTCATACCCGCCTGGGCGGACTCTTTCATAACGTCTCCGAGCTGTCCGGTCAGCATTATCTCGCCCTTGCCCGGCATGATATTTACCTCTATCGAAAGCGTGTCGCCTCCGACGCTTGTCCATGCCAGACCACGTACGATACCGACCTCATCGGCGTCATTCTTCTTATCCTGCTCGTATTTTCTGACTCCGAGAAAATCGTAGAGATTGGCTCTCGTGACCCTGACAGACTTCTTTTTGTCCTGGTATATCATTCTCGCCGCACGGCGGCATATGGCCGAGATCTTCCTCTCAAGCGATCTGACTCCGGCTTCCTTTGTATATCCGGATACGATATCACCCCAGACGGTGTCCGCAATAACAAGCTGTCCCTTTTTAAGACCGTGCTTTCTGACCTGTTTGGGCAGCAGATGCTCTTTGGCGATATGTATCTTCTCATTTTCCGTATAGCTCGAGACCTCGATGATCTCCATTCTGTCAAGCAGGGGTCTCGGGATCTGGGCGGCGGAATTGGCCGTTGCGATAAACAGCACTTCCGACAGATCAACGGGGATCTCTATGTAATGATCGGAAAATCTGCAGTTTTGCTCGCCGTCGAGAACTTCAAGCAGCGCTGCCGAAGGGTCTCCCTTATAGTCATTGCTCATCTTGTCGATCTCATCAAGCAGGATGAGCGGGTTTTTAACACCTGCGTTCTTAAGTCCCGTCGCGATACGTCCGGGCATGGCTCCCACATAGGTCCTGCGGTGTCCCCTGATCTCGGCTTCATCCCTGACTCCGCCGAGGCTTATGCGTATGTATTCCTTATCAAGTGCCGTTGCGACACTTCTGGCGATGCTTGTTTTTCCGGTTCCCGGAGGTCCGACAAGGCATATGATAGGCGAATCACCCTTTTTGGTAAGACTTCTGACAGCAAGGAATTCGAGCATCCTCTCTTTTACCTTGTCAAGTCCGTAATGATCCCTGTTCAGGATCTTCTCAGCCCTGTCAATGTCGGTGTTGTCCCTCGATCTTTTATCCCACGGCATTGCCAGAAGCGTTTCGATATAGCCTCTTGAAACCTCGGCTTCGGACGAGCCGTCATGAAGATGGCTGAAACGGTCGATCTCCTTTAGTATCTTGTCCTTTATGTCTTTCTTTGCTTTAAGTTTTGAAACCGCTTCCCTGTACTTATCCTCTTCGGTGGCTGTGCTGCCTTCGCCGAGTTCTTCCTTTATGACCCTCAGCTGTTCGCGAAGGACGTATTCACGCTGGTTTTTATCGACTCTTTCCTTGATCTGCTTGGCGATGTTTGTCTTGATGTCGAGAATGTTGACCTCGCGCTGCAGTATCGTCATAAGCGACATAAAACGCTCTTCGATCGTCTCTGCGCCAAGCAACCTCTGCCTGTCCAGGAAATGCATCGGGATATTGATCGCGACATAATCAAGCAGTTCGTCAAGCGTCTGGGCATCTTCAAACTGTTTTGTAAGCGTTTTTCCGATCTGGGGATTATAGTTGAGCATAGAGGAAAGAAGCTCTTTTAGTATGTTGATCCTTGCCATGATGCCGAGCCTGACATCTTCGGAATCATCAGCCAGTTCGGGATAAACGGGAGCGACGGTTTTTCCTATGTACCAGTCGTCCGTCGCGACTATCTCTTTGGTCGTGGCGATTATATACTCATCCGTCTCTGATCCGCATATCCGCGCACGCGCCTCGCCCTCGACGAGAACGCGCATCACTCCCGCGGGAAGCTTTACGACCTGTTTGATCGAACATATGCAGCCGCACTCGTAAACATCCGTTTTACCGTCATCGGAATGATCTGATGTTTCCTTCTTTGCTATGGCAAAAAGCTTTCTGTCCTTGATCATAGCCCTTTCCACAGCCTTCACGGATACGGGTACGTTTACATCAAAATGAATGACCATGCCCGGAAGCACCGCCATTCTGTTTAAAACAACGCAGGGATATTTCTTCTTCGTTATCCTTCGCAATATTACTCTGCTTTCTTAAGATTCTTCTTTACGTTTGCGTTTCCGCGCACGATCAGGGGAGCGCCCTCGCCCGTCACTGCGCCTTTTGTGATCACGCATTTTGTGATGGAATCATCGGAAGGGATCTCAAACATGAGGTCGTTCATGAGACCCTCAAGAATTGAACGCAGGCCTCTTGCACCTGTCTTCTTCTCATATGCCTTATGAGCGATCTCGCGGATCGCGTCTTCTTCGAATTCCAGTTCCACTCCGTCGATCTCAAACAACTTCTTGTACTGCTTTGTGATCGCGTTTTTCGGCTCCTGTAAAACCTTGACAAGGGCATCCTCATCAAGTCCTTCGAGGCTGACGCATATGGGCACACGGCCGACAAATTCCGGTATGAGGCCATATTTGATCAGATCCTCGGGCTGAACCTGCGAAAGGAGTCTTCCCACTTCGTGTTCGGTCTTTGTTGCTATCTCGGCACCGAAACCTATCGATTTTCTGTCCAGACGGTTTTCGACTATCTTCTCAAGACCGTCAAATGCACCGCCGCATATGAACAGGATATTGGTCGTGTTGATCGGGATCAGCTCCTGATGCGGGTGTTTTCTGCCGCCCTGCGGAGGAACCGATGCGTTCGTACCTTCGATTATCTTAAGCAGTGCCTGCTGCACGCCCTCTCCCGATACATCTCTCGTGATCGAGACATTCTCCGATTTTCTCGTAATCTTGTCTATCTCGTCTATGTAGATAATGCCGTACTGGGCCTTTTCGATATTGTAATCCGCCGCCTGAATGACCTTGAGCAGAATGTTCTCAACGTCCTCGCCGACATATCCGGCTTCCGTAAGAGCGGTTGCATCTGCTATCGCAAACGGCACGTTTATGATCTTTGCAAGGGTCTGGGCCAGAAGCGTCTTACCCGAACCTGTTGGGCCGAGCATGATAACGTTTGATTTTTGCAGTTCGATATCGCCCGAATCCTTCTGGGAAAGTATCCTCTTGTAATGATTGTACACTGCGACCGACAGAACCTTCTTGGCCTCTTCCTGTCCGATGACGTTTTCATCGAGGAACGCCTTCATCTCCCGCGGTTTTACGAGATTTATCTCAAAATCGTTTGCCTCGCCTTCCGGCTCTTCCTGCTCGTAAAGCTCGTCCTCGACTATCTCCATGCATACTTCGATGCACTCGTCACAGATAAAAACCCCTTCGGGACCCGCGATCAGTTTTTTGACCTGGTCCTGGCTCTTTCCGCAAAAAGAGCATCTGATGTCTTTTTTTGCCATTTATCACTCCCTGTTACTGATGATCTTGTCGATCAATCCGTATTCAAGCGCTTCTTCAGCGGTCATCCAGTTATCTCTTTCCGTATCGGCAGCGATCTTCTCAAGGCTCTGGCCCGTATTAGCCGCAAGTATGCTGTTAAGGCGCTCCCTTGTACGAAGTATCTGCTTTGCAGCTATCTCTATCTCCGTAGCCTGACCCTTTGCACCGCCAAGGGGCTGGTGGATCAGTATCTCGGAATTCGGAAGTGCAAATCTCTTGCCCTTTGTGCCGCCCGATAACAGGAACGATCCCATCGAAGCGGCAAGGCCTACGCAGTATGTTGCAACATCGCACTTTACGTAGTTCATCGTATCGTAGATGGCAAAACCGTCCGTTACGCTTCCGCCGGGGCTGTTGATGTAAAAATGGATATCCTTCTCGGGATCTTCAGCCTCAAGGAACATCATCTGCGCAACAACAAGATTGGCGGTTACCGAATTGACCTCCTCACCGAGGAATACGATCCTCTCCTTGAGAAGTCTTGAATATATATCGTAACTTCTCTCTCCACGGCTTGTCTGTTCTACTACTATAGGTACAAGGCTCATGTTTATTTCTCCTTTGCGTTCTCAACGACAAGATCGATCGCTTTCTGGATCTTGAGATCATCCGTGATCTGGCTCTTGCCGTACTCATCATCACCGATGTATTCTTTTAACTTATCCTTTTCCATCTTGGATTCTTCGGCGATCCTGTCAAGTTCCTTCTCGTATTCCTCCTCGGTAACGTCGAAGTTTTCCGCCTTCACGATCGCTTCAAGAACAAGTCTCGACTGGATACGCTTCTCGGCACCGGGTCTCATCTGCTCTTTGAACTTCTCAAGATCGAGTCCCGTGAACATGAAGTACTGCTCAAGGGAAAGTCCCTGGCTCTGCAGTCTTCTTGCATAGTCATTTACCATGTTCTCACATGTCGTATCGATCATTGCCTCGGGGATCTCCATCTTGGAATCCTTGATGATAGCCTCTATAACGGCGTCTTCCTTCTTCTCCTTGGCTTCCTTTTCCTTCTTCTCGGCGAGGTTCTTCTTCACATCCTCGCGATACTCGGCCATCGTATCGAATTCGGAAACTTCCGCTGCAAACTCATCATCAAGTTCGGGAAGCTCCTTCTCCTTGATCTCATTGATCTTTACCTTAAATACGGCATCTGCTCCGGCAAGATCCTTTGCGTTGTAATCCTCGGGGAATGTAACCTTTACTTCCGTCTCATCCCCTGTATTCTTGCCGATCAGCTGCTCTTCGAATCCGGGAATGAACGATCCGGAACCGATAACGAGAGGATAATTCTCTCCCTTTCCGCCTTCGAATGCCACACCGTCCTTAAATCCTTCAAAATCGATGACAGCCGTATCTCCGTCCTTTACGGGACGATCGGTCACGGATATCGTTCTTGCGTTTGCTTCCTGCTCACGCTTGATCTCTTTGTCGATATCCTCATCGGTAACTTCTGTCTCTATCTTGTCGATCTTGACTCCCTTGTACTTGCCAAGCTCAACCTCAGGCTTAAGTGCGACTTCAGCCGTAAAGATAAAATCCTTGCCTTTCTCGGCCTGAACGACTTCGATCTTCGGTCTTGATACGATCTCAAGGTCCTTTTCCTTATCGATCTCCTCGGCGTATGCATCGGGAATGACAAAATTCGCAGCATCCTCGTAGAACACTTCCGGGCCGTACATCTTCTCGATCATGGCCTGGGGAACCTTGCCCTTACGGAATCCGGGCACGCTCATCTTGCCTTTATTTTTATTGTAAGCTTTCGTGATAGCCGCGGTAAACTTTTCCGCCTCAACCTCGATCGTAAGCTTAGCCATGTTTTTTTCCAGTTTCTCAACCTTCATGCTCATTACTGTTCCTCCGTAGTAAGTTATTAACCCAAAGTGGCATTATAACATAGAAGCGATATGATCCGCAATCATTCCTGCTATTTTTTCACAGGAAGGATAATAAAGGTGCGGCCAGCCCCATAAATGACCGTCTGAGGCATGCATTCCCCGATACCTCTTATTCGTTGACAATTTGCACAGTTCAAGGTCATTTCCGGGATCTGTGCTCTCATAATAGTGAAATTCATGACCGCGCATCCCCGAAAGGGCTTCGTTTGCGGCCTGAGCACTGCCTGCTGCCGATACGATGCTCATATATCCGAAATTGACCAGGTGCCCTGCATATGTGCATTTTCCGTCGATGATGCCGGCCATATCATACTGTCTGCCATCCTTATCCGCAATGGTCTTATGCAGGTACATAAAACCTCCGCACTCAGCCAGCGACGGTATGCCGCTCTCTATGGCGGATCTTACGGATGCGAGCATAGTCTTATTGCTGCTAAGCTTCTCAAGATAAAGTTCCGGATATCCGCCGCCAAGAAGGATCGCGCGTGTTTCGTCCGGAAGCCTGTGGTCATGTATAGGCGAAAAATATCTGATGCTAAAACCGGCGTTCTCCAGAAGAGCGATGTTTTCAGGGTAGTAGAAGCAGAAGGCTTCATCGCGGGCGATGGCGAGGATTGGTTGCGATATAATTTGCGCTTCTGACAGGGGAGCGTGACAAAGATATTCCCTCGAAAACACGCTTTCGCTACTATTCGGGCGCAGCGGCACATAAGTCGTCAAAGAACGTCGACTAAGTGCCGGCCCCCTCATGGTGTTTTCTCGGGAACACTTTGTCCCTGCTCCCTGAAAGGCCGTTGTGTCAATAAAAAAACTCTCCGAGACAATAAACCTCTCTATTGCATCAATATCACAGTTATCTTCGATCACCTGCGCTATACTGCGGATACGATCGCGTATATCCTCGATCTCATTCGGAAGCGCCAGTCCGAGGTGCCTGCTGTCGATATCGGCCGCATCCGTTTTCGGGATATGCCCGTATATGACAACATCGGAGCGCATTTCGCAAATCTCCTTCTTAAGCGTCGGAAGAAGCCTGTCGTAGAATGCGTCGGATATTTTGTTAAGTATCAGTCCTTTGATAAGGCCTGCTTCATCGTCAGCGAGGATCCCTTTGATAAGCGATATCACGGTCCTTCCGGTTCCCGATGCATTGACAACGAGTATGATCGGGGTACCTGTTATCTTTGCTATCTCGTAGCTCGAGCCCTTTATCGAGTCGGGCTTAAGCCCGTCATATATGCCCATAACGCCCTCAATCACAGCAGGTCCGGCATCCAATATGGCTCTTACACCATCCTCTCCGGCCAGATATGTATCAAGATTATGCGAATCTATCCCCAGCACAGTCCTGTGAAACATCGGGTCTATATAGTCGGGTCCGCACTTATATGAGCGAATATCCATGCCCCTTTCCTTAAGGGCATATAACAGGCCAATCGTTACAACGGTCTTGCCGGAATTACTCGCGGGCGCGGCTATCATTATCCTGTTTGGTCTCGTTGCATTTTCGGAAGGGTAGCTGATAAATAACGCTGTTATTTTTCCTCTCCGGTAAAAATCTGCTGCTTCCTGCAGCGAAAGAGATAAAATACTCTCGCCCTCCGATACTTCCGTCGGTAAGAGGGTCAGGTCGCATCCTGTCTTTACATCCGCTTCGATCCCCCGCGCCATAAGCTCCTTTGCAAGCGCCCTGAGATCCGCATCCGATGATAAAAGTACAAATGTCTTCGGGCTGCGCCCTATCCGAAGCGCAAGGTCCGCTATCGCATCATCTCCGCTTCTCCCGTGAATGCTCACTATTTCGGCATCATCATATGTCTCGCCGAGTCTTGCTGCCAGAGCCGATACGGATGATACTCCCGGAAGGATCGAAATATCGGCATCCTCATCCCACCTGCAAATTGCCTCAAAGCAGTTTTTTGCGCCGCTGTAAAACCCGCTGTCGCCCGAAAATACAATGACGGCATCGGTTATATCCTCTTTTTCGATAACAGGGATTATATCCTGTGCAAGATAAAGTTCAAATACAGGCTTTTCGCAGGCGGATGCGCTTCCGAAGACTGCAGAGAGTGCGGCCGATACTACCGGTTTTGCGCCAAATATGGCAGTGCAGCCCCGGACAGCTTCGTATACTTCCCGTGTCATCGTATCCGTGCCTCCGGGACCAATGCCGGCAAGTACGATCTTTCGCCTTTTTACATGTTTTTTACCGGTTATGCGCTCAAAAGCTTCATCGACGTCTATCCCGTATTTTTCGGCACTCTCATCAGGTCTTTTTATGACATGGACAGCCACATGCGCCTCCCCTGCGGCTTCTGTCTTCTCATAATATCCTCCGGCAGCTCCGCTGTCCTTCGTAAGCATGTGGCGTATGTCGTACTGCCTCATGATCGCGGCATTCAATTCCGTCGAAAACGGGCCGTGCATGCAGATGATATGCGTGCTGTCTATCCCGTTATCCTCGCAGATCTTAAGGCTCTCGCCGGCCGGGAGAATGCGCACAAAAGTCCTTGCAAGCGTCTCTTTTGAAACATTGCTGCAATAATCAGGAAGCTGTCTGCTGCCTGTAGTAAGCAGTATATTGCCTCCGAGATATCCGGCCTTTCGGGCAAAGTCTTCCATCGAGTCATAGAAGGCTGTCTCTGGGATCAAAGAGCCCTTATCACCCGGTGCATCATTCGGCCGCCTGACCCTGATATAAGTACACGAAAGCCTCTTTGCCGCCTCGCAGATGTTAATGCCTGCCTCAACGGCATACGGATGCGTGGCATCAACTACCGCATCTCCTGCTTCAAAACCGTTTGAGGTAAGGTATCTTACCATGGCATCAGCATCCATCCTGCCGACATGAACGGTCGCAAAGTCGGTTTTTTCCATGACATCACTTCCGTATTCACTTGCGACACAGACATAATGATAAATGCCCTCATTTGAGAGCATATCGGATAAACATCTTCCTTCGGTTGTTCCGGAAAAAATCACTGTTTTCACTGTATGTCATATCCTCTGGGAGTGATCAGCCGTCCGTTTTTTATGTACGTTTGGGAATTGCCTATAAATACCGTTGTGAACATATCAGCCTCTTCGCCGGCAAGCTCGCCAAGCGTACACACCTTGCGGATCGTCCCGTCCCTGCCTGCATTTTTTACGTATCCGCACGATCTGTTTCCATCAATTCTCTCCATCAATATCCTGCAGGCACGTTCAAGATAATCCGCCCTCTTATGGCTTGCGGGATTGTATAAAACTATGCAAAGATCCGCTTCGGCGGCCAGTCTTAACCTCTTTTCGATGATCTCCCACGGCGTTCTCAGATCACTCAGGCTGATCACGCAAAAATCGTGGCCGATCGGCGCACCCAAAAGCGCAGCGCCCGATAGTGCCGCGGTTACACCGGGTATGATCGCGATATCGTCAAAGCCTGCTTTTGCCGCAACTTCCAACAGCGGGGAGGCCATGCCGTAAACCCCTGCATCTCCGCTGCACACCAGTGCCACGTTTTTCCCCGATACAGCAAGCTCAACACAGGTCTCGCAGCGCTTCTGCTCCTGCCGCATATTGCTTTCGATCAGCTCCCTGCCGGCACACATATCCCTTATAAGATCGATATAGACCTTGTATCCGACCACAACATCGCACGCCGAAAGCGCATCTGCTGCCTGCGCCGTCATCATCTTCTCATCTCCGGGGCCAAGCCCGATAACGTATATCTTTCCCATATCCTTACCTGCTTTATCCAAATCTTTTCTCTGCCACCGCAAAGGTCATGCCGTCCTTTTTGATCTTGCGGACCGTAAGGTGCGCTCCGGCACCGGCTGCAAGTGCGGCCGCGCGCTCACATACGTTATCCACGCCGACTGTATCCTTTACAAATCCCGAAGACGAAAAATCTCCCTCGGCCTTCTCTAAAACGGCAGCCTCAAACGCTATCAGCGGTATCCTGTATCTGTCGCGAAGCCTTACAAGAGCAGGCTCGTTCTCCTTTAAATCTATTGTCGCAAGAGCATATACGTCGTTTATATCAATCCCGTTATCTTCAAGTGTCGATAAAACAAAGTCTTCAAGCTCATCCGGATCTTTTCCTTTTCGCAATCCGATCCCGACCACATATCTTTTGGGAGACAGCAGAAGGTCATATTCCCTGTCGGTCTCATCCGCAACGATCACGTCAACCCTGCCGGCGGGCGGATAATCCTTTATCGAGATCGTTACTGCCTTATCCCTTATTGCCTTTGATGACACTTTTTTGATGCCGTCCCGGTTTCGGATCCGAAGGTTATTCTCGATTGCAAAAACATCAGCGGAAAATGCCGAATTAACATCCGTTGATGTAGTTATCACAGGCACGGCATCAATAAGAGAGGCGATGGTCTGTGCGATCTTATTTGCTCCTCCCGCATGTCCCGAAAGTACCGGTATTACAAAATCTGCCCCGTCATCTATCACGATTACCGGGCTGTCTGCAAGCTTATCTTTTACATAAGAGGCGATAGCACGTACAGCGATACCAACGGCGCCGGTAAATATAAGGGCATTATTTTCCTCAAAACCTTTCTGCACGAATACCTCAAGAGGATCATCCGAAATGATCACCGGTTCGATCCCGGCAGCTATTGCCGCGCTGTTTAGTTTATCAAGTACCGCCCTGCCATTTTCGGTAAAGCAGATCGCTGTTTTCTTCATTGATGATACCCGTTATGAACATCTGTTATGAACGCGTGTTATCCGAAATGTCCATGTGTGTTATGTAACATATGTTATTTTCTGAATTCCGTGGTAAAATCCGGGTCGTAGAGCTTCGATCGTTCATATGAAGCGTGTGTTATCACATCCCCGACCAGGATTACCGCGGTCTTTGTAATGTTGTTCTCTTTGGCCGCCCCTGCAAGCGTTGAGACGGTACAGATGCATTTCTTCTCTTCGGGCCATGACGCCTTATATACTATAGCCGCCGCCGTATCACCCGATATGCCTCCCGCGATCAGCCGGCCGGATAATTCTTCTATCATCCCCGAACTTAAATAGATCGCAAGCGACGCTCCGTGCGAAGCGAGCTTTTCTATGCTCTCTTTGTCGGGTACTTTTGTCCTGCCTTCCATCCGGGTTATTATGAGCGTCTGTGAAATGCCCGGAAGCGTATATTCGATATCAAGGGATGCGGCCGCCGCAAAACATGCGCTGACGCCCGGGGTGGAATCATAACTGCGTTTGTTTTCATCGAGTATATCCATCTGCTCCCTTACGGCACCGTATATGCTCTGATCCCCCGTATGAAGGCGCACGACGTTCTTACCCTCGGCATCACTGGTTAACATAATATCCATTACCTGTTCAAGGGTCATTGTGGCGCTGTTATAGACCTCAGGACTGTTTTTCGCATATTCGAGTAACTGCGGATTTACCAGGCTCCCGGCATATATGATGACATCCGCCTCTTCGATAAGTCGCATCGCGCGAACGGTTATAAGGTCCGGTGCTCCGGGTCCTGCTCCGACAAAATGTATCATGTTATGTTAACTCCTTCAGCATCGACTCTGCATCGGCTGTCGCACCTATGAGCCCGAATCTGTTTGAATAAACTATGCTCCCGATCTTCATCGATCCTGTCCGTTTTGTAAGATGGATGACTATCCTGTCCATCAGGTGCTTTGAAAATCCGTCCTCAAGATGCTCTTTTAATATGATCTCATATGCCTCATCGGTTGATACACACCCGAGTATCTGTCTGATGATATCCGTATCCGCCCCGGCCTCCGCCACGGAGGCTGCCATAAGCTCCATCCTGCAGTCCGCCTCACGGGAGTGGGTGTTCATTATCCCGCCTGAGACCTTTATGAGCTTTCCGATATGTCCGGCCAGTATCGCCGCTTTAAAGCCTGCGGATACAGCCATATCCATTGTCTCGCCTATGTAGTTCGAGCACTTTACTGCCTGATCAATGTCATATCCGTATCTTTCCTTTAGGAAGTTCATTCCGTAATTTCCGGGTGTGATAACGACGATATCCTCACCGAGAGCCCGCTTTTGCCGTAGCTGAACCCGGATCGTATCAAGGACTGCCTTCGTGCTCATGGGCTCTACGATCCCGCTCGTTCCGATTATCGAAATGCCTCCCTCGATCCCTAGCTTCGGATTAAAGGTCCTGGCAGCGATCTTTTCTCCTTCGGGAGCGTATATGGTGATGACTATATCCCTCGTACACTCATTCTCTTCCATGACCGAATGCACTTCATGTTCGATCATTCTTCTCGGGACGGTATTAATTGCATAGTCGCCGACAGGCCGGTCAAGGCCGGGTTTTGTGATCCTGCCAATGCCGGGGCCTGCCTGTATGCAGACATTTCCCGTCTGGTTAACATAACTACCGTCGGGCTGATGACTTCCCTCTTTCGAATCCTTCCTGGCATCAGCAAATTCCGCCCTGGCATATATGAGCATTCCTGCCGTAATATCAGGATCGTCGCATTCGGGCTTTCTGACGGCTGCCGATGCAATGATCTTATCCGAATCGTCCTTGGTTAACATAACGTCCGTAAGATCTGTCTGGTATTCCATCCCGGATGGTGTCATTATGCTGACAGAATCGATAGTCTCCCGCTCAAACAGCATAACGGCTGCAGCCTTTGCCGCAGCTGCGGCGCAGCTTCCCGTAGTAAAACCGCGTCGTGTCTTATCATTTCCTGACGGTCCGGGCGCATTATCCGGCTCTTTTTCCCCGTCAGTATCCGAAAGTCTCCCTTTCCCGTCACTATCGGGCATACCCTTAAGCAGCGCGTTAACTATCGCCGCTGCAACATTACTGCCGCCCTTTTGGCCGGAGTTTACTATATACGGCATATCCGTGGCCATTATCATCTCTTTTGCCGCGGCCACATTGACAAAGCCTACCGGAACGCCGATAACAAACGACGGCTTATAATCTCCCCGGTCATAATGCTCCTTAAGAGTGATAAGAGCCGTAGGCGCATTTCCGATAACAAAGATCACGGGACCGTCAAGCGCCATGGCACGCTCCATTGATACGCTCGCCCTTGTGATGCCGCGCCCTGCAGCCTCCCGGGCCACGTCTTCATCGGCCATAAAGCAGCGGATATCGCATCCTCTTTGCGCAGGTTTCCGCTTATTGATCCCGGAAAGGGCCATGTTCGTATCCGTGACTATCGCCGCACCATCCTCGATAAGCTGCCAAAACCGCTTTACGGCGCCATCGGAAAAGCACATGGTCCGGGCATAATCAAAATCAGCCGTTGTATGTATGCAACGTTTTATGACGTTCATAACCGGGGCATTTTCGGCGGTATCATCTATGCGCGTGTTGCCGTTTATCACAACAGGACCCTTATCCTTAAGCTCATCTGTTATGATCTTAAAGCTTTTCTTTTCTATCTCATCGGGAGGAAGAGCCTTCACAGTATCTCCTTTACCTTACCGCAGACGATATCGGCCATCTTCTTATGTCCCGCAGGATCAAGATGCAGATGATCGACATTGCCGGCGCTTACCTGCGCGGTGGCATTTAAGAACTCGCATCCGAACTGCCCGGCTACAAGTTCATACCACTTGGCAAGCTCTTTTGACTTTTCCACTACGCTGTTTTCGTCAAAAAACGTCGCAAAATACGACTCGGAAAACGGATCCGAAAGGGCCGGCGGGCTGATCAGCAGAATCTTCTGGTCAGGAGATGACAGATAATACCGGCAGTATCCCCTTATCTTCATCAGCATAGTCTGCATGCTTCCGGCGATATCCGCAGCCGGGAGGTTAAACTTGATCTTAAGATCATTGGTCCCGAGCATTATTATCAGAAGATCGGGCCGCTTTGTCTCAAGCATCGGCAGCACATAATCCATCCCGCACTTTGTACCGCCTTCCCACGGATCCTCATTTGCGATCGTTCTGCCGTTCTGGCCTTCCTCGATCACCTCATAATCACTGCCGAGAAGATCCTGCAGCAGCTTTGGCCATCTTGTCTTCTCATCAAATCTTCCTCCGGTTGAAGGATCGTATCCGTAAGTATTTGAGTCACCGAAACATACTATTTTCTTCATAAGAACACCTCCCGTGATCGTCTGTTTAGTTAACATAATTTATGTCTGATAATGCGCGTATGAGTCTTACGTTATCATCATGATCTCTTACCGCTATCCTGTAAAAATCCTCGCCGAGTCCGTAAAGATCATCACACTTCCTGATCATTATCCCCCGCCCCAATAACTTCTCATGGATGTCTTTTTGATAAACATCCGGGCGTTTTACAAGGATAAAATCTGTATCGCTTTCAAACACTTTAAACCCCATATCGGACAGACTGTCCGTCAGAAATCTTCTCTCTTTTTTTATAAGGTCGATCGAATCAGCGAAAAAAGTTCCCTGTTCTGCCAGCCGCAAAAGCCTTCCTATACATGCATTTTCGAGGCAGCCGAGATTCCACTCCGGCAGTTGATTTTTCAGCATTTTCACGTTCTCGGGGCGGCTTATGGCATATCCCATCCTGATGCCCGGGAGAGCAAAACATTTAGTGAGGCTGGCGACGATATAAAGGTTATCAAATCTTTTGACAAGATCTGCGGATCCGTTTGATGACGTCTTATAATCTTCCGGATATGCGTCCGAGATCATATAAAAACTCCGGTCAAGTACAACCGTGATATCAAGTTCTGAAGCTCTTGATAATATCTTCTCAAGAGTGTCTTTTTTAATGTTTTTTCCGACGGGATTCCAAGGATCACACAGGAAGATCATATCGATATCTCCGGTAAGATGACCGGCAATATCATCAGTTAACATAAAGTTATTATCTTCTTTTAACAGATACCTGCAAATGTCACATGTCCCCAGCGATGGCCCGTACAATCGCCATGATAAGCTCCGATGAACCGCTCCCGGCTATCACCCGGCAGGCATCCGTTCCGAGATATCCGGCAATGGCAGTTCTTGCCGCTTTTTGCTCTATGTCCGGATAACGCGAGTATACGCGTGCAGCCTCAGTTTCGGCTTCTTTTAAGGCAAGGCGCAGCTCTTCCGATGAAAACGGGTTCAGGCTTACCGAAAAATCAATATCAACATTATCAGCATTATAACCGCCGTGCATAGTATCTCCGCCGAAAACATGAGCCTTATGGCCCGTTTTATGTCCTCTTTTTCTATGGGGCGCGTATCATCGCCTATAAACGGCTTTGACACGAGCTCTCCCCCGTAATAGTTATCGCCTCCGAGCCTGATCCCGAGGGCTCCCGCGCAGACGCTTTCCGTCTGGGCGCTGTTGGGGCTTTTATGATTGAGCCTGTCCCTGCGCCATATGCCATAGGCCCGTTTCATACCGTATACTTTCATGCGCTCCCGAAGGGCAGCAAATGGCACCGATAATATCATAAACAGCGCGCTAAGCCTTGAAGGTACGAAATTTGCGATATCATCACACTTTGCCGCAAATCTTCCGAAATACTCGTAACGGCTGTTGTGATAGCCGAGCATCGAATCCATCGTATTGACGGCCTTATAAAGCATTCCGAGTACCGGACCCCCTATGGCCGTATAAATGAGGGGTGCCAGAACGCCGTCGGATGTGTTTTCCGCAACCGTCTCAACGGCAGCACGGACCACGCCGGCCTCATCAAGCCTGTCGGTATCCCTTCCGACGATCATGGACAGTCGGCCCTTTGCCGCATTTATGTCAGGAAGCGCATCATATACGCCCATGCTCTCATTTCGAAGCGAACCGGCAGCCAGAATGTAGAAAGTCAGTATGATCTCAACAATAAATCCTGCCGGAGGATACAGCATATACGGGATAATGATCGCCGCTGAGGTTGCTGTCGCTGTTACTGCCATCACGATGATCCATAACATTCTACCCCTTGCCGGGTATACCGAAGTATCCGCCTGATCCGCCTCTTTCGGGTAAAGCCCGGCTTCAAGAGCTGTGATAAGCCTGCCTATGGCCCTTATCGGATGCGGCAGCGCATGGGGATCGCCGATGACAGCGTCAAGTATTATCGCCGCAGCCAATGCGAACATGTGATATATAAGATATTCTCTCATCTTCCACCGCCAGATCGATAATATACCCGTCAACGTTCGGGATCAGATAGTCGTAGTAACTGCCGCCCGCAAGGCAGCTCATTATCGCCATGATATTGCCTCCGTGGCAGACTATGGCGATCTTTTCGGCAGGGCCCGCATCTTTGACAATGTTATGTAAACTATCCATGGTCCTTGCCCGAAAGTCCGAAATGCTCTCACCGTTCGGAAATGTCAGCGTACCGTCCGATTCTATCCACTGATGATACCTTTTATCATCTTTTAGCTCATCTGCGCTCTTTCCCTCAAAATCGCCGAAGTTTATCTCGATCAGGCTGTCGCAGACATTTATATCCCTGTCGTAAAATATCAGCTGCGCCGTACTTTTTGCCCGCTTCAGCGGTCCGGTATATATTACCGCCCCTTCGCATACAGCGCGCACCCTGCCGCGTTTTTTTATTATATCTTCCTTCCCGTCTTCGGATATATCCTCATCGATCCCGCATCCCATGTATTTTCCCAATGCGTTATATGATGTTTTTCCGTGTCGGATCAGGATCACGCACTTTTTATCGTTCATTTAACAAGTCCCGTCATTATCAGCTTAAATACAGCCAGTACGAATATCACAAATGTCTCGGAGGCCGCCACGAAATAGCCCGCCGTATCACCTGTCACTCCGCCGAAATTCTTTGATGTTATATGCCTGTAATACAGCGTAAACAAAATAAATGCCGCCGCCATCACCCCTGCTTCCGCCACATCTATGTATGCCGCAAGTGCAAATGATGCTGTCAGCCACAATGAAAGCACAACCACACACAATGCATCGGGATCCTCTGTCTCTTTTGCAAGCATTCCGTCATCTTTTGCCTTTTTCATGTACAGTGATGAAAGAGCTGCCAGTGCACGGGATGCGGTAAATACAACACATGCAAGTATGAACACAGGTATCTGTCTGCTCGTTTCAATGCCGATGAGCACCGTAAGGGCGCCGGTCATAACGAGAAGCAGCATAGAAAACCTGATCACGGCAAATGATCCGATATGCGGATCCTTCATGATCTCAAGCTTTCGCTCTCTTTGTGCATACGATGACAGTGCGTCGGATGTATCCATATATCCGTCGATATGAAAGCCTCCGGATATAAACAGCGGTACCAGTACCGCCGCCATGCCCTTTACGGAAAGCGGAACCGAGAGCACGGACATGAGACGTACGAGCAAAAACATGACAACGCCTATGATAGCGCCGACAAAGGGCAGGAACATAAGGCTTCGTGCGCCGTCGGGCTTTAGATCTTCACCCCTGCCGTCATCGTCTCTCCGGTCGATCCGCGGCATCGGTATCCTTGAATACATTGATAAAGCCGAAATAAGATGTCTGAAAAACTTCATAATATCTATCACCTCTGACTCAGAATTCATTATTGTCTGTGCTACCGCTATCATATACCCTGTCGGCGGCAGCGCATAGCCGTAAATTCACCGTCGAGAGTACTTTTTTATAAAGACGCGTATCCTCATCATCCGTATCCTCCGGCGGATATTCGGCAGTTACGACTATAAGCTCTCTGACGCTTCTACCGAGCCGTAATACCTGACCACAAAGGCTATCGGCAAACTCTTCTGTCCCGTCTTCCCTGTTTTGCAGCAGATCTGACATAGGCAGAGTATGCATCTCATTTCCCGTAAGATTAGCCATACATTCGAGTAAAACAACACTTTCGGCAGCGTCGTCAATGCGTCCCAGGATTGATGTTATGTCAACCTCTACCTCCAGCGTGATAAAATCTTTCCCTTCTCTCGCCTTTTGATGTCTGGCAACACGGTCTTGTCCTTCCCCATCCATTACCTTCATCGTGGCAGCATAGTATCTCCTGCCGCCAAAGGAAACCGCAATGTCCTCAGCCAGTTTGGACTTGCCGCTGTCGGGTTTTCCGGTAACAACTGTTATCATTTATCAAATCTCTCATATTGCCGTATTTGCGCGCTTTCAAAGCGCGTTCCGCTATTGTATACATTCATTATCATTTCAATAACAGGGAATAAAATAACACCCCCGCTGCCTTCTCCGAGCGCCATGTTCCCGTCGATCACACTCTTAAGTCCGAGCCTTGAAAGGGCCTCGGCAACACCTCTCTCCCGTCCCTTATGGGATGCGATCATATAATGTCTGCAGCCCCCTGCAAGTCTTTCGGCGGTAAGTGCCGCGACCGCCGTGATCATCCCGTCGATCACTATAGGAAGATGGTATACTGCAGCTCCGATAAACAGTCCGGCAAGACCGGCTATATCAAGTCCTCCTACACTGCAAAGTGCATTGAATGTATATGTCTGCACATCCTTCATATCTTGTGCATCGCATACAGGATCTGCAGCAGTCCCATCGGAAAAACCGGATCTGTCAAGTTTGTGAAATTCCAGTGCTCTTTTGATAACATCTGTTTTTCTTGCTAAAGCCTCATCGGAAAGTCCCGCTCCCCTTCCGGTCACAGCCTGCGGATCCAGTCCGCAAAGAGCGCACAGCAGCGCAGTCGAGCTTGTCGTATTACCTATTCCCATCTCCCCCGTTGCGATAATGCCGTATCTCCTGCACTCTTTGGCAACATCCATGCCGGTCTGTATGGCCCGAAGGCACTCATCCTCACTCATGGCACATTCCCGGACGATATTTCCGGAACCCCTTCTTACCTTCATATCCCTTATGCCTTCTATAGGCTCATCCGAATCAATGCCTATATTTATTGGAATTATGTCAACCTCTCCGGATGTCATTATCCCGACCGTACTCTTGTTTTTCCCCATAAGAGCGGCAACTTTTTTCGTGACATCACGTGCTGTCTGCGATACGCCTTCGGCAACCACTCCGTTGTCGGCGATCATGATCACAAGTGCCCTCTTTGAGATATCAGGGCTGATATTGCCCTGTATGGAGGCAATCCGGCATATGATATCCTCAAAATCACCGAAGCCGTCTATTGGCTTTGCTATCGAATCAAAGACTGCCTTTGCCTGCCTGTATACGTCAGCGGAAGGTTTTTCTATGCTAAGGGCAAGCAATTCATCAATTGTCATGTTCCGCCCCCTCATTATACAAGCCGTTTTGCCCCGGTATTACCGTCCCGGCATCAATTCCCATAACCGAATATATCATGTCCATATCAAGGTTTTCCTCGAGTATGTCGGCAAGGCGTTCATACTGAGCGTCCCTGTAACGTGCCTGGTCGACTATCATGTCTGTATCGATATCCTTGCTGGACCTTTTGGCTGCTGCCCGGATAAGGCCGCGACAAACATCGGCTCTGTCAAACAGGCCGTGTACATAGCTTCCGTACACGTTACCGCAGCAGTATCCGGTTCCATCCGATGTAAACCCAGAGCACTCCCCGTAAGGCCCGGTCTGTCCCGCATGTATCTCATATCCGGTACATTCGCATCCGGCAAGATCTGCAAGTGCCCCTGAGGGGGATGTTATGCGGCCTTTAAACATCTTTCTCGTCTTTTTGCCCTTAAGTACAGTATCAACAGGAAGGAGTGAAAGACCCTGCGTGCTTCCACCCGATTCCATACCCTCGGGATCCGATATCATGCGCCCGAGCATCTGATAGCCCCCGCATATGCCGATGATGATGCAGCCTTTATCGCAAAGATCCCTGACAGGCTGCGAAAGATTAGTGGATGTAAGCCAGTTCATATCGCCTATCGTATTCTTTGTCCCCGGAAGTATAAGGATATCAGGACTTCCAAGCCCTGCAGGATCGTCAACATATCGTACCGAAACGCCGGGACACTGCTCGAATACGTTCATATCCGTAAAGTTCGATATATGCGGCAGACGTATGACGGCAATGTCGATCTTTGCGGCGTCCCTTCTGTGCAGTCTTTCGGAAAGAGAATCCTCATCATCAAGCCGTATATCCGTATATGGAATAACGCCCGTTACCGGACATCCGCTCCGCCTCTTAAGCTCATCAAGTCCGGGCTTTAACAGCGAAACATCTCCCCTGAACTTGTTAACGATCAGCCCCTTTACGCGCTCTCTTTCCGAAGCATCCAGCAGGTCAAGCGTTCCGAGGAGCTGTGCGAACACGCCTCCCCTGTCGATATCTCCGACCAGCAGGACCGGGACATCGAGCATTTCGGCAAGTCCCATGTTCACGATATCATCGCTCTTTAAATTGATCTCGGCCGGAGATCCGGCTCCTTCTATGACTATGATGTCATTATCCCCTGAAAGCTCCTCAAAAGCCTGCATTATTACGGGCTTAAGCGTCTTCTTGTATTCATAGTACTGCACTGCCGGCATGTTTCCCACTACCCTGCCGTTTACGATGACCTGGCTGCCGCAGTCGCTGACCGGTTTTAACAATACCGGGTTCATGCATACCTTCGGCGATGTTTTCGCACACTCGGCCTGAACCACCTGTGCCCTTCCCATTTCAAGTCCGTCATCGGTCACATACGAATTAAGCGCCATGTTCTGGGACTTAAACGGTGCGACCCTGTAACCGGCTCTTGCAAATATCCGGCACAATCCGGCGGCGATAACGCTCTTTCCTACATTGGACATGGTCCCCTGGATCATTATGCAGGCACATTTTGAGGACCTTACAGGGCCTGCGGCATCGATCCCGGGCATGTGGTTCTTATCCGGTTCATCAGACCAGGGCAAGTGAGCCCTATCCGCCTCATCAAACCAGGGCTTCTGTCCCAGGATCAACGGATCCGCATCTCCGAGCTCATACAGCGACCTTATGAACACTTCATCAAACACTTCAGAGGGAGTTCCGAGGCGACGCACGGCTCCGGCTCCCACGGCAACTACCGTATCCGACACCCTCATCGCTATCTCGGGCTCATGGATCGACATGAGAACAGCTATGTTCTTTTTTACCGCAAGTGTTTTGATCTTCAATAGTATATCGATCTTATATCTGATATCCAGATAAGATGTGGGCTCGTCAAGTACGAGCACATCGGGCTCCTGTGCGGGCTTCTCGTCTCCGTAATAGTCCTCGTCGTCCTCATACTCCAAATCTTCGTCGTAATCTTCATCGTCATTGAATTTCATGGCGTTGATCAGCTTCGCGAAGGTGGACTTGCCGGAGCCGTTATGACCGAGCAGACACACAAAAGAGCCCTGCGCGATATCCAGGGAGATATCGTGTAAGGCTGTCCTCTTGTCCACGACCTTGTCGTTCTCGTCGCGGATCAGATAATCATAAACAACATGTGCTGCGGAAATGATGTTCATACCGTGTTCTCTATCAGGTCAATGATGACGCCCACGCCGTTATGAAGGGGCGAGGCGCTCATGGCGTCGATATACTGCTGCCGGTCGTTCCATAACTCATCCACGGCTGAAAGCAGGGTCTCGTCCGTCATGTTCTCCTCCGTGAGCACCATGGAAAAGCCCTGTTTGCGGAAGGAGTCCGCGTTCAGGATTTGGTCGCCGCGGCTCGCATTGGCGGGGAGCGGGATCAGCAGGTTCGGCTTTTTCAACGCCAGCAGTTCG
>CACYMJ010000041.1 GCA_902775485.1 uncultured Lachnospiraceae bacterium
GCCGAAGGTGGACAAGATCACAGGACCGGGGAACATCTTTGTTGCGCTGGCCAAGAAGGCAGTCTACGGACATGTCTCCATCGATTCTGTAGCGGGTCCCTCCGAGATCACAGTCCTCGCAGATGAGACAGCCAATCCGCGTTATGTAGCGGCGGACCTTCTGTCCCAGGCAGAACACGATGAACTTGCGTCCGCTATTCTCGTGACGACTTCAGCGGAACTTGCCGAAAAAGTGAGTGAGGAGGTCGAGAAGTTCACCGCGAAGCTTGAAAGAAAGGCAATTATTCAGAAATCACTGGACAATTTCGGAAGGATCCTTGTGGCTGACAATATGGAAGAAGCTATCCGTGCTGTCAACGAGATCGCATCGGAGCACCTTGAGCTCGTCACGCGCGATCCGTTCCTTCTGATGACAAGAATCAGGAACGCCGGGGCCATCTTTATCGGCGATCATTCCTCGGAGCCTTTCGGCGATTATTTTGCAGGGCCGAACCATGTCCTGCCGACGAACGGTACTGCCAAGTTCTTTTCAGCACTCTCGGTGGATGATTTCATCAAAAAGACCAGTATTATCTACAGTTCCCGGGAAGCGCTCGGAAGCATGCATGAGGACATAGAGACATTTGCAAAGGCGGAGGGTCTCACTGCCCATGCCAATTCTATTCACGTGAGATTCGAGTAAGCCGGAAAGGATTAAAGAATGACCAAGTATTTTATACCATGTCTGTATATTTATAAGGGAAGGGCCGTGACCGGCTTCGGACACAAAAATATCTTTGCATCCGGCAATCTCTCGGAACTCTCCATGTTCTACAGTGACCATGGGGCTGACAGGCTGCTCGTCTTTGACTTCTCGAGCGGAGACGCCGAGCATGACCGGTCAATCGCCTGCATCAAAGATATCTGTAAATCTTCACAGGTCCCGGTCTACGCAGCCGGAAATGTAAGACGTGTGGAAGATGTCAAGAAGCTCCTATACGCGGGATGCAGTGCAGCGGTCCTGAATGCGGGAAAACCGGGTAACATTGAGATGCTGGAAGAGGTCTCAAAAAGATTCGGCAAGAATAAAATAGCAGTATGCGTCTCCTCCATGGATGAGTATCTTAGCGCTCATTGGACCGGTTATGAACAAAATGCCGCATCCGGCGAAGATACAAACGAAGAAAAGAACTATGATGCCAATGAGGAGTCCGAGGAGGATGAGGGATCAGAGGAGGATGAGATCTCCGATGTCGCAGAGAAGACGAACGAGCTTGAGCACTATGACATGCCTTACGATGTTTCGGGAAAGGTTGTTTATGAATATGAGACACCGCGCCCGATCTTAGGAGGCGCTCCCGCACTTGTCATGTCGCTCGTCTTTATCGGAGCGGGACTTCTGTTCGGGATACTCGGAGGATTCGTGATGATGAAAAAGCGCAGGAGCCCTGCAGCCATCAGGCCGGATATCCCGGATGACGAGGATGAGATGTTTACGGATTACGAACTTAGAGGCATGAGCACGACGGATCTGACAGGAGATACGGTTTATCTTGCCGATAACGGTATCGAAGATGACAATCCGACAAGACTTCTTGCGGATGATGCCGTGATGCTGACGCTTGAGGATGAGACCGATCCGCAGAGGATCTACCGGATAATGCTTGAGGGTACCATGACCATCGGCCGCGGAAACTGCGATGTGATGATATCCGGCGATGATGCACTGTCCAAAAGACACGCTGAGCTGTTTGCAAAGGACGGAAGTGTTTATGTAAAGGACCTTTCGTCTTCTAACGGAACACGCGTAAACGGGGTCAGGGTCATGCGCAGCGTCCTGTCGGATAATGATAAGCTGACCATAGGTTCAAGAACATACACTGTAAGGATATGACGCAAGGAAAATACACCCAGCAGGAACTTCTGCTGTTATCTAATTTTGTATATATACCCGTATGCACTTCATCTGCGACGCTTGAGGAGATAATTGAACCTTACCGGGATCCGTCGGGAAATTTTACGGCAGAAAGCGTTGCACAGGCAGCGGCCGGAGGCGGTATGAGCGCTGACGATGTAGCAGTTGTTTTTGATGCTATGGATAAGAGGATAGCCCGGAATCCGGATTTCGGAAAACTTTCGGCAGCACGGACGCTTGAGGAAAACAATGTCCGGGCCGTGTGTTACACAGGGCCGAAGGATGAGGATCCCGTGGTGGCCTTTCGCGGTACGGGCGGGACAAAAGATGCATGGAGTGACAACTTTGAGGGCGCATTTTGCGAGGATACCGATATACAGAAAACGGCCGGTGATTTCTTAAAACACGAGTGCGCCCTCTATGACGACATAGTCGTTACCGGACACTCAAAGGGAGGAAATCTTGCGCAGTATGTCACCGTCAAAAATCAGGATAAGATAAGCGCATGTGTGTCTTTTGACGGGCAGGGTTTTTCCGATGAGTTCATTAAAGAGAATGATGATGCCGTAAAGCTCGCTTCGCCGAAGATATGCTCGATAAGCGCGTATAACGATTTTGTAAACATACTTCTGACCGGTATAGCCGGAACGTATTTATACGTCGCCAACGGTGCTTCGGCAGCTGATGCGCATTCGAGCGTGACGCTTCTTACCGAAAACGAGTTTGATGAAAACGGGAACTTTACGACGTTAAGGGGGCAGTCGGCATTATCAAAAGCCCTGTCCGCCTTTGCGGATATGGCAGTCGGTGCGCTTTCGGGTGCAGGGGCGCATGGTAAGGAAGCCTTTTCGGATATTATGGGATCTTCGATATCCGCGGCTCTTACAACACCGCCTGATAAGATAAAAGAAGGCGTCATAGCTCCTGCGCTCGGGCAGGTTCTGGCGCAGTTTACGAAGGATGCGGTCAGGACGCGGTATGAAAAAGAGGCCGATATGCCGGTCATCTCGCGCAGTCTCTATATAGATACGGCAGCCGTAGCTGCAGCGGCGGATACGCTTGAGGCACAAAGGATCAGGATAGAATCGCTGACAGCTTCTGTCAACAGATTAAGACAGGAGCTTGCCTATACAATATCATCAAGGATATGTGCGGAACGCGCACTTGGAAATATATGTGAGGATCTGTCGGTGATCAGCCGTAAGATCGGTGTCTGTTCGTCCGTGGTAAAACACGCATCGGACAGATATTCAAAGTGTGAAGGGGAGGCTGTCGCATTAATGGATTTCTAGATATTTCATATTGTCTGCCATTGTCCGTATGATCGAGCGCTTCTGGCCGAGACGGTATTTTACGGTATCACCGTTGGTCAGCAAAAAGCCGTTGCCGGCGGATGTCCTGATATGACAGATGTTGACTATATCGCTGCCGCAGCGGATAAAACAGCCGTAGGATTCACACTGTTTTGCAAGAGAGGATATCGAATCGGTCATCTCCAGAAACGTACCGTCCTCAAGGCAAAGACGGGTATAAAATCTGTCAAGCGATACGGCTCTTACAAGTTCACTGTGTTTGATAAAGTGCGTGTCGTTCTGGCATCTAACTTCGATAAGGGGAGTCTTCTTTTTGGACCATTCGCCTGCCACGTCGACAAGATGGGTGATCTGCCCGGCATTAACGGGCTTTTCGATATAAATGATGTCCTCCGGAGCATTGACATATGATGTGTAGTTGACCGTTGACTGGCAGAGCACCAAAGGAGCAGTGATCCCGCGGTGCCGCAGTTTCTTGGCTATATCCATGCCAAGGGATGCACCTTCGGTTATGTCAATAAAGAAGATGTCATATTTTACCGGGGTGGCAAGAAGAGCCTCCTCGCTTCCGAAGGAGTCGATATACATGACGTCGCCCGCTTCGTGAAGACGCCTGTCCTTCTCACGCTCCAGAAGGCGCTCGAGCTGCTTTCGGTCGGCTATGTTATTGTCGCATATTGCAAGATATATGGTCATATCGTACCTTTGCCCAAACGGTTTTACAGTATCCGGAATTCAAGCGGAGCCAGAAAAACAAAATACAGGAGGATAACGGCCTGTACTGCGAGTATGACCGGTATTCCTATGTAAAACCGGGGTTTTTGCGTCTTGTGGTGGAATATGCGCATTCCGAGAAGAGACCCTATGCTTCCGCCGAAGATGGCAAAGAGAAACAAAGTGGCCTCGGGGATACGCCATTTATTCCGGCGGGCCTTGCTCTTATCAAGTCCCATTGACAAAAAGCCCGCCAGATTAATGACAAGAAGATAGATCGCAATGTATGAGATCACTTCCATGATTTATTTTCCGCTCTTTTCGGCTTCCTGCATCTTCATTGCACGGACTTTGCATGAGAGGCCGAAAAGGTTGATGAATCCGGTCGCGTCGTGGTGATCGTAAAGATCGCCGGTCTTGAAGCTTGCGATGCTCTCGTTGTAGAGAGAGTACGGTGAGGTCGTGCCGGCCTTGATGATATTGCCTTTGTAAAGTTTGAACTTAACTTCGCCGGTTACGTATTTCTGTGTGCTTTCGATGAATGCGCATACAGCTTCACGAAGAGGAGTGAACCATTTTCCTTCATATACTATCTGGGCGAGCTTGTTGCCCATGTCCTTTTTGAGAGCATATGTATCACGGTCGAGAATGAGCTCTTCAAGCTGCTGGTGCGCTTCCATCAGGATCGTTCCGCCGGGTGTTTCGTATACGCCGCGCGACTTCATTCCGACAACACGGTTTTCCACGATATCAACGATACCTATGCCGTGCTTGCCGCCGAGCCTGTTAAGTTCGCGGATTATATCGGATACTTTCATCTTTTTGCCGTTGATGCCTGTGGGAACACCGGCTTCAAACGTCATTGAAACATATTCACCTTCATCGGGTGCCTTTTCGGGAGTGGTTCCCAGAACAAGAAGATGATCGTAGTTGGGCTCGTTTGCGGGATCCTCAAGCTCAAGTCCCTCATGGCTGATGTGCCACAGGTTCCTGTCACGGCTGTAGCTGTTATCAGCGGAGAACGGAAGATGAATGCCGTGCTGTTTGCAGTATTCGATCTCGGATTCGCGCGAATCAAGAGTCCACTTGTCGTCACGCCATGCAGCGATGATCTTAAGATCCGGAGCCAGTGCTTTTATGGCAAGTTCGAATCTGATCTGATCGTTTCCTTTGCCTGTTGCCCCGTGGCAGATCGCGCTTGCGCCTTCCTTGCGGGCTATCTCTACAAGCCGCTTTGCGATGACGGGTCTAGCCATTGATGTTCCGAGAAGGTATTTGTTCTCGTATACCGCGCATCCCTGTACGCAGGGTACGATGTATTCGTCACAGAATTCGTCTACGACGTCTTCTATATAAAGTTTTGTTGCACCGCTTGCTTTTGCCCGCTCGTCAAGACCGTCGAGTTCGCTTTCCTGACCGCAGTCTATGCAGCAGCATATAACGTCGTAGTCATAGTTCTCCTTGAGCCAGGGTATTATGGCGGTGGTGTCAAGACCACCCGAATAAGCCAGAATTACTTTTTCTTTCATTGTTTTTGCCCTCCTTACTGCATTTAATGGGTAATATAAATCAAAACTGCATAAAATGCAATACCTTTTTTTGACAAAGATCAGAAAATCTTCGGAAAACTGTTGACATTACCGCCGAATCTGATACAATACAGAAAATGCATAATATACATAAATACATGCATAATATGCATAAAACAGTGTATGGCCTGCATAAAAATCATTGTTTGAGTAATTCGGTATCTTGTTGTAGAATTGAAAAGAATGCGTAAAGGGGAAAACATGCAGATTCGGGTAATGACAATCGACGATTATGATAATGTCCATAAGCTTTGGATGAGCATAAAAGGATTTGCCATCAGAAGCGTGGATGATTCGAGGGAGGGCGTCGAGCGTTTCATAAGAAGAAATCCGACAACAAGCGTTGTGGCAATCGAGGACCAGCAAGTGGTCGGAGCCATCCTGTGCGGACATGACGGCAGACGCGGATGCCTGTATCACGTGTGCGTGCATCCGGATCACAGACGGCGGGGGATCGGAAAGGCAATGGTCGTATCCTGCATGAACGCTCTTAAGAAGGAGAAGATCAGCAAAGTAAGCCTTATAGCGTTTACAAAGAATGACATAGGAAACGCATTCTGGAACACGATAGGATGGACAAGGCGTGAAGATCTTAACTATTACGATTTTGTCCTTAATGAAGATAATATAGTCAGGTTTAACGAGTAGGTGTAAAAATGGCAGAGAAAATAAAGGTAACAGGCGGCGGCGTTACGGCCGCAAAGGGATTTAAGGCAGCGGGAGTTGAGGCCGGGATCAAGTACAGCAACAGAAAAGATCTTGCTATGATATATTCCGAGTATCCGGCGGCTGTGGCGGGAATGTTTACATCAAATGTCGTAAAGGCCGCACCGGTGCTCTATGATATGCAGATAGTAAAAAACTCGCCATTTGTAAGAGCGGCGATAGTTAATTCGGGCATAGCCAATGCCGCAACGGGCGAGCCGGGCATGCAGGTTTGCCGGCAAACGGCTGAGGCAGTATCAAAAGCACTTGATATTCCCGCGGACAGCGTACTCATCGGATCCACCGGCGTTATCGGCGAACAGATCCCCATGGACAGGATAAATGCCGGCATCACAAAGCTTGCAGATGCTCTTTCAGATACGAGACAGGCGGCCGCCGATGCCGAGGCTGCGATAATGACAACCGATACCGTACCCAAAGAGATATCGGTCACTTTTAAGATAGGAGACGCTGATGTAACGATCGGCGCGATGAGCAAGGGAAGCGGGATGATCCATCCGAATATGTGCACAATGCTCGCGTACATATGCACGGACTGCGACATATCAAAGGAAATGCTCGATAAGGCGGCACATATGGATATTCCAGAAACCTTTAACATGATAACGGTTGACGGTGATACATCAACGAACGATACATACCTTATCATGGCAAACGGCTGCGCAAAAAATCCGAGGATAGAATCCGAAGGCAAAGATTTTGACACCTTTATGGAAGCACTTCACTTCGTGGATGCATATCTTGCAAGGCATATGGCAAAGGACGGCGAAGGAGCAACAAGGCTTTTTGAAGTAAAGGTCAATAATGCAGATACACACGATAACGCAAAGCTTCTGGCACGTTCCGTGGCAGGCTCGTCCCTTTGCAAGGCTGCCATATTCGGGTGCGACTCCAATTTCGGCAGATTCTTATGCGCGCTCGGATATTCGGGAGCACAGTTCGATCCCCAAAAGGTTTCGATAGATTACGTAAGCAGAAAGGGAAGCGTTCGCGTATTCGAGAGAGGACTGAAAAAACAGTACAGTGAAGAGGCCGCTACAGACATACTTTCGGAAGATGAGGTCACTGTTGTGATCGATATGGATGAAGGAGATGGGTCCGCTACGGCATGGGGATGCGACCTTTCATACGATTACGTAAAGATCAATGCGGATTACAGAAGCTAGGAGATAAACAATGGAAGAGATCTACAAGGAAAAATACCTGCATAAGGCCGAGGTGCTCATCGAGGCACTGCCGTACATCCAGCAGTTCAACAGAAAGGTCATCGTCGTCAAATACGGCGGCAGCGCGATGGCTGACGATGAACTCAAGAAAAACGTCATCAAGGACGTCACGCTCCTTAAACTTGTCGGTTTTAAGCCGATAGTCGTGCATGGCGGAGGCAAGGATATTTCGGCATGGATAGGCAAGGTCGGAAAGAAACCGGAGTTTGTAAACGGACTTCGCGTGACCGACGAAGAGACGATGGAGATAGCCGAGATGGTACTCGGAAAGGTAAACAAGTCTCTTGTTTCGATGGTCACTGAGCTCGGAGTCAAGGCAGTCGGGATATCGGGCAAGGACGGCGGACTTCTTACGGTTGAGAAAAAATACTCCGACGGTAAGGACATAGGATTTGTCGGGGAAGTTACAAATGTCGATACCAAGATACTGGAGGATCTTCTCGAGAAGGATTTTCTCCCTATCGTTGCTCCCATAGGACTTGATAAGGATTTTAACACTTACAACATAAATGCCGATGATGCGGCATGTGCCATAGCCAAGGCGATGGGCGCCGACAAGCTTGCGTTCCTGACCGATATCGAGGGCGTTTACAAGGATCCGGAAGATCCGTCGACGTTCATATCGAGACTGACCGTATCCGAGGCCGACTCGCTCATCGACAGCGGATTTATCGGCGGAGGTATGCTGCCGAAGCTTAAGAACTGTACCGATGCGATCAAGAACGGTGTTAACCGCGTGCATATACTTGACGGCAGAAAACCACACAGTCTGCTGCTGGAGGTATTTACCGATACCGGTATAGGAACGATGTTTTTTAAGGATGAGGATAAACTATGAGTATGCAACCTGTTATCGACAAGGCTGAAGCACATCTGCTTCACACTTATAACCGTTATCCGATCGTTTTCGATCACGGCGATGGCGTAAGGCTTTATGATGCCGACGGAAAAGAGTATTTGGATTTTTGCTCGGGCATAGCCGTTTATGCGCTCGGATACAACAACAAAAGATACAATGATGCACTGCATGCGCAGATCGATAAACTGACGCACACATCGAACTATTATTATTCCCTACCGCTTGCGGAGGCTGCCGCGCTTCTGACCGAGGCAGCGGGCCTTGACAAGGTTTTCTTTACAAACAGCGGTGCCGAGGCTGTAGAGGGCGCGATAAAGGCTGCCAGAAAATACGCATATAACAGGGATAAGACTACGGATCATGAGATCATAGCGATGGAGCATTCATTCCACGGCAGGACGTTCGGAGCGCTTTCGGTCACCGGAAATGCCCACTACCGTGAGGCTTTTGAGCCTATGATCGGAAACGTTAAGTTCGCGAAATTTAACGATATCGACAGCGTTAAGGCGCTGATCGGCGATAAGACATGTGCGATAATACTTGAGACAGTCCAGGGTGAAGGCGGTATATACCCCGCCGACAGGGATTTTCTTACACAGATCAGACAGATATGCGACGAGAAGGATATCCTTCTTATCCTTGATGAGATACAGTGCGGCATGGGCAGGAGCGGCAGCATGTACGCGTTCATGCAGTACGGCATTAAGCCTGATATCTTAACGACCGCAAAGGCAGTCGGATGCGGAGTTCCCGTCGGGGCTTTCCTGTTAAATGAAAAGACCGCCGCGAATTCTCTCGTCCCCGGAGATCACGGAACAACATACGGAGGCAATCCTCTCGCATGTTGTGCGGTAGCCGAGGTCCTTAAGATATTTAAAGAAGATGGGATCATCGATAACGTTAACGATGTTGCACCGTATCTGCAGCAGGAACTTTCAAAGCTTGCGGATAAATATGATTTTATAAAGGGTGAGAGAGGACTCGGCCTTATGCGCGGTCTCATATTTGACACTGATAAGGTAAAACCGGGCGATGTGGTAAAGTCAGCACTTTCAAACGGACTTGTACTGATAACTGCGGGAGCGGATGTGGTGCGCTTCCTGCCGCCCCTTATCATAAGCCGTGCAGATGTTGATGAGATGATCGAAAAACTGACACTTAGTTTATCGGAGCAGATATGATAAAAAGATGGATATGCGCCATCCTGATCCTGGCACTAGCAGGTTCGGTCTTTTATGTCGCAAAAACGACTGACGATCCTCTTTATCATCCGGCCGATAAAGAGGGCAGTACGCCTGATGAGCCGGCCGCGGACGGATCCGAAGTGCCAAAGGAGGCGTCCTATACGGATGACGGAAGCCTGACCTTGTGGTATACGGATGATGCACTTACGGAATACCTGACCGGCGTTGCACTTTCCTTTCAGCAGGATCAGGGAATAAAGGTTAATATAGAAAAAAAAGACGGGGTTCAGTTCCTTGAAGAGATAAATGCCGATTCGCTTATTGCGCCGGATCAGAGAAAGGCTCCGCTTTGCGATGTTTATATAACAAGCCACGACAATCTGCTTCGGGCATATCTGTCGGGACTTGCAAGTGTCATCACGGATCCGGATCAGGTGGTAACACCCGAAATGTATCCCCAGACGGCGATCAATGCGGTAACCTGCTATGACCGCCTTGTTGCGTATCCGCTCTACTACGAGACCAATTTTTTCCTGTACAACAAAACATATATGGCTTCGATCGCACAGAACAAGATAGAGGCCGATGCGGACATCATTGAGGGAGAAGAGGCAACAGCAGAACTTGCGGAAAACGGTGCTCCGAAGGAGGCGGCCGAGGAGATTAGCACCGATGCCGAAGAGGGTCAGGAAGGCGAAGCCGCAGCCGATGATACCCCCCCTTCGGAAGTTGAGGATGAGAATCCAATGGGTGAGGAGGATGCCACAGCAGATCCGGAAGTACTTGAAAAGCTTGCCACGATGATCCCGGCCACGATCGAGGATATCAAGACATTTGCGAACAACTACGATGCTCCCGAAGCTGTGGAATCCGTTTTCAAATGGGATGTATCGGATATTTTCTATAACTATTTCTTTGTCGGCAACTACATGGATGTGGGCGGTGAGCACGGGGATAATGCAGCCGTATTCAACATATACAATTCCCAGGCGGTTGAGTGCCTTCGAGCATATCAGACGATGAACCAGTTCTTTTCGATAGAGCCCAAGACCGACAACTACGACAGGATACTTCAGGATTTTATCGACGGAAAGATGGTATTTACCGTTGCGACTACCGATGCCATAGCGAAGATACATGAAGCAAAAAAGCGCGGGGAATTTGATTTTGAATACGGAGTTTCGATACTTCCGGATATTTCAAGCCTGTTAAAGGCAAGAGGACTTTCGGTAACGGATGCCGTTGCAGTGAACGGGTATTCCGAAAAGAAGGCGGAGGCCAACAGGCTTGCCACATATATAGCATATTACAAAGCTCCGGATCTGTATATGAGATCGGGAAAGGTCGCATGTTCAAAGAGCGTTGAATACGAGGATGCCGAGATCGCAAACGTCATGGCCGAGTATGAAAAATCGATGTCTCTCCCCAAAATGGTGGAAGCTTCCAACTACTGGGTACAGCTCGAGATCGCGTTCACAAAGGTCTGGAACGGAGCTGATCCCGATGAGACGCTTCATGAACTTTCCGATACGATCGGCGCTCAGATAGAGAAGATAAAGGCAAACCTTCCGACCCAGGAATCGTTTAACGCGGGTGCCGGCACTTTTGTCCAGTAGGACATAAAATATACACATTTTAATCACATTTTGGTAAATCTTTCTCCGGATAATGGCTTTAAAAATCTGAAGAAAGGCAGGTATAAACAATGGGTAATTTCTTTAAGAAGGTCGGTATTGCAGCCGCAATAGGACTTGCGTTCGGAATACTTGCGGCATTTGGTTTTGCGGGTGTTACAAGGGTAGTAAATACGTTTTTCCCTTCAAAGGCTGAAGTGACTGCGAAGATAGAGACAACCGCCGATGACGAAGGAGACAAAACGGTTGAGGCAAGAACTGAGGTTACCGAAAAGGCACAGCTTGCAAAAGCGGTTGACGACGGAATGATCAGATCGGCGGGTGGAGAGGTCGGCATGAGTGTTACCGAGCTTGCCAAGAACAATCTTCCGTGCGTTGTATCGATAACAAATACCACGGTCCAGACGTTCAGGGATATGTGGAGCGGAGGCGAGAAGCAGTATGAGAACGTTTCAAGAGGAAGCGGTATCATAATAGGCCAGACGGATGACGAACTTCTCATCGCCACAAACAGCCATGTTGTCAACGGAGCCAATTCGATCACGGTAGGTTTCGTGGATTCCGAGATATATGATGCGGCAGTAAAGGGAGCCGATTCGGAAGTGGACCTTGCGGTCATAGGAGTAAAGAAATCAGACCTGAAAAGCTCAACACTCGATGCGGTAAAGGTTGCCGTTATCGGGGATTCATCCAAACTTGAAGTCGGTGAGCAGGTTGTTGCGATAGGTAATGCGGTAGGAGTCGGACAGTCCGTTACAACAGGCATCGTATCGGCGCTTGACAGATCGATACCGGGTGATGAATCCGATGCACGCTATATCCAGACCGATGCAGCGATCAATCCGGGTAACTCGGGCGGTGCTCTTCTTAACATGAAGGGTGAGGTTATAGGTATCAATACGGCAAAGGCTGTATCCACATATGTTGAAGGCATGGGATATGCGATCCCGATGGAAAAGGCAAATTCGACGATCGAGTTTCTCATGAACCGCAAGACAAGAGATAAGGTTGATGAGGACAAGGCCGGATATCTCGGAATAACCGGAGTATCGGTTGATGCCCAGACATCGGCAATGTACGGGATACCCGAGGGCATCTATCTTCAGGAGATAGTAAAGGACAGCCCCGCGGATGATGCAGGCCTTTTAAAGGGAGATGTCATCAAGAAGTTTGACGGTATAAGCGTATCGACGATAGCCGAGCTTCGGAACAATCTTGATTATTACGAAGCGGGTGAGAAGGTCGAGCTTGTTATCTGCCGCCAGGATGACGGAGAATACAAGGATAAGACCGTGACCGTGACGCTTACTACCAAGAAGGATGTCGGATTTGAAGATGAAGAGCAGAGCGACTCATCATCCGATGAAGATAAAAAGGGTCCGGACAAAAATGACGCCCCCAAGGATAGCGGGGACGAAGACGGCCAAAACAGCGGAAAGGATTTCTATAACTCCCTTCCGGATGAATTCAGGGATTTCTTCTACGGATTCGGCAGATAAACATACACTACAGGCGGTATCGGGAAACTCGGAAAGAGTGAACCCGTGAATATAGGAAAAATCAAATATTGTGTTGCCGTGGCAGCCGTTTCGGTTGCTACGGCTTTTTGCGGATGTGATGATAAGGCCGATGAGGTGATCCCGATAAAGGCGGCAGATGACGGGAATGGATACGATGCCGGGCTAAAGGATGAGCCTGTGATCGGGAATCCCGCCGGACAGCCGGAAGAGGAAAATGCCGGCGCTGATATCACCGTATACGTGTGCGGGGCCGTCAGATATCCCGATGTCTACAGTATAAAGGCCGGTAAAAGGATAAACGATGCCGTAAATGCCGCGGGCGGTTTTACGGAAAATGCCGGGTACGAGTATTTAAATCTTGCCCAGCGCCTGTCGGACGGTCAGAAGGTCTATATCCCGACACGCCGGGAGATAGAGGAAGCACTTGAAGCCGGGGATGAGTTATATGCCAGCGAGGTTAACATAACAAGAAACAGTCCCGGTATATCGATCCTTGGCACCGGGGAAAATTCCGGGACATCCGACGGACTGGTTGACATAAATTCAGCCAGCAAAGAGACGCTCATGACACTTCCGGGCATAGGCGAGTCAAAAGCTGATAAGATCATTGCATACCGGGAGGCAAACGGTGGATTTTCGTCGATCGAGGACATCATGCTCGTCGGCGGGATAAAAGAGGGACTGTTTAATAAAGTCAGGGACAGGATATGCGTAAGATGAAAGGATGATAACAGGTCTGAAATGAAGATCCTTGTTGTGGATGATGAGAAGCTTATAGTAAAGGGACTGGCGTTCTCTCTCGAGCAGGACGGCAATACGGTTGATTGCGCTTTTGACGGGGTCGAAGCAGTCGAAAAGATCGCATCCGGCGATTTTGACATGGTCCTTCTGGACCTTATGCTGCCGAAACTGAGCGGTTACGAAGTCTGTCAAAAGGTAAGGGAGTTTTCGGATGTGCCGATAATCATGCTCACAGCCAAGAGTGAGGATGACGACAAGATAATGGGACTTGACTGCGGAGCCGATGACTATATGACCAAGCCGTTTAACGTTCTCGAACTTAAGGCAAGGATAAATGCCGTCATGAGAAGGCTGAAAAACAAGTCGGCATCAGAGGCCAAGAATAGCAAAACGGGCGTTATAAAAATCGGAAGCATAAGCCTTGACACAAATAACAGGCGTTGCACGATTGACGAAAGAGAGTATAATCTCACGTCCAAGGAATTCGAGATACTAAGGATCCTGTGCGCCGATCCGAATGTCATCTTTTCGAGGGAGAAGCTTCTTGATCTTGTCTGGGGAGCGGAATATCCCGGAGATGTCAGAACGGTTGACGTCCATGTAAGGAGACTTCGCGAAAAGATCGAGCCCGATCCCGGACGCCCGACATACGTACATACAAAGTGGGGCGTCGGATATTTTTACAAGGAGTGAGTGTTGCCGGATTTTTTAAGGAAGATTCGATCGGTGATCGGCAGGAGCCTTCGGGCCGACCTGTTTCTTATCATATGTATCATAGGTGTTCTGCCTTGCGCGATCCTCGGCTTTGTATTTCTGAAAGTATATGAAAAGCAGACGATAGATTCGAGGATAAGGCAGATCCAGAACCAGTGTCTTATCATATCCAATCATCTGTATCTTAACGGATATACCGATGCTCCGTCGGGAAATGAAGTGCTTGATTCCGAACTCGAGCAGTTATCCGTTCTGTATGACGGGCGTGTCATGCTCATCGCTCCCGATCTTAAGATAACCAAAGATACATACTCGCTGAGCGAGGGAAAATATATGGTCTCGCCCGAAGTTGAAAGAGGTTTTTCGGGTGAGAGCACATCTGTTTATGACGGAGGCGAGCATTATATCGAGGTCATAACACCGATAACGGGAAGGGACAATGAGGAAGTGATCGGAGTTATGTTAACTGGAGCGAGCACTGAGCAGATCGATTCGACACTCTCACTTCTTAGAAAGGTATATACCGTGGTCATGCTCGCCCTTGCATCAGTTGTGCTTGGAGTGGCCTTTATCGTTACCGCAAGGATAGTGGGACAGTTCCGCCGCCTGTCCGAGTCGGTTGAAAACCTTAAAGAGGGATTTGCCGAGGAGAAGATAGAAGTATTTGATTACAAGGAGACGGAGCGGATAAAAGAGGCGTTTAACCAGGTACTTGCCAGAATGAGGAGAGTTGATGAGACGAGAGGCGAATTTGTGGCTAATGTCTCCCATGAGCTCAAGACCCCGATCACATCGATCAAGATACTCGCAGAATCCCTTATATCACAGGACGATGTTCCGAATGAGATATACCGGGAGTTCATGAACGATATAGTTGCCGAGGTCGATCGCGAGGACAAGATAATCAACGACCTTCTTTCACTGGTCAAGATGGACAGGACGGGAGTGAACCTGCAGATAGAAAAGACCGACATAGATCTGATGCTCGAAGGGATAATAAAGAGACTGACTCCCATAGCCGAAAAAGAGAAGGTCGACATCATCTTTGAGACAAGGCGGCAGGTGATCGCGGAAGTGGATGATACGAAGCTCTCGCTTGCTTTTACAAACATTATTGAAAACGGTATCAAGTATAATCATGAGCTTGGAAGCGTAAAGGTGGTGCTCGACAGTGAACCCATGATGTTTACCGTCAGCGTGGAGGATACCGGGCCGGGTATACCCGAAGAAGACCTTCCGCACATTTTTGAAAGATTTTACAGGGTGGATAAATCGCATTCGCGTGAGATCGGAGGGACCGGACTGGGTCTGGCGATAGCGCGTGCTGCCGTTCTGATGCACAAGGGCGCGATCAAGGCCGAGAACAGGCCTGAAGGCGGAGCGAGATTTGATGTAAAGATCCCGCTTAGTTACATTATCCCGACGGAGGATGCTACTTCCGAAAATACAGCTGAGGACAAGGGGAGGGAGCGCACATGAAAAAAGTGTCGGTTCTTATCATCGCCTGCCTCCTGGCCGTATCGGGATGCGGCACAAAACCGGACGGTCCGACTCCGGCCGGATCCGGGGATAATGAAACATTTTACGTTTATGACCTGTCTGATGACATGACACATGTCAGGGCGGTTGAGTATGCGGTAAAAGAGGGCACTACCTCAGAACGCGTAAGGGCGCTTTTGCAGCGCATTATTGACGGGCCCGGGCAAAACCGAGCATTGTCGGCGATCCCTCAGGAAATATCGAAAGTGACATATATCATGGGAGCTGATACGGTAATGGTGAACTTTGATGCAGCCTTTGACCGTCTTCCGAACATGAAGAAGATACTGTGTGAGCTTGCGATCACAGATACATTATGTCAACTCGATGATGTCGATGCGGTCGGATTTGCCGTTGAAGATGTTCCGATTAGCGACAGGCTTGGCGTTCCGGTCGGTTTTCTGACACCCGATTCGTTCGTCGAGAATGACGGTGCGCTCATAAACGCATATGAGAAGGCCGAACTGCATCTTTTCTTTACGGATGAAACCGGAAGTGTCCTTATCGAAAAGGTTGAGAATATAACATATAACACAAACATCTCGATGGACAGGCTCATAGTCGAAAATATCATCTCAGGTCCGCGCGGCATTGATACGGCTCCGACGGTAAATCCTTCAACTGTTGTCAATTCCGTCATTACCAGGGATGGCATATGTTATGTAAACCTAAACAAAGAGTTTCTAAATAAAACAACAAACGTATCGGATGAGGTGATGGTGTATTCCATCGTTGATTCCCTGTCATTGCTTTCGAATGTCAATAAGGTCATGATACTTATTGACGGATCTTCGGATGTCAGGATCGGATCGATCGATCTTTCGGCTCCTCTTGAACGAAATCTCGAAATAATCAGGTAAAATGCCGCCTGCACAGGTGTAACTGCATTACCGGCCAAATCAAAGGATGTGGCGTATGAACGTAAGACGTCCGCTGACTCTTGTCTGTATCGTCTTTGTATGTATTCTCTATATTTTTACCGATAAGCCGCAACCCGCATGGGATGTTGATGCGGCATCAGCGCGTGCTGTCTCGGTTACGGGCAGGGTCGTTGAGAGCCGGATAAGTAACGGTGTTCTTCGCGTCTTTCTTCAGGAAGCCGCTTTTGATCCGACTGAAGCAAAAAGCCGAAAGCCGGAAGTATTTCCGGAAAGATCTGCGGGTATAGCCGTAGATCTTTCCGATACGGATGAAGTCCGGGAGATGATAAAGCTGGGCCGGCGCATTACCGTAAGAGGCGTTTTTAAGCCTTTTGAGTTGCCATCATGTGAAGGACAGTTTGACGAGCGAATGTACTACGCGATAAGAGGGTACGACGGAAAACTTGTAAATGCACGGCTTGTCGGGGCCTCCGAAGGGTACGGACATCTTATGCAGGGCTTAAGGGAACTTCGGGACAGGGCATATGCGGTGCTTTCGGATAATATGAGTGAAGAGGATGCCGGACTGACCGCGGCGATGACGCTCGGAGACAAGACGGGGCTTGATCCCAAGATCCGGCAGTTATATCAGCTGGCGGGTATCAGCCATATCCTGGCTCTTTCCGG
>CACYMJ010000042.1 GCA_902775485.1 uncultured Lachnospiraceae bacterium
AGTTCGCGGCTGTCGATGTCCAGCACGGCGACTACGTCCTTGCCCTTGATCACGGGCACGACGATCTCGCTGCGCGAAGCGGAACTGCAGGCGATATGGCCCGGGAATTCTTCCACGTCCGGCACGACGACCGTCTTGCCCTGCTGCCAGGCCGTGCCGCAGACGCCCCGCCCGAAGGGAATGCGCGTGCAGGCTACAGGCCCCTGGAAGGGCCCCAGGACCAGTTCGCGCCCTTGTACAAGATAAAAGCCCGTCCACCAGAAGCCAAAGGCTTCGTGCAGGACGGCAGCCACGTTGGCCATGTTGGCCACGCGGTCGGACTCCCCCTCCAGGAGTCCCTGCACCTGCTTCAGAAGCAGTGCATACTGTTCCTTTTTCTTCATCGTTCGTCTTTTTTACAACAGCAGAGGAAGATAATGGTAAGCAAGAGTCCCATCCCGACGGCCGGCAGGGAGGCTTCTGCGCCGAAGACGCCGCCCGTGACCCAGTCGGAGCCGGTCAGGACCGTGGAGAAGAGGAGGTAGATCAGGGCCAGCTCAATGTACAGTGCCAGAGGCTCATAGTAACGGGCATTGATGCGCTGAGTGGCCATGAACATCTCTGCCACGGTGATATTCATGGCCAGCGAGGTATCCTTGATGATCATGATAAACTCATTGCCAAGGGGAGGCAGTGCATTCTTAAAAGCCTGGGGCAGTATGATATACCTGTACGTCTGAGCCGCCGACAGGCCGAGAGACCGACCGGCCTCCATCTGTCCCACGTCCACCGCCATGATCCCGGCCCTTATTATCTCCGCAACATATGCCGCCGAATTAAGACCGAACGCAATAAACGCAACAATTATCTTCGGAATGTTTACCGATGCGAATATTACAAAATACACTATCAAAAGCTGGAGTACCATCGGCGTTCCGCGTATGACGGTTATATAGAGGTGAGCCAAAAGATTGGCTGCCTTCCATTTTCCGGTCTTATCATGAGTCGACCTGATATATGCGAGTAAAAATCCCAACAAAATACCCACCACGACCGCAACGATCGTGATGAGTAATGTGTTTCCGAGACCTTTGATCAGGTACATATACCTGTCGTCTTTTATAAGATTGAGATAGAGATTCTCTTTTATACTCATTATTCCGCAGTTATGTACTTGTTGATGATCTCGTCGATCTTGCCTGATTCTTTGAGCTTCTTAAGTGATGCGTTGATCTGATCGAGAAGCTCTGTATTTTCCTTGGCTACTCCGATAGCATATTCCTCGACGGTAAACTCTTCATCGATCATCTTAAGCTCTGCATTCTCACTTACGAAAACCTTTCCGGGTTCCCTGTCGACAATAACCGCATCGATCTTTCCCTGGACAAGTGCGTTAATGGCTTCAAAATACTTCGAATAGCGCTCAATCGTAGCACCTTCGATATCCTCGGCATAAATATCACCTGTCGTTCCGATCTGAACACCTATCGTCTTTCCCTCAAGATCATCGGGTGATTCGACATCGGAATCACTCTTTACTACAATTACCTGAGCGGCTTCAGTATAAGGATCAGAGAAATTGATGTTCTGCTTACGATCCTCGGTAACAGTCATTCCGGCCATCGCTATATCTGCCTTACCTGTCTGAACCGCTGCGATGATCGAATCAAATGCCATATCTTCGATAACAAGCTCTCTTCCGATATCATCAGCGATAAGCTTTGCGATCTCGGGATCTATACCTACGATCTGGCTTCCCTCAACTGACTCATAAGGAGGAAAAGCAGCATTTGTAGCCATAACAAGCTTGTTTGACTTTCCTGAACATGCACACAGGCCGAGCATCATACATACGGCCATTAAAACAACAACTGATCTTTTCATAATAAACCTCCGATTTATGAACATACAACTGATTCAGATAGATATTATAAAATCATAAAATAAAAGTGTCAATGCAATCGCTGATCGGTACCGTCTATCAGTTTTACACCCGGCGTGACATTTCCGAACATTGACAGTTTCTGGTCAAAACCGCTTGCCGAAAACAGCCATATGTTATCACAGGGGATCTTATTTCTGCGGATGGCAGCCTTGGCATCTTCAAATGCCTTATAACTCATATGCGGGGAAGCATACCTGCATTTGCAGGCTATGACGTTTCCTCCTGCGGCAACGATAACAAAATCTATCGATCCGTTCTTATCGTAATACTCTTCTATGGACGAGACCTTGAAATTCAGTCTGTTCTCGTTTCTGAGCCACTTTATCTGCTCGCGGCAGAACATAGGATATACCTCTTCAAGAAAGGCAAATATATCGTGTTCTATGAATCTTCGGTAAAACCTCTGGGAACCGGATATCTTAAGGGATGAATAATGCGGGAATATGAATCTGTAGAAAAATCTGACAGTCGTATCCTTTATCCTGTAAAAAGCCTTTAGCGTATTTGCGGGATCACCTACCTTTGCGCTCGTAACCTTTTCAACTATATCGTTTTCCATCAGAGTCTTAAGATAAACCGACAGTTTTGCCCTCTCGATCCGCGTCTTTTCAAACAGATCGTTAAGTTTTTGATATCCGGTTGCAAGATACAGCAATATGGTATTATAAACGGCAGGCTCACGTATATCGGACGGGAGAAGAACATTCACGTCAAGATCACTGCGCAGTATCTCATCGAGCATGTCGGTTATCATCTGACGCATCGTTGTTTTTTCCGTTATCCTGTTATAGTATCCGCTCTTTCCGCCAAGAACCGAGTAGATACCGATCATTTCGGCTATCGGCATCCCCGGAAAGCATTTGTAAAACTCCGCCGGCGAATAATCGTTCATTTTGATAACGCCTGATATCTCGGAGGATTTTTTCCCGATCATGCGTATCATGTCCTGTTCGACCCACTTAACATCCTCGGATACAAGAAGATACATGACGGATCCGGGTCTGCTCTTATCAAACAGAAGGCTCGACAGGAAATTTATAAATGTCGGGTTACCCTTTATAAGATATTGGAAATCATCGAAAACGATAAGTTTTTTATGATCCGAATGATCGCCTATATAGGAACCAATGAGCTTTTCGTAATCATCATTGGGAAGGACGGGAGATTTGGTCTGTTCATGAAGTTCATATGCGAACAGTTCCTTCTGGGTGTTTTCAGATACTTCGATCGCACGATAATACAGACATTCCTTATCCCTGATCAGGTCACCCAGTATCTCGGGCACACCGACATGGCGGCTTCCGTACAAAACCGCGATATCATTTGATGCTCTGTCGAATATATCCTGTAGATACTGTAGATCCTGTTTTCTGTACATGTTTTAAGGCATTTGACGTATTAGAAGTTTTTCGAATTCTATTTTGCTGATCGGCCTGCCGAGCAGATAACCCTGTATGATATCTATGTCTCTCTCGCGAAGGTAATTGAACTGCTCCTTCGTCTCGACACCTTCGGCAACTGTTTCAAATCCGAGCTTTTGAGCCATCTTTATAACGCTTTCATATATAATGCTCGAACTGTCATCTCTGACCGCTGTCTCTATGAATTCCCTGTCGATCTTAAGAGTATCGATAGGAAGCTGCCGTAGATATGAAAGCGATGAATAACCTGTTCCGAAATCGTCAAGACTGACCCTCATTCCAAGTCCCCTTATCGTCTTGATCTTATCGATAACATCTTCAAAATTGTTGATGAACACGCTCTCCGTGATCTCTATCTCGATATTCTCGGGATTGATCCCGTAAAGGCTCAGCGAATGTGACAGATTATCGACAAAATTTTCCTTTTCAAGCTGAACTGCCGAAATATTGATCGACATTATCATTGGAATATGATATTTGCTGCGCCAGTCATTGAATGTCTTAAGCGCTTCCTTTATCACAAATGAACCGATGGGAATGATGGCACCGTTCTTTTCCGCTATGGGTATGAACTCACCGGGAGTGGTTATAAACCCTTCACCTTCAACATCCGGCCAGCGGACAAGTGCCTCGGCACCGCGAAGCTTGCCGTTTTGCGCATAATACTGCGGCTGGTAGTAAAGCTGAAATGCTTCACTCTCGATGGCTTCCTTCAGCTGCTTTTCAACAGAGACATTTCTGATAAACTTGTTGAGTATATCAAGTTCGAAATACTGAATACCGTTCTTACCGCGCTCTTTTGCCTTATACAGAACGATCTCCGCATTTTTGATGACCTCAAGAGCGGTCCTTCCGGCATCGGGATACTCGGCAACACCGCATGAAACCGTAAACATCATCTCTGACTTATTTGTCAGGGTGAACGGATGTCTGAGACGCTCGAGTATCTTACGGTATATAACATCACAGCTTCTCTGCCCGCACGGATTATATACCGCTATTACAAACACGTCACTGCCGAAACGTCCTACATTGACATCTTCCGAATTGAACCCCTTAAGATACTGTCCGAACTCCTGAACAAGCTCGTCCCCAAACAGAAGTCCGATCGAATCGTTGATCTTTTTAAAATCGTCAATATCAACGAACATTATCTCTACGCTTACTTCCTCGCTGTCGGCACGCTCGCACATATCGCGGAATTTGCGCACAAAATAATTTCTGTTGTAAACACCCGTAAGAGAATCATAGAAGGCAAGATACTCAAGTTCCTCCGAGTTCATCTTGATCTTTGTGATATCTTTTATGGAAATGATCTTCTCGGTCGGATTATGATCCTCATCATAAGTAACATTGGCAAAACATGAGAGCCAGAATCTTTTGTTGCGGCTTCTTACCTCGACACTGTCGGTCTCGAGTCCCTTACGCTCTATCTCAAGCATATGGATGCGGAACTTATCCTGATCCTCATCAAGCAGGAGATTTAACATGTAAGATTCATCATAGGGATGATTGGCTATCTTCTCACCTACCTTCTCATCCCATGGGCCTACAAGATCAACTTTGGTCGGCGTTGCTTTGTAATCAAAATACATGAAAAGCGTACCGGAGCATTCCGCAATGTGCCGGTACATCTTTTCACTGTTTAACAGCCGTTCATTTAGTGCAGTAAGCAGATCTATCTGATACTTTAAATCTTCCAAAACTCTTCTACTTTCCGAAAAAATCTGATGTTATCACTTCGCCGTGATATATCCCTTTGCTTTTAAAAGCTCTGCGCATAATACCGCTCCGCCGGCGGCACCCCTTACCGTATTGTGGGACAGTCCTACGAACTTGTAATCATATACCGTATCTTCACGCAGTCTTCCGATCGAAATACCCATACCGTTCTCATAATCGACATCTAGTACGACCTGAGGTCTGTTATCCTCTTCCATGTAACGGATAAACTGTTTCGGTGCCGAAGGAAGCGACAGTTTTTGCGGTTCACCAGAGTAATTGACGAGCTTTTCGATAAGCTGTTCCTTGGTAGGTTTCTTTTTGAACTTAACAAAAACAGCGGCAGTATGGCCGTTAAGAACAGGTATCCTGATACACTGGCATGTGATCACCGGTAATGATGCCTTAACGATCTGTCCGTTTTCTATCTTTCCGAATATACGCAGAGGTTCCTGTTCGGATTTTTCCTCTTCTCCGCCTATATAAGGGATTACATTCTCTATCATCTCCGGCCAGTCCTTAAACGTCTTGCCGGCACCGCTTATCGCCTGATAGGTCGTGGCAACGACTTCATAAGGTTCGAACTCCTGCCATGCCGCAAGAGCCGGAGTATAGCTCTGGATCGAACAATTGGGCTTTACGGCAATAAATCCGCGCTTTGTGCCGAGTCTCTTTCTCTGATCATCTATGACTGCAATATGCTCCGGATTTATCTCGGGAACGATCATCGGAACATCCGGTGTCCAGCGGTGGGCGCTGTTGTTTGAAACGACCGGAGTCTCTGTTTTGGCATACTCTTCCTCGATCGCTCTTATCTCGTCCTTTGTCATGTCTACGGCAGAAAAAACAAAATCAACTGCAGAAGCAACCTTTTCAACGTCATTGACATTTTCGACTATGATATCCTTGACCGCTTCAGGCATGGGAGTCGACATCTTCCACCTGTCTCCCACGGCATCCTTGTATGTTTTGCCTGCGCTCCTGGGGCTTGCCGCAATGACCTTAACCTCAAACCAGGGGTGGTTTTCAAGCAGAGATATGAATCTCTGTCCGACCATTCCCGTTCCTCCGAGTATTCCGACTCTTAATTTCTCACCCATTTGTTTTCTCCTCTCAGATCCCGTTAAGGAATGTACGTGCTTCCCTTATGAACTCTTCCATAGCTTCCTTTGCCGGACCGCCCTTTGTGAGACGTTTATCAACACAGGTCTTAAGGCTGATGGCTTCATATATGTCCTCATCAAACTTATCGCATATGGCCTTAAGTTCATCAAGGCTGCATTGTTCTATAGACTTTGAATTTTTGTCACAGTATATCACAATACGTCCGATAATTCCATGCGCATCTCTAAACGGCACACCCTTACCGACAAGATAATCCGCTGCATCCGTTGCATTTGTAAATCCCATGGCGGCCGATGATCTCATGATGTCCTTATTAAACTCAATTGTTGCTATCATGCCCGTAAACAGATCAAGGCAGGCAGATACGGTATCCATGGCATCAAATGCCGCTTCCTTATCTTCCTGCATATCCTTGTTATATGCAAGCGGAAGGCCTTTCATCGTTGTAAGGAGTGCGAAAAGATCTCCGTAAACCCTGCCGCATTTGCCGCGCGTAAGCTCTGCTATGTCCGGATTCTTCTTCTGCGGCATGATGCTTGAGCCGGTAGAATATGAATCATCGATGTTTACAAATCTGTATTCGTTACTGTTCCATATGATGATCTCTTCGCAAAAACGCGAAAGATGCATCATTATTATGGATAAAGCCGACAGATATTCTATCAGATAGTCCCTGTCGGAAACTGAATCCATCGAATTATTAGTTGCTCCCTTAAAGCCTAGAAGAGATGCCGTCATTTCCCGATCCAGCGGATACGTTGTTCCTGCAAGCGCTCCGGCTCCAAGCGGACAGTAATTCATACGTTCATATATATCGCACAGTCTCGAGTGATCACGCCTGAACATATCAAAATAAGCTGCGAAATGGTGTGCGAGCGTAAGCGGCTGGGCCTTTTGCAGGTGCGTAAAACCTGGCATTACCGTATCCGTGTTTTTTTCTATCACATCAAGAAGCGTACAGAGCAGTTCCTTTATTTGATCTTTTACTGCAAGAACATTTTTTCTGGTATAAAGCCTCATATCAAGAGCAACCTGATCGTTCCGGCTTCTTCCCGTATGCATCTTCTTGCCTGCATCGCCGATCCTCTCGGTCAGAACGGCTTCGACAAAGCTGTGAACATCTTCATATTTATCGGATATCTCGAGTTTACCCGACGATACATCTTCGAGTATACGATCGAGTCCTTCGGTAATGCTTCGACATTCATCCTGCGTAATGATCCCGCATTTTGACAACATGGCAACATGCGCTTTTGACCCCTCGATATCTTCATTAAGGAGTCTCTTATCAAAACCGATGGAAGCATTAAAATCGTAAACCTTCTTATCCGTATCTTTTGTGAATCTTCCGCCCCATAACTGTGCCATATCATTCTCCTGACTAATAAAACAGGGGCAGATACTGCCCCTTTTTCCAAAAGCTCCCGGCCGGACTCGAACCGGCGACCTACGCATTACGAATGCGTCGCTCTACCAACTGAGCCACGGAAGCCTATGCTGCAAGATGTCTGCGAAGCAGACTTCGTACATTATACTAACTTACTCACCGAATTGCAACCCTATACATCCCAATCGTCATCATCACTTATGGCGAAATCGAAATCCCAGTCATCTTCGTTCTTTGCCGGTTTGTTATCATAATCAACAGGCTTGCGGTCTTTCTTTTTCGGGACCGGAAGCGGATTCGGTATGGGCTGTGAAGGTTTAACGACTGCTCCGGGTACGGCCGCATCATCCTTAACCTTCTTCTTTGCACTTACTGTCTGGACAGTGACGGATCCGGCTCCTACAGCCTTTATCCTGCGCACTGCCTTGCCGCCTGATGTGGCTGTAACTGACTTTGCGCTCTTCTCGTTTTTTGAAACAACAGGTTTTTCTTCAACAGACTCCTGCTTCTTTTTCAGCCGTTTCGGTATCAGCTTGTCTTCGTCAACCTTGTCCTCGGTCATCGGTTTTGGAGGCGCAGCTATCTTTTTCGTATTTCTCTTTATCTTCTCAACTTCCGGTGCGGGCTCATTAGTGGTCACGCCGGCATTTGCGTACAATGCCTGTCTGCCTTCGAATGCTGAATGTGCTTTATCGAGTTCAAGCTCATCCTCGTCAAACATCTCTTCATCACCGAATTTTTCCGGGCGCTTCCATGCGGGAACAGCTGTATTGGACCATGCGGCATTGGCACTCTCATGCATCTGCGCATTGGGTTCGTATACTTCGTCCCCTCCTACGGTCTGTTTTATACCCGAAGGGCCGACCGTCGTAACCTTTACATCAAGTTCGTCGTTGTCCTCCTTGTCAAGGAAGAAGTCCTCATCATAATCATCAAATGCTTCCTCTTCCCGTCTGGACGGTCTGTCAATATATTTAAGGGCTCTTTCGTGCTCTTCATTCTTGATCTGTTGATACAGTTCCTCATCATTACCGACAAAGATCAACGCATTTGCACGCTTGACAAAATCAGCCTCCGTCATCTTGGCAGCATTTTTAAGATTTGTCCTGGTTGCTGCAGCGATCTCTTTTCTTCCGGTCTTCTCAAGGGCATCCAGTGCATTGATGCCGACCTTAAGTTCCGGATGATGATCAAGGTACAGATAGTGGATACCCGTAGCCGATGCTATGATAAATACGGTCATAAACAGGAACTGCTGACTGTCACGGTTTTGCTGGAACAGGAGCATCAGCACCGCACCAAGTATCAGTGTACTGATCGTTACAACATAGTCTTTTTGCTCTTTGACCGCCAGGATCATGCAGCTTATGGTCATCATAAGAATAAACATATACATGATCTGATTCAGTACAAGAACCCAAGATACGCTCATCTCGGTATATATGGCACTACCTGATTCATCGGTTATGAACGAATAGTTTTCATCAACATTTCTGTCGGATGAAGACAATTCAGCATTAAACGAATCAAAGACCTCCTTAAATTCCTTAATCTCTCCGGAATTTCTGTTGGTCGTAGGATCAAATGCAGACATCTGTGATGTCATGACCGTACCGAAATCAACACCCATATGCGCCGATTTGACAAAGCAGAGAAGTACCATGATAACAATACCAGAAGCAAATGCCAAAAGCATGCTCATTGCCTTCGGGTTACGTCCGAGATATGCCGCAACGACCATGAGAATGACGGGTATTATCATAAACGGCTCGACAAACAGAAGAAGGCCTACCAGTATCGCTCCCACGACGGTAAATACTATACCGGCAATGTCCTTTTTGTCTGATGCGCCAATTTCCTGCATTTCCTTTATTCTTTTGTTATAAGAGAACAAAGATATGAGTGTAAATATCGCTCCAAGGAAAATGGCAGCGACCATAGGCTCAGAAGTAAATGAATATACCGAGAATGTCTGGGACGGTATCACAGCGCTCAGTACGGCTGCGAACAGTCCGCACATCTGATTTGTAAACGTTCTTACTATCTTATATGTAAGGAAGCCGCAAAGGACCACAAAAAAGGCATTTACCCATATAACGGGTTTCGGACCGGCCTCAAAAATGCGGAAAACAACAGACAATATGAGTGAATACAGATAATGTGCGGGATTGGTAAGTGCAGCATCTATTATATCGTGGTTTTGGGAATAGGATCCCTCAGCCATTGTGACCGCACCGCGAAATACCGGATACTCTCCCGGATACAGTGACGTGGTATAACGAAGACGGGTAACCAGAAACAGACCGGCAATAACAAGCAGTGCAATTGTTATGACCAGTTTTCTGTATGAACGTTCTTCTCCTACCGATATCGCGATGAGCTTGGTGAACAGATTACACAAAAGAAACAGAACCAAAAGGATAAACGCAAATATCACGGCATAGAAATATCCCTGATTCTGATTGATTATCCGCTCAAATACGGTTATGTAAAATACATATACCGTTGCTATCAGCGCAACAACGGCGGCAACCATTATGATAGGATTGGTTTTTGATTTCTCCATTTAATCCTCGTCGAGATTAGTATATACCGCCTGTACGTCATCGTCCTCATCAAGAAGATCGAGTGTTTTGTTCAGGTTTTTGAGTGCTTCCTCATCCGTAAGCTTAACGTAGTTCTGAGGTATCATCGTTACCTCGGCAGATACCATGGCAACTCCGGCCTCTTCAAGTGCCTTGCGAACACTCTCGCATGAATCGGGGTCTGTGAGGATCTCAAAACTGTCATCCTCTTCGTTAAAATCATCCGCTCCGGCATCGAGCGAGAGCATCATAAGCTCATCGGGATCCATATCGCACTCTTCCCTGTCGATTATGATCTGACCCTTTTTATCGAACATGAAAGATACGCATCCCTGAGCACCGATGCTTCCGTTTCCTTTTGTAAAAGCACTTCTGACATTGGCTGCCGTACGGTTTGCATTGTCGGTAAGCGTTTCTACGATAATGGCAATACCGTTCGGGCCATATCCTTCATAGGTATAGTTTTTGTAATTGACACTGTTTGTATCGCCCGCAGCCTTTTTGATACCGTTATTTATAGTATCGTTAGGCATATTGTTGGCCTTCGCCTTGGCTATAACGGCGGCAAGCTTAAAGTTATTGTTCGGATCCGGACCGCCCTCTTTTACGGCTACAGCGATCTCACGGCCTATGATGGTAAATATCTTACCCTTTGCGGCATCGTTTTTTTCCTTCTTGTGTTTTATGTTCGCAAATTTCGAATGTCCTGACATAATATATCTCCTTGTTTAATCTTTAACAAAACTGTATTCTATCAAATATCCGGCCCAAGGTCAAAATCATTCAGTCTTTTTATCCCCGTCGTTTTCGTCCTTGACTTCGCCTGCCGGCTGTGCACTCTTTAATTCCGGAGCCTTATGTATCGTCGGAACATATTTCATATCAAACAGTTCCATAACGACAGGTCCGAAAATATCATGCATATATGAATAAAGTTCTGCATTGTACAGTTCCTTATCCTGTTTTTTTATAAGATTCTTTTTTAGCTGAACCCTGATATCCTTGACCCACTCCGCGATCTCCTGGATCTCGACGGTGTTGCTCTGCAGCCTTTCGTAGCACATATCCATGGTTGCAAGCATGAGTTTTTTGTTCACACCGTCAATCTCGCGGGGAAGATCCTTTAATTCCTCCTCGTTATTATCAAGCTTCTCGTTCACGTCATTTATCAGGCGTTTATTGTCATTAAGCTTTTTGTCGACATTTTCATCCGTTTCCCTGTTATCGACACCGTCGATATTATCAACAATCTCCGACATCAGGTTGCTTTTTATCTTTTTAAGATCCTTGTTCTCATTGACAAGCTTTCCCTGGCGCTTAAGCAGCTCTCCGAGCTGTTTTTCAAGATCCTTTATCTCGTCTGTCGGATTCATCTTGCCAAAGATCCTGTGCCATTTGTTATCCAGAATAAGTATGGGGATCTTTACGGAACCTATGGCATTGTTGAATTTGTCATGAGAGGCACCCATTTGACCTACCTCCGGGAGAGATTATAGGAAAGTGTCATAAGGCTTTCCGACAGATGAACATTTTCCACGATCACACTGTCAGGTACAGCCAGATCCACATGTGCAAAATTCCAGATCGCCCTGATATTACAGTCAACAAGTATCTTGGCAACATCCACCGCACTTGTCTTGGGAATGGTCAGGACCGCGATATCTATATCATTTCCCCTGATGAAAGACTCAAGCTGATCCATCGGCGATACAGTGACATCCCTTATCTTCATTCCAACAAGATCGGGATTTTTGTCAAATATTCCTAGTATGTGAAAACCGCGGCGTTCAAAATTTACGTAATTGGAAAGGGCCTGTCCGAGATGTCCCGCGCCGATAACTACAAGCTTATGACTCTTATCAAGGCCTAATATCTTTCCGATCTCGTCATAGAGATTACGTACATTATACCCATATCCCTGTTGTCCGAATCCGCCGAAATGATTAAGATCCTGCCGGATCTGGGAAGCTGTCACGTGCATAAGTTCCGACAGTTCACGGGAAGATATACGCATCACGCCTTCATCGGCAAGTTCTCCCAGATATCTGTAATATCGCGGCAGTCTTTTAATAACCGCCTGTGAGATTTCCACATTATCCATCACAGCAGATCTTCCAATGTTTTTCTGACGGCTACGATAAAGTCTCTTGATGATAAAGTTACGGTTTCTTCAAATGATGTGATAAGAGCAAGATCCTTCGTCATCTTTCCGGATTCTATCGTCTGGATCGTAGCAAGTTCAAGTTTATTGGCAAACTTTACAAGTTCGGGGATATCATCAAGCTGTCCGCGCTTTCTGAGCGCTCCACTCCATGCAAAGATCGTGGCCACGGAATTCGTGCTTGTCTCTTCACCCTTTAAATGCTTGTAATAATGTCTCTGAACCGTACCGTGTGCGGCTTCGTATTCGTAAACACCTGTAGGTGATACAAGTACCGATGTCATCATGGCCAGTGACCCGAAAGCCGAACTGATCATATCGCTCATAACGTCACCGTCATAATTCTTGCATGCCCATATCATTCCGCCCTTAGACTTCATGATGCGGGCAACAATATCATCGATAAGGGAATAGAAATACTCTATTCCTGCAAGTTCGAAATCTTTCCTGTACTCTTTTTCAAAGACATCATTGAAGATATCCTTAAATGTATGATCATACTGTTTGCTGATAGTATCCTTTGCCCCGAACCACAGATCCTTCTTCTGATCGAGCGCATAATTGAAGCAGCTCCTTGCAAAGCTGACGATCGAATCGTTCATGTTGTGCATAGTCTGAACGATCCCGGCACCCTTGGCAAAATCGTGAATAACCCTGCTCTCTTTTGATCCGTCGGCCCTTGTTATCACAAGTTCCGCCTTATCACCGCTTTGAAGCTTTTCCTCAACGTTCTGATAGACATCTCCGTATGCATGTCTTGCGATCGTTATAGGTTCTTTCCAGTTGCGGACGCAAGGTGTGATACCCTTGACTATGATAGGCGTCCTGAAAACAGTCCCATTGACTATCGCCCGGATCGTACCGTTGGGACTCTTGTACATTTTCTTGAGGTTATATTCTTCAACCCTGGCCGCATTCGGGGTAATGGTTGCGCACTTTACCGCAACGCCGTGCTTGATTGTCGCATGTGCACTGTCTATCGTTACCTGATCATCCGTATCATTTCTGTTCTTAAGGCCGAGATCATAATACTCTGTTTTCAGATCAATAAACGGCTCAAGCAGTTCATCCTTTATCATCTGCCACAAAACTCTTGTCATCTCATCTCCGTCCATCTCGACAAGAGGTGTGATCATCTGTATCTTTTCCATTTTGACCATCCTTTTCAGTTTTTCTTTTTGCCGCCCTTATACAGGAACAATATACCCGCGAGCGAAAGCATTATTATGATTATAAACCATTTGGGCGATAACGGTCCATATACCTTTTTATTAAGACTGTGCCACGTTCCGCTCATATCAAACGTATTTGCCGCGGCATTTATCTCATCTACCGTTTCTATCGGATTACCGTTCTCATCATATGTTACTGCCGATGCATGGCCTCTTGAATATATGACGTATGTGCTGAAATGACCGGCAACAAACTTGATATTCTTTCCATTAGCGTCATCTGTTATCTCACTGGATAGATTTTCAAGAAGTCCGTTCTCATCAAGGCTCGCGATCCCGAGCCCTTCGTCATTTTCCATTCCCGACGGAACAGGGATGGACACTTCCATCTTGGAATTGCCGAGCTTGTGGATCGGAACGGTTCCGCTTTTGTCATACATATCCATCGAAAGAGGTACATAACTTCCGCCGGGATTTGATCCCGTGCCGTGAAGGAACGCTGCATCGATCTTATTCTTTGCCGAATCATCCTCGGATATATTAAGTGAGTATCTGTCGGTTTCTCCCGGGATGGACGCATATGCGCTGCCCCTTGTCGGGAACCTCTTTCCGTCAAGATTTACAGTTATGTTCGATCTTGTTGTATCCTCCTGAGCCTCCTCAGCAGTTGACATTATGTTCGAATTAACGTCTTCAAGAAGGCTGTCAAGCGCTTCGCTTCTCTCTCCGTTTACGGCGACGTTTGTAGGTTTGTTATCTGTCCATTTGGACCAGTCCCTGTAATTATCAAACGCATCGCTCTTTACCTGATCCAGCATATAGGTATCACCTGCGATATCGACCTGCTGGTTGAGCATGACATTGCCTGAGGCATCAGGTTTGGTAAGTGCACGTTCAAGTACGAGTGTCTTGTTCTCGCCTGAACCTATGGAATAAACATCACCTTCAAATCCGTAAAATCTCGGATCAAAAAGCGTTCCTGAGTTCAGATCACACGTATTTGATACTATGGCATTTTCAGCACCCTCGAACGCGCAGGCTCGTAGGTCCTTTGCCGACAGTCTGGTAGCGCTCTTATCGTATGTGACATTCGGAACGTTATCGCCGTTTAATATAACGGTCTTTAGCTTTCCGCCGTTATCAAATGCCGCAAGTCCGACACCTTCGATGGTATCCGGCAGATACACTACCTTAAGATCACTGTTCTTAAATGCCCTATCCCCGATATTGCGAATCCCTTCACCCATTATCAGTTCGCGAAGGTTAGTGCAGTCTCTGAAAGCTTCCTCCCCGATATCGGCTACAGAAGGAGTGATGGTAACGCTTTCAAGTGAAGAGTTTCCGGCAAAAGCACCCGGACCTATATGCCTTATATTATCCGGAATAAAGATCCTCTTATCATGACCTTTGTATGCCAGAAGAACACCATCGCCCACAACGAGATAATCGGCCGGATCATTTGAATTCTTCCAGTTTTCCAGATACGGAGTTCCCGCAAAAGCCCCGAGCTGTATATTGTCAACACTTTCGGGAATGCTTACGTTTGTCAGCCTCGGACAATTATAAAATGCGGCATAATCTATGTTTTTTGTCCCTTCGGGCAATGATATATCCGTAATGCCGCTTCTTGCAAACGCAAACTCTCCTATATCCTTGATCCCCGACGGCAATGAAACATTTTGAACATCCTCATTCTTATAAAAAGCACGGTCTCCTATCCTCGTAACGCCTGAGGGAACATCGACGGAAGACTCATTGCCAAGATATGATGCAAAAGTATCTCCGATAACATCCTTATCTGACTGTTTGGGGGATGCTGTTTCCATCATTGTATCTTCATATTCCGCATTAGGAAAATTAAATCCCTTGACCGGAACCTTACTGGACATGCGAAGTACAGCCGATCCACCCAAAACCTTGCCTGCGCCGAGGTCATAATCGGTCATGTTGTTTTCAAAATCATGGTATTCTATCTGCGTATCCCAAGGATCACTTCCGCTGTCGCTAGCCTTGTAATATCCGTTATTATAAAGATTACTGTTGTCTATGATATTTGAAGGTGCTGCTGTTTGTGCATTATCCGCACCCGATGGCGATGCAACAGCTGCTGCGGTTGTAAGCGCACTTCCCTCAACTCCGACTTCATCACCCGGATCGAGGGGTGTTACATCGGTCGGATCAAACGAAGCTGCATCGCCTGAAGTGTTATCTATATATGTTGTCGATCCGTTAGAATCAACGGTAGACAGATCTGAGGGATTGGCATTCGTATTGGTATCGGTATCGATATTTGTTACGTTACCGGCCGTAACATTCGAATCCGTACCGTTTTGGATATTGGCAGGACTTGCGCCGTCAGACGAATTGTCTGAACCGGACGTATTTCCGGTAAGATAATCCGGCTGATTCACAACAGGTGCGCCGCCTGTTCCGTTTCCGTATTTTTCAACATCTTCGGAATTAAATGTCTTAACAACGTTTCCGTTTCTGTCGATAAAGCGAAGAAGTGCTCCTCTCGTATTTGCAAAAGCCCTGTCATCAATATATCCTACAGAATCCGGGATATTTATATATGACAGGCTGTCACAGTCCTCAAAAGCATATGCAAATATCGACTGTACGGTCCGCGGAAGCGTGACGTGCTGAAGGCCCTTACAATTCGAAAAAGCGTATTCGGGTATCTTATCCACACCATATGATATTGAAAGCTTTGACAGGTTATTGGCTCCCCAGAATGCGTATTCCTCGATCTCGCGTACCGACGAGGGCATCCTGTATGTCGTCTCGGGCCGACCTGCAAGATACTGAACGAGCTTTTTACCGTCCTTTGAATATATGACGCCGTCATAGCTTGTATAATTCTCATTGTTTGCTGAGATGGGGACGCTAGAGAGTGACGGACATCCCGCAAATGTACCGGATCCTATCGTGCGCACCGTTCTCGGAACAGATACGGAATAAAGATTCGTACAACCCGAAAAAGCGCTGGAACCTAACGTTCTAACGCTTTCGGACATTTTGACGGTCTCAAGATTCTTACAGTTTGAAAAAGCACCGAAGTCAACCGTAGTAACCGTATCCGGCATGACAAGCTTTGTCATCTTGTCATAACCTTCAAATGCTTCCTTTCCGACTCTGTTTACCCAGGCCGGAAGGGTTACTTCGGAATCGCTCCCCAAATATTTGGCGACCGTAGCACCGTCATATTCATAATCACCGTGAGTCGATGTTGCTTCTGCGCTGCCTGCAGGCAGAACGGCAAGGAGATTGTCGCCAAGCGCCTCGCCGTC
>CACYMJ010000043.1 GCA_902775485.1 uncultured Lachnospiraceae bacterium
GACCGCGGCGATGACGCTCGGAGACAAGACGGGGCTTGATCCCAAGATCCGGCAGTTATATCAGCTGGCGGGTATCAGCCATATCCTGGCTCTTTCCGGACTTCATATAGCCTCCGTCGGCCTGGCTCTTCTTGCGCTTCTGAAAAAGGCCGGATTTCCCTACAGGATCGCAGCAGTCATATCCGGAACCGTCATAGCCCTTTATGCCGTCATGACCGGCTTTTCGGTATCAACAAGAAGGGCTATGATCATGTTTGCTCTTTCTGTTTTTGCCACCTGGCTCGGAAGAACATATGACCTGCTTTCGGCTGCGTCTCTTTCGGCCGTCATGATACTTGTAAGTGAACCGCTCTATGTTTACGATACCGGTTTTTTGATGTCGTTTGGTGCCGTTGCCGGCATCTCGCTCATATATCCCCTTTTAAAAAATCTCCTCCGGATGAAGCCGGACGGATCGCCTTTTAAAAAGTTCGCTTCGCTCATATACGATTCCATATGCATCACCGTATCCGTGACGCTGGCGACACTCCCCGTGACGGGGTATGGCTTTATGCAGATCTCACTTTGCTGTGTTGTCGTAAATCTGGTTGTCATACCTCTTATGGGACTGGTACTGCTAAGTGCATTTTCGGGCATAACAGTAGGCGCCGTCGGAATAAAACCAACCGTTATTTTAAAGATAACACATTATATTTTATACCTTTATGAGTACCTGGCAGAAAAATGTTCGAAAATTGACGGAAATATACTTCTGATCGGACAGCCATCGGAAAGTCAGATAATAACATATGTGATTATAATGGGGATCGCGATCACTGCAGGGAATCCGGCATCAGCGGAAAAATTAAATAACATATATAAAATTATCAGGCAAAAATCCGTTAACCGAACCGGTCGACATAACTTGATAAATAACAACAGATCTCGAACGAAGGATGCAAATAAAATAACATATACCATTGAATCGGCATACCAAAGAAGAAAAAAAGACATAAAAAGGAGATGCCTTAGCATGCTGTTTCTGATGCTTGCCGCCACCTCCTCTGTCATTCTGGCGGCGCATCCGAGGGAGGATATCGAGATAAGAAATGTTGATGTCGGGCAGGGAGACTGTGCACTCATATGGGGAGATGATATTCCCGTGATCATGATCGACGGGGGCAGCAGCAGTATAAAACAGGTGGGCAGTTACCGGATCGTACCCGTACTTAAGGCAAACCGGATCGGAAGCATTGACTGCTGCTTCCTGACACATATGGACAGCGATCACGTAAGCGGTGTTTTGGAGATGCTTGAGGATGAACTTTGTCCGGTCAGGATAAAAAAGGTTATCGTATCGGCAGCTTCCGCTAAGCTCGACGGTAATTGCGAAAACATGCAAAGACTGCAAAAGGCCGCGGATAACGGCAGGACAAAGGTAGTTACGATATCGGCGGGTGATACCGTGTCGGCGGGTAATATCCGTATCAGATGCTTAAGCCCTCCGGATGATATGCCATCATCCGCATTTGATGCAAACGATGCATCACTTGTGCTCGATATAAGACTTAATGACCGAAGGGATTTCTCGGCACTGTTTACCGGGGATATAAGTGAAAATACGGAAAGGCAGATATTGAACTGTGTCGACAGCTGTACGTATCTTAAGGTCGCGCATCACGGAAGCGCCACGTCGACATGCACATCCTTTCTTGATCGTACAAGACCAAAGATCGGCGCGATATCGGCAGGGATCGATAATCCGTACGGGCATCCGACAAGGCAGGCGCTTGAAAGACTGGCCGGATCGGGTGTGAAGATATACCGCACGGACCAAAGCGGTGAGATCATATTTTCGGTATCGGACGGCATGATCCGGATACGGACGATCAGATAGAGACGGGATAAAGATGACGATTTGTATAATGACCCTGTTCATATTATAATAAACGTCAGATCATTTTCGGAGGAATCATCATGCAGATCAGGACCAATTACAAAAATGACAAAGCACTTCGCGAGAGTTTTTGCGCCCTTGCATCGGAAGTGTTCGGCCTTGATCTTAATACATGGTATGAAAACGGCTTCTGGAAGGATGACTATATACCGTATTCGATCGTTGAGGACGGACGTGTTGTCGCAAATGTATCGGTGAACATCTGCAACATGAAATGGAGATCGAGGGTTCACCACCTTGCCCAGCTCGGCACCGTGATGACAGCCCCGGAGTATCGCGGCAGGGGATACGGACGTACGCTCATGGAAAGGGTTTTGTCGGACTGCGACCGTATGTTTGAAGGGACATATCTGTATGCCGAAGGACATATGAGCGGATACTACACCGGATTCGGATTCAACCGTACGAATGAGTACGAGTGCAGAAAAAAGGTTAACATAACAAATAGCGCAACTGCTGAGCACATCCCGATGAACACTAAAGAAGAATGGGATAAAATGGTTGACATAATACAGAGAAAAAGACAATACGGCGAGCGCATAATGACAGGCAATCCGGGACTGTTCATGTTTTATCTGACGGGTCCGATGTCCGAGTGCGTCTATTATATCCCGTCGTGCGAAGCATACGCGGTCGCATCCGCCGAAGGGAGCGACCTGACCGTCCATGCGATATTTTCGGACGAGAAGGTAAGCCTTGGCGAGGTCATATCTTCATTCGGCAGCGGCATAAAGAATGTATTGCTGTCATTTTCTCCGGAAAACAACACCGGGTTTGAGCAAAGAAAGATCGAAACCGATGACTCGATCCTGTTTACAAGAGGCCCCGCATTTGAAAATGCGGCTAATGAACGCTTTATGTTCCCGCGCATATCACAGGCCTGATACGCGAAAATCCCTCAAAAAATTAAATTAGGTATGGCATAATAACACAATATATGGTATCTTAGTTATTGTGGGTGTACTTTTTGTAGAACAAAGCACGGCTTTGACAAGGGTACATCAAGGGGAATAAAGTCAGTTTTATATTGATGAGGGAAGTAAAATGAGTTTGGAGGAAATGTTCGACGCTCTTCAGTCGGCCGATGATGACCGTCTGGGGGAGATCAAATTGTGGCTGTTCAAGGAAAGCATCAGACTTCGTGACGAACGTCATGAACTTGAGACCAAAAGAGCGGATTTTCTGAACGAGCAGGAGAACACTAGAGAGGAAAACCGCAGGTACGAAGAGCACCTTGCAACGAGGAGCAAACAGCTTAGGCGCGAGGAAGAGCTTATCGACCAGAAGCATCAGGTCATTAAGAGAGGCTTTGAAGAGCTCGACCGTGACAGGCAGATGCTTAATGCGCGTGAGGCTTCCATCAGGACACAGGAGGCTCAGCTTCGTGAAAAGCTCGAGCAGAGTTATACCGTCGACTGCAAGGAAGTAAACGAAGTATTGTTCAGAGGCGCAGACAATATCCTTCTTCTGAAAAAACGTTATAAGGATCTTGTGAAGATGTTCCATCCCGACTGCCTCGGAGGCGACGCGGAGATGGTCAAGTCGCTCAACAGGACATATGACAGACTGATCAAGGAATGTGATTCATTCGGAAAGAGAAGGCGCGCCTGATATAGATACCGGTCTATGAGAGCGTATATAATGCCTCATCCGCCCATAGCCGTCCCGGAAGTGGGTGGGGATGAGATAACGAAAATAGAAGCAACCGAAAAAGCATTCGATACAGCGGCTGAGGATATAGCAGACTATGATCCCGAGACCATAGTAGTGATATCGCCTCATAACACGATGTACCGGGATGCTTTTTATATTGCAAAAAATGACGGGGGTACGGGTGACCTTAAAAGGTTTAATGCACCCAAACCGCATGTTTACTATCCGTATGATACCGAGCTTGCCGATGAGATCGTAAGACTTTGTGATGAGTACGGTATTCCCGTCGTGTATTCCGAAGAGGATTCGGACGAGCTTGACCACGGGACAACGGTCCCATTGTATTTCGTAAACCGCCGCATCCCTCCCGTCGGGGGCGATACGGCAGCATATAAGATAGTCAGGATCGCACCGTCGCTTCAGGGCGATGATGTGCTTTATGATATGGGTTACCTGATAGAGAGGGCCATAGCACACACAGGACGTCGTGCCGTCATAATAGCAAGCGGCGATCTGTCCCATAAGCTCAAAGAGGACGGGCCGTACGGCTATATCAAGGAAGGTCCGGAATTTGACAAGGCGGTTACCGATGTCATGAAAAGCGGTAATCTTGAAGATTTTACGCTTATAGATGAAAAGGTCAATGACAGATCCGCAAACTGCGGCTATCCGGGATTTGTTATGCTTGCCGGAGCGTTGCAGGACTATAAGGTCACTTCCGATCTTCTTTCCTATGAGGGACCGTTCGGTGTCGGATACGGCATATGCATATTCGACTGCGAGAACTGGTACGTCAGACTGGCCAGAATGTCGCTTGAGACCTATATCAGAACAGGCAGGAGACTTGAAAAACATATGATACAGCAGTTTCCCGATTTTCTGCGCAGGGAGAAGGCCGGAGTGTTCGTGTGCATAAAAAAGCACGGTCAGCTTCGCGGCTGCATCGGAACCATACTGCCTTATTATGATACGACCTTTGAAGAGACGTGTGAGCTTGCCATAAGCGCCGGAACGGGCGATCCGAGATTTGAAGCCGTAACGGCAAGTGAACTTGATGAGCTTGTCTATACCGTGGATGTCATGGGACAGCCCGAGAGCGCAACAAGGGATATGCTTGATGAAAAACGCTACGGCGTCATCGTTACGAAAGGAAACCGCAGAGGCCTGCTCCTTCCGGATCTTGAGGGAGTCGACAGTGTCGAAGAGCAGCTTGCGATATCGTGCAGCAAGGGCGGGATATCACCTTTGGAGGATTACGATATCGAACGGTTTACAGTGGAGCGGCACACATGATATGCGAAAACTGTTCCCACAGATGTGACCTTGCCGAAGGACAGACCGGGAAATGCCATGCCAGAAGCAATTCGGGCGGGAAGATAGTATGCGGTAATTACGGCGCCGTAACAAGTCTCGCACTCGATCCGATAGAAAAGAAACCTCTTGCGATGTTTGATCCGGGATCGAAGATACTCTCCGCAGGCTCATACGGATGCAACATGCATTGTCCGTGGTGTCAGAACGATTCGATCTCAAGAGGGGTGGTCAGGGCAGATATACTTACGCCCGAAGAGCTGATCGGATATGCGCTCGGGACAAGATCAAGGGGAAATATCGGCATAGCCTATACCTATAACGAGCCGTCGGTAGGATACGAATATGTCCTTGACTGTGCAAAGCTTGCAAGATCACACGATCTTGTAAACGTCATGGTCACAAACGGGATGCTCATGCGCGGCAGATTTGACGAACTTGCCGGATATATCGACGCATACAATATCGATCTTAAGACATCATCAGACAAAAAATATTCATCGATAGGTGGCGATCTTTTACTTATTTGTGATAATATCAGAAGTGCCGCCGCACGTGGCTGCCACGTTGAGCTGACAACACTCGTCGTTCCGGGATTCAATGATGATGAGGATGACTTTGACGGCATAGTCCGCTTTATAGAGTCGGTCGATCCGCTGATACCGCTTCATATAACAAGGTTTTTCCCGGCGGGCGATATGAAGGATGCATCTCCTACGGATATTGATATATTGTATGCCTTTAAGGAACGGGCCCAGACGAAGCTGGAAAATGTTTTTTTGGGGAATGTTTAAAATGAGAATAATGAAAAATCTTATCAGAACTGCTGTTATAACGACGCTTCTTACGGCGCTTGCGACGCCGGCCTTTGCGTATGCGGCCGATGTGCCGGCCATTCCCGATCCGAATGCCGCACCTGTCGTTATCGATCCCGTCGATGCCTTTCTTGCACAGTCGGCTTTTGTCGGCAATTCCGTCGGAGAAGGCCTGACAATGTACAACAACGCGAAAAAGAAGGTTCCCCTCGGCAATGCGACAATGCTTACAAGGGTCAGTTACTCGTTCTATGCCGATGAAAAGGCTATGACAAAATATCTGCCGGTATTCGGCGGAAAGGCTATGCGTGCGAAGGACGCCATAAAGGCATGCGGAGCATCTTACGTATTCATAAGCATGGGTACGAACGATCTGGTCGGCAAGTCAACGGCAGAAGGTGCGTATGCCAAGTACCAGGCCTATCTGGCCGGGATAATGGCGGAAAATCCGTTTGTTACGATCTTTATCGAAAGCTGTACTCCCACAAGACCGGGAAGCAACGTAAGCAATGAAAAGGTTACTGCATTTAACGCATATATGCGTGCGTACTGCGATATGTTCCCGAACATGTTCTATGTCGATATCGCAACCCCTCTTATGGATTCCACAGGACATCTGTCGGCGGCGCTTTCCTCTGACGGGAGCGTTCATCTGACGATGAAGGCTTATGAGATATGGGCCAACACCGTTAGGTTTTATATAGCGAATTTCCTGTCTGCAAGACTTGAGGCCATGAGGCAGCAGGCAAAGATCAATATTGAGATCACACGTGCCAATTATGAAGAGGCCATGCGGAAGATGGAAGATAAGAAACTACAGGTCCGTAAACAGCGCCTGCTGGCCGAGGAACGTCAGAGGCAGGCGGAGGAAGAGCGAAGACGTGATGAACTGCTGAATGTGCCGGATGAGATCACGATCATGCAAAGGGTACTGGCGCAGCGGCCGGAGCCTTCTTATAAGATCATATCATCGATAAGAGGCGGACTCATCTCATTCAGATAATCTCAATATCGAATATATCATCTGTCGGGATCACTGTCCCGTCCTTCATTATCACCTTTTCTTCAAGAACATCTATCTTTTTTACCACTCCGGAAACTATCGTATATGTGCCGCCTTCCTTGAGGGGATCGGGAATAAAACAGGTTATCGCGGCCGTTGTGCGCCCGGGTTGTATTTCGGACAATGTGCGGTTTATGGCCAGGACGGCATCGGGATCGAGCGTGATCTTTTCTTCGGTCAGACGCTGCGTTTCGGCAACGGACTCGTCATATCCGACAAGAGCGGCAAAAGGTGAGAACTGTGCGGCTCTGGCAACCATGGACATATGCGGTCTTGTTTTGGACTGATGGTGCGGATGGTCCATTATGCTGTCATAGTTGTTCATGCCTTGTGTCCCCCCACCTGTGCGTTTCGCTCCCTTGCAGTCGAGCCCTTAAGGAAATTGGTGCCTTTTAATATGGCGTTCTTGCCGTATTTGTTCTTGATGTCAAGGGTTGCCAGCTGCAGGGAATGTTCCCTGGCAAGCCGCTCGTCTTCGGCAATACGCTCCTGCTGTTTTTGTTCGAAATCGGTAAACAGGTCGAGCTGTTCGTATTCGTTCGTATCATCAACCTCCCGTTCGGAGACCACCTTTGCCGCGCATACGGTTATACGGCGGATCATAAGCGACGGATCGGTGATCCTCTCAAACAGATCCATGACCGCATCGGTGATTAGCCTTGTGGAGGACGTGCGGCGTTCAAGGTTTGCCGTTCCGTGAGCATGCTTCGGAGCATAGCGTCCGTACCAGTCAAGAGTTATCTCGCCTTTATAATCAGGCAGATCCTTCGGATCTTTGACGGCTTCGTAATTTAGCGTCAGCACTATCTGATCGGTCACAAGCCCTTTACGTACAAGGTCCAATGTCAGCGCATCTGTCATCTCGCGCACGACGATGGCGGCTTCATCATGAGCGTATGGGCGCATAAGGACCTGTCCGGAGGAGATGCTGTTGTTTGCGGGTCTGTACTGCCTGGTATCTTCGATCGTGCACGGTTCCCAACCCCACGCATGATCGATCAGCAGTTCTGCATTAACCCCGAAAACCTTATACAGCATGTCTTCGTATTTTTCGGAATACATCGCGACATCGCCCATAGTCTTAAGTCCCATTTTATCGAGCTTTTTTGCCGTTCCGGGTCCGATGCGCCAGAAATCGGTGATCGGAGTGTACCCCCAGAGCTTTTTGCGAAACGTCATCTCGTCAAGCTCGGCAATTCGTACGCCGTCCTTATCGGGCTTCATGTGTTTGGCCTCGATGTCCATGGCTATCTTGCACAGGAACATGTTCGTACCGATCCCGGCTGTCGCGGTGATCCCGGTATGCTCCAAAACATCGCGTATAATCGTAAGGGTGAGTTCATGGGCGCTCTGGCGGTATGTATCAAGATATGACGTCACATCCATAAAGACCTCGTCGCATGAGTAGACGAGGATATCCTCGGGAGCGATGTATTTTAAGTATATCTTATAGATGTCGGTACTGTATTTCATGTACAGCGACATCCGCGGAACTGCCGTTATGTAGTCAAGTTCAAGAGTGGGGTCATTATCAAGATCGGTAGTGCATGATGATCTTCCGGAAAAATCGCGCCCTTTTATCCGTGAGCGTCTCGAGGCATTAATGAGCTTTGCTGCCTGTACGACTTCAAAAAGGCGCGGCCTTCCGGGCAGGCCGTATCCCTTCAGCCCGGGAGAGACGGCCAGAACGATCGTTTTGTCGGTACGCGAGGCGTCCGCAACAACGAGATTTGTGACAAGAGGATCAAGCCCGCGCTCGACACATTCGACGGAGGCATAGAAACTCTTAAGATCTATCGCTATATATGTTCGATCAGTCGTATGTGCTGTCGTTGTCATCGGAAGCGGTCGTTTCGGTATCATCGTCCGGTTTTGACGTTGCGGCCTTCAGATCGTCCTTATATCCGGCGATCTTCTCGTCGGCGGCGATGAGCTTGTCCATGAACTCTTTAAGATCCGAGGCCGGTGCATCCTTGTAAAGCTCATAGTATTTCTTTCCGAGCTTGTAGTAGTATTCCTGCTTTTTGGCTTCCTCTGTTTTGATAAGAGCCTGAAGTCTTGCGTAATCACCGTATTCGCGCGCTTTGTCCGCAACGATATTGATGGTTTCGGAGATCTTATCCGCCATATTTGACATATCAGCCATTTTCAGTTCCTCCTTTTTATAAGGCTTACTATCAGTGTTTCAACGCCAATGTGCTCATCGAGAAGTCCGGTCTTGATCTTCTCGTCGGTCTCGGCACATGCTTTTATACCTTCGATAAGTCTGATTTTACTACTCTTTTTTGCCACGGGCAATGCCATCTTGACCCTGGTATCGCGCAGTTTCATAACCTCCGCCATCTCACGAAGGCTCACGTTTTCTTCGGACATCTCCTTCGCATGCAGCATCAGACGGTACTGCTCCCTGATAAGACCGAGGATGTTTAGCGGCTCGGTCCGAAGAGCCAGAAGATCCCTGTAACAGCAAAGAGCGGTATCGGCGTTTCTGTCAAAGATCGCATTTATCATCACGAATATCTTGTCTTCCGCAAGAGGCGGACATACGGCCTCAACGTCTTCCTTCCTGATGCCGTCCTTGTTAAAGGTGTATGATATGAGCTTTTCAAGTTCATTCGATATCTGCCACAGATCGCTGCCGCATCGCGTGATGAACAGATCAAGAGCATTTGCGGTGATCTGACGGTGTTCCTTTGCGATCCTCTGAAGTATCCATTTGCGAAGATCCGCCTCGCAAAGATCGGTAAATTCGATAACGCTTCCGGCTGCTTTGGCTGCCTTTGTCTGCTTCAGCCTTGCATCGATCTTATCCTCGGTAAAGATCATAACGCACGTATCCGGAATATCCGGGATGAACTCTGCAAGTTCCTCGCATGCGGATGAAAACAGTCCGCTCTTTTCCAGAACGACAACACGCTTTTCGGCGAAAAACGGCATTGTCCCGGCAATTTCAAGCACTTCTTTCAGGTCGATCTTTTTGCCGAAAAAACAGGTAAGGTTCATCGTATCCCCGTCGGGTACAAACTGCCTGACAAGAATATCCTTATAGCGTGATTTAAGGTAGTCCTGATCGCCGTAAAACACATATATCTTTTTGAAATTTCCGCTTTTGATATCGGCGTCCAACTGCTTCATAAACGGGATTATACCATATAAAAAGTTTTATGGCATAAACATGCACTTTGTGCTAAAATATAAAAGTCATTTCGGGCCCGTCACATCATGGTCCGCGTCTTGTAACTATGGAGGAGTATAGTATCATGAAGAAAAAAATCTCAATATGAACAGAATGCTTCTGCTGTTCAGTATGATACCCATGATCATAACCGTTATCGTTATGGCCATCATGGCGGTCACGCTTGTCAGCAGTAATCTTGAGGAGAAGGTACTTGACCAGCTCAAGGTTGCGGCGCAGGGCCTTAAGGATTATTCGGAGTTCGAACTTAAGGAAGGTGCTACGGAAGTTACATATGACTCGGACTACATCGACTGTCTGAAACCGTACGATGTCGATCTTACGGTATTTATCGGGGATACGAGATTCTGTACTTCGGTACTTAACGATAAGGGACAGAGAAATGAAGGCACACAGGCTGCCGAGGGGATATGGCCGGCGGTCAGCAGCGGGCAGACATACATCGATACGAATACCAAGGTTGCCGGCAAGGATTATTACGTTGTATATATGCCGCTCGTTGACGGACAGGGAAAGGTCATCGGTATGTCATTTGCCGGAACTCCGAGGGCGGATGTTGTGGCGGCACGTAATCAGATAATGATGATCTCGATACTGTTCGCGATCATACTTATAGCCGTATTTGCCGTGATAGTTGTTATCCTTTCCAAGAAGGTCGCCAATCCTCTCAGGATGACGGCGGACAGTCTTGAGACGATCGCAAAGGGTGACTTTACGAACGAGGCGGATATCGAGTCGCTTGTTGCCGAGACCGACAGCCTTATAAGATCTTACAGAGGTCTTCAGGAGAATATAAGCAGGATGCTCGGAACGATAAGTTCCGATGCCACGGATCTTGCAAACAGAGTCAATGAGATCGCACAGATCGCAGAACAGAGCAATTCGTCAACAGAACAGATAACTTCTGCGGTAGGAGAACTTGCCGACGGTGCCACATCAATGGCCGACAATGTTCAGAACATCAACTCGCAGGTTCTTGAGATGGGCAATCTTATAAACAGCGTTGTCGAGTCGGTTGATCTTCTGTCCAATTCATCAGCTACCATGCAGCAGGCCAATAATGAGGCATACGGATATATCACCAATCTCGAGAAGTCATCGGCAACGACGAAGGAAGCGGTCGCAGCTATCAGGTCACAGGTTGTCAATACCAATGAGGCCATCACAAGGATCACGAGCGCGGTCGGCATGATCACGGATATTGCCAGCCAGACGAACCTTCTTGCACTTAACGCATCGATCGAGGCTGCAAGAGCCGGCGAGATGGGTAAGGGCTTCGCGGTAGTTGCCGAATCCATCGGAAACCTCGCAAACCAGTCGGCTGAATCGACTGCCGAGATCCGCAACATAATCGATGAGCTGACCAAGCAGTCCGAACAGAGCGTACTTGCTTCGGAATCGGTTGAAGCGGCCATGAACGAAGAGCAGACGATACTTGAAGAGACCAAGAAGAGATTTGACGTATTAAATACCGAGATCACGAATTCGGTTGAGGATATCAAGGGAATCTCCGCACAGACAGAGAGCCTTGAGCAGATCAAGGCGACGATCGTTGAAAACGTATCCGATCTGTCAGCCATCTCCCAGCAGAACGCCGCAAGCACCGAAGAGGTTACGGCTTCGATGGAGAGCATCGCCATGAACATCAAGAGCATAAGCGACGATTCAGAGGGAATGAACAGTATAGCTAACAACCTTGTCGAATCAGTCGGTGAATTCAGATTCTGATGATATAAGCACTCTTATCAAGGCAGCGGAGGCTCCGCTGCCTTTTTAGGTAAAACACGATTTATGAACGGGAGAGAAGTATATGAGAGATCTGCCAAGACCCGGTCAGGTTTACAGACATTTTAAGGGAAATATCTATCGCATAATCGCGATAGCATCGCATTCGGAAACGGGCGAACTGCTTGTCATCTATAAAAGGGATGACGAGGAGGAACGTGCGTACGCAAGGCCGCTTGATATGTTCATGAGTGAGGTCGACAAAAAGAAATATCCTCATGTAAGGGAAAAGTACAGATTCACGCTTTGTGACGAAGACGTGCTGTCAGAACTCGGCATAACCGACGGCTCTGCCGGCGCTTCGGGACTTGACCCGCTTCTGGAGGCATTTCTTGATGCGCCCACAATATCGGACAAGCTTGAAAGATTTTACGATATGAGAAACAGGGCCGATGAGGCAATGCTCGATTACGTAGCCGCTTCCCTCGATCTTGAGACAAAGGGAGAGGCGGATGAGAAATATTCGCAGATCCTGGCGGCTTTGAAAGCCAAGGAAAAATATGAGAGCAACAGGTTGCGAAGGCAGTAAAGTTCATATATAATTATCCGCGTGACTTTTTTGAAACATACTCGTATGAAAGGTAGGAAATACAATGTATTCACTTGATGAAGTAAAAGCGGTAGATCCCGAGATCGCGTCGGCGATAGAAGCCGAGATGGCCAGACAGAACAGCCATATCGAACTCATAGCTTCCGAGAACTGGGTAAGCAAGGCTGTAATGGCGGCAATGGGATCCCCCCTTACTAACAAATATGCCGAAGGTTATCCGGGAAAGAGATATTACGGCGGATGCGACTGTGTTGATGTTGTTGAGGAACTTGCAAGAGAGCGTGCCAAGAAGCTCTTCGGATGCGACTATGTAAACGTACAGCCCCACTCGGGCGCCCAGGCAAACCTCGCGGCATTTTTCGCGATCCTTGAGCCCGGAGATACATACATGGGAATGAACCTCGACCACGGCGGACATCTGTCGCACGGATCACCTGTAAATATTTCCGGTAAGTATTTCAACTGCGTTCATTACGGTGTTAACTCCGACGGATTCATAGATTACGATGAGATGGAAAAGATCGCGCTTGACTGCAAGCCGAAGATGATACTTGCGGGCGCAAGCGCATATGCCAGAGCCATCGATTTTAAGCGCATCAGACAGATATGCGACAAGGTAGGCGCGGTAATGATGGTTGACATCGCGCACATCGCAGGCCTTGTTGCGTCGGGCATGCATGAAAGTCCGTTCCCTTATGCCGATGTTGTAACGACAACGACACACAAGACACTGCGCGGTCCCAGAGGCGGACTGATCATGTGCAACCAGGAGGCTGCGGATAAGTATAATTTCAATAAGGCGATCTTCCCGGGAACACAGGGAGGCCCGCTCATGCACGTTATAGCCGCAAAGGCCGTATGTTTCAAAGAGGCTCTTTCACCGGAGTTCAAGCAGTACGGTAAGAATATAGTGGAAAATGCAAAGGCTCTTTGCAACGGACTGCTTAGCCGCGGTCTTTCCGTAGTATCGGGCGGCACGGACAATCATCTGATGCTCCTTGATCTTCGTCCACAGAACCTTACGGGTAAGGAGATAGAGAAGCTTCTTGACGAGGCACATATCACCGCCAACAAGAACACGGTACCGAACGATCCGCAGAAGCCATTTGTAACAAGCGGTATCAGACTCGGAACTCCCGCCGTTACAAGCCGCGGGATGAATACCGACGATATGGACAGGATCGCCGAGGCCATCTCTTATGTTGTAAAGGAAGGCGCCGACGGTGTTGCAAAGGCACGCGCCATCGTGGACGAGCTTACGGCAAAGTATCCGCTGTGCATGTAATATGAATTGACGACGATGGCAGCTGGTGCTGCCATCATCTTTTTTGTTTAGAAATGGTATTTTCAAGCCTGCTTTTTTTGTTCTGGTTCATCCCCATATTTTTCGCGGTCTATTACATATGTCCCGCAAAATGGCGCAATGCTGTTCTGTTTACAGGCAGTATTGTTTTCTATGCATGGGGTGAGCCGGCTTATCTGATACTCATATTCATATCGATATTTGTAAATTATCTGGCAGGGCTCGGAATTGCAAGGTATTCCGATACGGGTACAAACAGCGTAAAGCGCAGGCTCGTTTTTATCCTGGCGCTTGTATTTGATTTCGGCATGCTCGTCGTATTTAAATACACCGGATTTTTCGTGCAAAACATTAACGGATTGTTTGGTACATCGATCCCCGATCCTCACTTTACGCTCCCGCTTGGTATCAGTTTTTATACTTTCCAGATAGCATCGTATGTTATCGACCTTTATAAAAATGATATAAAATGCGAGAAAAATCCGCTTGATCTCGGAACGTATCTTGTCATGTTCCCGCAGCTTATCGCAGGCCCGATAGTCATATATTCGCGCGTCTCCGATCAGCTTCGGAGCCGAAGCATCACTTACGAAAAGATCTCCGACGGGATCACGACATTCATACTCGGACTCTCCTCAAAGGTCCTTATCGCCAATACCGTTGGGCAGCTTTGGAACGACCTTGAGGGGATCGGATACAAAAATATCTCAATGCCGCTGGCCTGGCTCGGTGTGGTTGCTTTCACGCTGCAGATCTATTTTGATTTTAACGGATATTCGCTGATGGCTGTCGGACTCGGCAAAATGCTCGGGTTTGACATTCCGCGAAATTTCGATCATCCGTACATTTCGACGTCTCTTACCGAATTCTGGAGAAGATGGCATATGACGTTGTCGGGGTGGTTTCGGGACTATGTTTATATACCTCTTGGGGGAAACAGAAAAGGAGCTGCCAGAACTTATGTAAACCTATTCATCGTATGGTTCCTAACCGGTTTCTGGCACGGTGCCGGATGGAATTTCATATGCTGGGGTCTGTTTTTCTTCGTGCTGCTCACGCTGGAAAAATCTTTTCTGGGCTCTTTCCTTGCCGGTCATAAAGTGTTTGCGAGAATATATTCGCTTGTCCTTATAGGTTTGTCGTGGATGATATTTGCGATAACGGATTTTGCGCAGCTGGGTGTTTATTTCTCGAGACTGTTTGCATTCTCCGGTCTTACAAACTGCCCGGATGCCTTGTATTATGTGAGAAACTATGCGGTCGTTATCGCGATCGGCTGTCTGTTTTCGACCCCTGCGTTATCGGCATGGTTTGAAAAGAGAAAAAACCGCATCACCGGTATCGCCATACAGGTCGTGCTTCTGTTTATGTGCATAGCCTATCTGGCTGATGCCGCGTACAATCCGTTTTTGTATTTCAGGTTCTGATATTATGAAGAAATTTGCCAAAGACATTATCAAATATCCGATGACAGTCGTTTTTGCGGCCGTATGCCTGTGTATGTTCGCGCTTTACATCATACTGCCCCAGAAGGATTTTTCGGACATGGAAAACCGCTTTTTGCAAAAGCGGCCGCAGATAAGTGCATCCTCGCTTGCGGACGGGAGCTTTATGGACAGCTTTGAGACATATACGAATGAACAGATCCCTTTCAGGAATGCGTTCGTCAAATGTAAGGCCGTATGCGTATGGCTTACCGGTTCGGCCGAGAACGACGGCATCGCAAAGGGAGAGGATTCGTATCTGTTCGACAAGGTTTTGTCAAAGAACGATAAGACGGCCAAAAACATAGCCGCCATAAAAAACTTTGTCAGCTCATCGGATCGTGATGTTTATATCGCTATAGCACCGACATCTACATGGATAAACGAAAAAAAGCTTCCGGCCGGAATGCCGGTTCTTGATGAGAAAGCGTGTGCCGACGATCTTGCGGGCGCGCTTGCCGGGTGTGAAAATGCCCATATCATCGACCTGTACGATACGCTTGCAAGCCATGCCGATGAGCAGATATTTTACCGGACGGATCATCACTGGACAACGCGCGGTGCAGATTATGCGTATGAGACGATAGCTTCAAAGATGGGTATCGCGGTAATGGATATAACAGAGTATCAAAAGCATGAGATCCCCGGTTTTTACGGAACGCATTATGCAAAATACAAAGGGATATTCGTAAAGCCCGATACGCTTGAGTATTACGATGTTCCTATAAAAGGACTTGAACTTGAAGGGCGCATGGTGGATAATCTTATCGATGAGGAAAAACTTGCCGGGTATGACAAGTATGCGGCGTTCATGTACGGAAATGACGGCAGATACGTTGTTCATGCCGACAAAGGTGCGGGTCGTGATCTTATTATTCTGAAGGATTCTTATGCGAACTGTCTGATCCCATATCTTGTAATGGATTACGATACAATCACCGTCATGGACCTGAGATATTTCGGAGGAAGTGTTTCGGATGAACTCGCGTCCGATCCGGATGCGGATGTTCTTCTAATGTATAACTGGACTTTTGTGAACGAGGATAACCATTTCTTTAAACTGACAAAATGAGTAAAACGGAAAAAAACAAAGACGGCGACAGCCGTAAGATAAAGCAGATATATCTGTCGGAAGACGGCAGCGAGGAAAACCGCGTAGTTACGAATGCGGATGAAAAAGAGCCGTCCGACAGAAAGAAAACGGATAAGCATGAGGAGAATGCTCACGGGAAACATGCTCATGAGGATCACGCAAATCATAATGCGCACCATCATGAGATGTCCCAGGGCACGAAAACGATCAGGATAATAGCCGTCGCGGTTGCCATGCTGTTTTCCCTGGCACTTGCCATGAGTGTCGGAGTGGGTCTTGCATTGTGGGATTCAGGAAGAACGATCGCCGACCTTAAGACGGCAATGTTCGCAAGGGAAGTTGCCGCGGCAACGCCGGATACACTTGATGACGAAGAGGCATTTACGACCGATCCGGATCAGGACGTATCCGAACCCGAACCCGAACCGGTGATAAAAGAGCAAAGTGAGCCCGAATCCGAGCCGGAAGATTACGGATCGACTATATCTTCCGAGACGGAGGGCCTTGAGAATGTTTCAAAGGCCGGGGACGGCGATGAGAT
>CACYMJ010000044.1 GCA_902775485.1 uncultured Lachnospiraceae bacterium
CATCATTCTGACCAAATATTCCGGAGGGGCGCTTATTCCCTGTTCCCACTGCTGAAGAGTTCTTACGGGAATTCCAAATTTAGCGGAAAATTTACTTTGCGATAATCCCGTTTTCTTTCGTAACTCCTTTATTTTTTCTGAAATATCCATATCATCGTCTCCCAAAACATCTTTGTACTTTATTAAAGTATAAATCAACTTGTATACGTTGTCAACGTATACATTTCTTTTATTGGGTACAACATTATTTCTACAAAATAAAACTGCAGGCAACCACAAGGATCACCTGCAATCTGTTATCATTATCTGTACCGGATGAACGAGATAGCAGTCAACTGGGCAACTGCATCATTTTTTGAAATATGATGCAGTTGCCCAGTTAATGATGTTATTGAAACATATTGAAACATATTCATATAGAATACTCTTAATTAATACAATTTCGTAAAGCGCTCTGTTACTGCACCGCTTCGCGGCACAGTAACCATCGCTGTAGTCGCCAAGGCATAAAAAGATGATCAGCAGCTTGCTTCGCAAGCGTACCGGCAACAAATAATGTGCCTCCCTGCAAGCAAGCTTGCGGAGGCACCTCATTATTGCCTGTCGCCTTACGGCGACTGCTGATCATCTTTTTATGCTTTGGCTCGTTACTCGAGCTCTATTGTTCCGGGGGGTTTGCTTGTCATATCGAACATTACCCTGTTGACGCCTTTGACTTCGTTTATTATACGGCGCATGCATGTCTGCAAAACTTCAAACGGGATGTTACAGCACTCTGCCGTCATGAAATCCGTAGTGTTCACGGCGCGCAGAACAACGGCATAGTCGTATGTTCTGAAATCTCCCATCACTCCTACCGAGCGCATGTTTGAAAGTGCGGCAAAATACTGTCCCGGCCTCTCGGAAAGGACTGCCTTATCGACCTCTTCGCGAAAGATCGCATCAGCCTCCTGGACCATTCTGACCTTATCGGCCGTAACCTCTCCGACTATGCGGACTCCAAGCCCCGGTCCCGGGAAAGGCTGCCGCCTGACAAGACTGTCGGGAAGTCCCAGTTCCTTGCCGGCACGTCTGACCTCATCCTTAAACAGCATCCTAAGAGGCTCTATTATCTCTTTAAAATCAACGCAATCGGGAAGCCCTCCCACATTATGATGTGATTTGATGACTGCCGATTTGCCAAGACCCGATTCTATAACATCGGGATATATCGTTCCCTGTACAAGATAATCAACAGCACCTATCTTCTTTGCCTGTTCCTCAAATACTCGTATGAACTCCTCGCCTATGATCTTGCGCTTTTGTTCAGGCTCTTCAACTCCCGAAAGTTTCCGATAAAATCTGTCGGCCGCATTAACACGGATGAAGTTAAGATCGTACTTCCCCCGGGGGCCGAATACTTCCTCAACATGATCTCCTTCATCTTTTCTCAGAAGGCCGTGATCCACAAAAACACATGTGAGGTTTTTCCCTATCGCCTTGGACATCAGGACAGCCGCCACCGATGAATCCACACCGCCGGAAAGGGCACACAGCGCTTTTTTGTCCCCTACCGTCTCTTTTATCTGTCTGATCTTCTCCTCAACAAAAGAATCGATCTTCCATGTTCCGATGCAGCCGCATATCGTATATACGAAATTGGATATTATCTTCTTTCCTTCGCGCGTATGGGTGACCTCGGGATGAAACTGTGTCGCATACAGTTTCCTATCGGGATCTTCCATCGCTGCGACCGGGCAGACGGACGAATGCGCAGTTATCCTGAATCCGTCAGGTATCTTCTCTATATAGTCGGTATGGCTCATCCACACGTCCGTCTCTTCCTCTATACCATGAAACAGCTTTGACGATGTATCAACATCTACCCTTGTCCGTCCGTATTCGGAAATTGGCGCGGTCGCCACTTTACCTCCGAGCATATAGGCCATCAGCTGTGATCCGTAGCAGATCCCGAGAACAGGTATACCAAGTTCGAGTATCGCCCTGTCGTAATGCGGAGAAGATTCCTCATACACGCTGTTTGGGCCTCCCGTAAATATGATCCCTTTCGGTGCCATATCCCTGATCTGATCAAGGCTCATCGTGTACGGATGTACCTCCGCATATACGTTGCACTCACGTACGCATCTGGCAATGAGCTGATTGTACTGTCCGCCGAAATCCAGAACTATGATCTTTTCTTCGTTCGCTGTCATTTTCGTTTATTTTCCTTCCTCACCCGGCCGGTCATGGAGCACATCGGTTTTCTCATCCGCGTTGCCACTGTCTTCATTATCAAGATCTGTATAATATTTTTCGAATTCCGGCCTGGCCTTTTTATAGTAAGGCTCAAGTCTTGCATCGAACTGCAAACCCATTCCCTCAGTAATGATCGAGTCCGCTTTTTCAAAGCTCATTCTCTCTTTGTATACTCTCTTGGATACAAGTGCATCATAAACATCGGCTATTGCCATTATACGGGCTTCTAGCGGTATCTGCTCACCCGATATGCCATCCGGATATCCGGATCCGTCCCATCTTTCATGATGGAAATGCGCAACGTTTTCGGCTATCTTTCTGAAATAGTCATCATCCGTATCCTTTAAGATCTCATGTACAATCCTGGCGCCCTCATGAGCATGCTCTTTCATCTTTTCGAACTCCCACGGTTCAAATCTTCCGGGTTTTCTGAGGATATCGTCATCTACTGCGATCTTTCCGAGATCGTGCATCGGAGCTGCTTTAACGATCGCATCAAAAAATTCATCGGATATGTCGAACTCTCCGTTTGAGTACCTGCGTATCTTCTCCGTCAGTATGCGGACGAGCTCGCTCGTACGTTTTATATGTCCGCCCGTGGAATTGTCACGGCTTTCAACCATCGTCGCCATACCCATTATAAGTGCATTGTGCATCTCGACGATATGTGCGGTCTTCTGCCGTACCTCTTTTTTCAGATTTTCCTTATATTTCAGATCCTTTGTGTTATCTACAAAGAAGAACTGGTATCCGCATTTCTTATGTCCGTTGTAAAGATTGCTGATATTAACGTAATATATCCTCTCGCCGGTTGTATCCGTACAGGTGAACTGATCCTTCTTTATCCCCTTCGATTCTGCCTCGCAAAAACTTGCGAGCCATTTTAACAGATTATTCTCAAACAGTCTGTAATCCTTTATGCAGGTATCTATGCTCACCCTTTTTATGTCCGGGATTATCTTTCTTGCAACCTCGTTGCTCCCGAGATAATTCAGTTTCAGATCAAGTGATATGAATCCCGTGTCACCCTCGCGTGCAAGTGCATCTATTCCGGTATCGATGATGTCATACATGCTTATCTTCTGCATTATGACCAGATAGATCGCAAGCGTGATATTGTATATCAACGGAACCGAATAGTATACCGAATCAGATATTCTGTCATACCAGAAGCCGGCTATACACAGAAGGAACGGTATCATCATGAGCTTTAATATCTTAACGGATACTTCAATCTTCTTAAAATATGTATAGATAAGTACATCGATCCCGGCTATAAAATACATCATGAGAACAAAATTAAACAGCGTATGTCCCCATCCGTAATCCTTAGTGACCGTTACGATCCCATTCACGTGCGAATATTCGGCACTTTTATAAAAAACCGGTATAACACCGATCGTCAGAACAAGCGAATACATGATCATGGAAAGGCTTACCATAACAGCCTTCATCCATTTGGGTACCTTCAGTCTGCTGAGTCTGATAACGGCAAAGAATATCAAAAGCGGAAGAAAGCATCCTCCGATATATATCATCTTCTGTGCAATCAGAGCTTCTCCGAGAGATTGTGAAGTAAAAAAGAAAACATAACCCAGATTGTTGACGGTTATGAGCACAAATATAAGGGCAAGACTGACGTCAAACCGTTTGCGCCATTTCATCACAAGTGTAAGTGAGAATAACGCCGAGATGATGAGCATGGCAATATAATAGATAAGATGCATATCATTACCTCTTTCGAAATATGGATCTTCTGTATTATATCACAAACAAAAGGCCCGGACACGATCATGTCCGGGCCGTGGAATGCACCTTTTATACTATTCCCTGTGCTTTCATTGCATCTGCTACCTTCAAGAAGCCTGCTATGTTCGCCCCTGCGACATAGTCACCTTCAAGGCCATACTTCTTGGAGGCATCATCAAGATTATGGAATATATTAACCATGATACCCTTAAGCTTTGCATCAACCTCTTCAAAGGTCCATGAAAGTCTTTCCGAGTTCTGGCTCATCTCAAGTGCCGATGTTGCAACACCGCCTGCATTGGCTGCCTTACCGGGAACAAAGTATACCTTGTTATCCTGGAAGTACTTCGTAGCTTCAAGTGTTGTAGGCATGTTTGCACCTTCACATACAGCGATCACGCCGTTAGCAACAAGCTTCTTGGCATCTTCAAGATCAAGCTCATTCTGTGTTGCGCAGGGAAGCGCGATATCGACCTTGATCTCCCACTGGTTGTTCTTCTCTGTTGCCTTGTCGTGATACTGTGCACTCGGACGCTTTGCCGCATACTCCGTAAGTCTTGCACGGTTAACTTCCTTAACCTCCTTAAGAAGAGCAACATCGATTCCTTCGGGATCGTAGATCCATCCGGTTGAATCCGAACATGTAACGGGCTTTGCACCAAGCTGCTGAGCCTTCTCAATAGCGTAGATCGCAACGTTACCGGATCCGGATACAGCACATGTCTTACCCTTGATGTCAACTCCGTTGCAGCGGAGCATCTCATCTGTCATATATAACAGTCCGTAGCCTGTAGCCTGCGTTCTTGCAAGTGATCCGCCGTATGATAATCCCTTACCCGTAAGAACTCCCTCGTAAAGGCCTGTAAGTCTCTTGTACTGTCCATACATATAACCGATCTCTCTTGCGCCTGTTCCTATATCACCTGCGGGAACATCGGTATCAGCTCCGATATGTCTGAACAGTTCGTTCATGAAGCTCTGGCAGAATGCCATAACCTCACGGTCTGATTTTCCCTTGGGGTCAAAATCGGAACCGCCCTTGCCGCCGCCGATGGGAAGTCCTGTCAGCGAATTCTTGAATATCTGCTCGAAACCAAGGAACTTTATGATACCGAGGTTAACCGAAGGGTGAAGACGAAGGCCTCCCTTGTAAGGGCCAATCGCCGAATTGAACTGTACTCTGAGCGCATTGTTTACCTGTACCTGTCCCTTGTCGTCAACCCAGGGTACTCTGAACAGTACCTGACGCTCGGGAGTTGTCAGTCTTTCAAGAAGAGCATCTCTTCTGTACTCTTCCTCATTTGCTTCGATAACAACACGAAGTGACTCGAGAACTTCCTTTACCGCCTGATGGAACTCGGGCTGTGCGGGATTCTGCGCTACTACTCTTTCATAGACTTCATCAACATACGACATTTTTCTTATCCTCCATATTTGAAAAATATAAAAGGCGCACGAGGTCTTCCCCTCGAGCGCCTTTGCTCTATAGCATAATATACCTATGCAGTCAGATTTGCAAGTTCTTTTTTATGCTGCCTTTGCAGACTGCTTCTTGAATGTCTGAATGCCTTCAACGATAAGGATGATGGCAAGTACGAACATTGCTGCAGCAAATACAAGCTGGAAGTAATCGCCCCACATAGGAGCCGTATCTGCAACAAGACCGCCGATGACCTTGCAAAGGCTGATGATCTTCTGTGCAAGGAACGTAAGTGTAGCTGCAAGCATGAATATCATCGGGATGTAGAACATCTTGTTGTTCTTGCCTACTTCACCGAGCCATGTTGCAACAGCCATAAGTGCGATACCTGCAAGAAGCTGGTTGGCTGCACCGAACAGACCCCATATCTGTGAAAGTGAAAGTCCGCCGAGTACACAGCCTATAACAACCATAAGTGTCGTACCGAACAGAGGATGAGCAAGGAGCTTTCTTGCACCCTTTGCATCCTTCCATGTATCTTCGTCTTCCTTGAGGAAGAGTTCGGAGAACATGAATCTTGAAAGTCTTGTACCGGTATCAAGTGATGTAAGAGCAAATACTGAAACAGCAAGTGTGAGCAGTGCATAGATCGTGTTGTAAGCACCCGTTGACTCACCGCCGAACATGATGGCTATACCGCCTGCAAATGCTGCAGAAGGTGAACCGAAATCACCGTTTGTGAACTTATCCCATACCATACCTACTGCGATAAGTGCGATGATACCGAGTGCAGACTCAATGAGCATCGAGCCGTAGCCGATAGCCTTTGCGTTCTTCTCGTTGTCAAGCTGCTTTGATGATGTACCTGTTGAAATAAGGCTGTGGAAACCTGAGCATGCTCCGCAGGCAACCGTTATGAACAGTGCCGGGAAAAGATTTCCGATCTTTGTGGACCATCCCGTAAATGCGGGAAGCGTAAATGTCGCCGTGCCTGCAAATGCAGCGATAAGAATACCGATAACGGCAAGACCCATCATTGCGTAAAGCAGGAATGATGACAGATAATCACGGGGCTGAAGCAGGATCCATACGGGAACGAGCGATGCAACCGCGATGTAAATACCGATTATGATGATCCAGGCCGTACGTCCGATCGCAAGACCGCAGTTAAGGCCGATCACAAGTGACAGAACGATACCTGCGATACCGATGATCGTTGCAGGAAGAGTCTTAATTCCAACCCTGTTAGTAAGGATACCGTAGATAATGGCAAGAATGATGAACAGGAATGAAACCATTGAAGTTGTCTGGTTTCCGTTGGGATTTGTTACAAATCCGAACTGTCCTGCATCAGGTGCAGTAAAGAACGTACCTGCCACAACGTTAACAAATGATGCAATAACAAGGATAAGTACTAAAAGCGCAAAGATGATGAACAGTTTCTTTGCACGGGGACCCATGGAATCCTTGATGATCTCACCGACCGATTTTCCCTCGTGACGGATAGATGCAAAAAGTGATCCGAAATCCTGTAATCCTCCGAAGAATATACCACCGATTACACACCAGAGAAATACGGGAATCCATCCGAATACCGCTGCCTGGATAGGTCCGTTGATGGGACCTGCACCTGCGATCGATGAAAAATGATGACCCATAAGTACCGCAGGTTTTGCCGCAACATAGTCAACACCGTCTTCCATTTCTACAGCAGGTGTCTTCTTTGCGGGATCGATGCCCCACTGTTTTGCAAGCCATGAGCCATAGTAGATATAGCCGATGACAAGCAGAATAATGGCTGCAATGATAATAAGTAATGCTGTCATGTTTTCTCCTCCCTTGCATTTCTTACAATATATTGCCAACGAGCTTTTTCAGGCTCCTGCCCTGGTGGTTATAATAGGCCCTGCCTGTACTGCACTCGATCGCAACCAGTCTGAAATTGCTCCATCCGTTGAAGCCCCATTTCCAGCTCTTGTAACGACGGATCTTCCTTATCTGCCGACGGGTATCATCATCGATCGTGCCGGCTATCACAAAAAGCGTGATGTCCGTATTTCTGTGATCATATCCCGGATTTACCTTTGCAATGCCTCTCTCCCATGCCCGGTCAACCAGTTGGCACACATCGGAGAAATCCGGATCTTCACATTTTGCAAAGTATACATATTCGTTGATATTGACATCGGCGACCTTTGCCGCCTTTATAAGATAATACTGTTCGTTATGCGATTCAAAAGCTGCTTCGGCAGCAAAAGGTGCCTCTACATCCTCTGTTTTTATATTGTAATAATTCCTGAATAAAGGAAGAAGGGCCAAAAGAGTTTCGTCTGTGCTCATATGATCTCCCTCTCACAAATCAGATCAGAATGTATATAATATAGAATATTACATCAACTGATTTTCTATATAATAATAGAACTTAATCAATGCGTATTCAAGATGTTTTTGGAAATATTTCGTGTCACATAATGTCAGAAAAATGACGCATCGTATTATGGTGCGTACTTGATAAAACAAATGAAAATAAGTACAATAATGCTCATGCATAAACTATCGCGCCTTATAAAACAGATATCCGGCTGGGCAGCCGCCGCTCTTATCGCTTTTGTGATATGTGATATCGCATGCTTTGCCGTTTATGATCCCTGTCACGAGCTTTCACGCGAGCACGGGTCCAACACGGGTTTTCTGCTTCCGGACAGCTTCGGAGTATACGGTCTTGAAGGTTACTGTATAGCAGGTATCGATCAGAGAGGATACGTAAACCGCCGCGCCGAACTGGCAGATGACTATTATGTCGTTGCCGGCGCATCGCATACCGAAGGTCTGTTCATACCCCAAAAGAAACGATACTCAGATCTGCTGAACGATAAGATCGCTTCCGATGATAAACTTCATGTCATAAACATAGGCAAAAGCGGAAACTACTTTTCGGTCGTACTGCAGCACCTTGACGGGATACTTGGCGAATTTCCCGATGCAAAAGGGATCATAATAGAAACCGATTCTCTTGCATATGACACTAAAGCGCTGTATGACTCAATGGCCCAGGCAGGATACGATCCTTCGGAGACCGCCGAAAATATCGTTAATTCCCTTTCCATGCGCCAAAAGGCCGTTATTAAGGCAAAACAGGCTCTTCCGCTTCTTCGTCTCTGGCATAAACAGTATTATACCTATATTGAATCAAAACAGGAAAAAACAGAATCCGGCCTGCTCGATCCCGTTTTCTGGCAGTCGGAATATGAGGGCGGTTTTGAGACCGGTCTTTCGGATCTGATGGCATTTATAAGAAGCAAAACCGACAAGCAGGTCATCATACTATATCATCCCGCCGTTACACTTGATGCCGACGGTAAGATGAGGGCACTTACAAACAATGCCGAGCCGTATTACGAACGGATATGTCCGATGTATGACATTGACTTTGTCGATATGACCGCCTCTTTTAATGCCGCATATGAAAATGAGCACATCATTCCCTACGGATTTGCAAACACAACGCCCGGTGACGGTCACATCAATGAAAAAGGTCACGAGATGATCGCCGAGGAACTGGCGAAGGTGATAAGATGAGCATTTTCCTGATCATACTGCTTTTTGCCAACTACATATTTTATGCGTACCTGGATCTTAAAAACCTTCCCGTCCTTTTGTTTATGTCGATATTTACCTGGGCCGGCGGAGCCCTCATTTACCATTTAAGATCACGTTCAAAAGAAGCCGCGGCAAAGGCCACGTGTCTGATTCTTATCGCTTGTCAGATTTTTGTTCTTTGCTTTTTTAAGTATAGTCCCGCGTATTCGCTTCCCGTCGGTATGTCATTTTATATGCTGATGGCCATAAGTTTCCTGGCGGATGTTTACAGGGGCGAATTCGACTCTCTCCCGCCGCTTGCCGTCGTTATGTGTTATCTCAGTTTTTTCCCGACGATTCTTTCCGGCCCGATAATGAAATCCAAGGATCTGATACCGCAGTTTTCATCACGTCGTAAACTGACTGCGGAGCGTGTAACTGCTGCATTGTATATGATCGTTTTCGGAATTTTCCTGAAGCTCGTCATGGCCGACCGGCTTTCTGTATCAGTTGACAAGGTATACTCTGCTCCGCTTGTTTACAGCGGTCTTACGCTCTTTATTACATCCGTCGGCTACACTTTACAGCTGCTTTTTGATTTTGCGGGTTATTCCTATATTGCGATCGGCACAGCCAAAATACTCGGATTTGACATTATACAAAACTTCAATCTTCCGTATCTTGCAATGAACCCGTCCGAATTCTGGCGCAGATGGCATATCAGCCTGTCATCCTGGTTTAAGGACTATCTGTATTTTCCCCTGGGCGGAAGCCGGAGGGGAAACTTCAGAACTTACCTGAATATAATGACAGTTATGATCGTAAGCGGCCTGTGGCACGGCTCAACGCTGAATTTCCTCATATGGGGGATACTTCACGGTCTTGGGCAGGTAATACACCGTCTGTTTGCCATAACAAAAAAGAATGCGCAGCCATCTGCGGCAATACGCATTCTTTCCGTATCATTGAATTTCCTGTTTATAAACTTCCTCTGGATCCCCTTCAGAGTCAAAACCCTGCATGATTCCTGGACGATCTTTCGCCGGATCATCACTTTTGCTCCGGGTAGTTCCTACTTCTACGTCTATACGTTCATATTCATGGCCCTGCTGCTGGTGCTTATGATATACGGTGCCGTAAAGACAAACGGGAACAATCCGCTTAAGCCGCTGCCGCTTAACAGATTCCCGGGAAGGCTGGTCTTTTGTATCATGCTGTTTGCCATAGGTATGTTTGCATACTTCGGAAACAGCGCGTTCATCTATGCTGCTTTTTAACAGCCTTCATATATTATCGCCGAATCGATATCATAACCTTTGAACCTGTCACGTCCGTTAAGCCCGGCCAGTTCCATAAGGAAACACAGTTTTACAACTTTACCGCCGAGCTGCTCGACAAGGGATACTATCGCTTCGACCGTTCCGCCCGTTGCGATCAGATCATCGACCACAACAACCTTCTGTCCGGGCTTTATCGAATCCTTATGCATCTCTATCGAAGCTTTGCCGTACTCAAGTTCGTATTCCTTTGAGACCGTCTCGCGCGGAAGCTTTCCCGGCTTTCTGGCAGGGATGAACGGCTTTCCGAACATATAGGCAAGTGATGCTCCGAATATGAAACCTCTTGCTTCCGCTCCTACGATAACATCAAAATCAACGCCTTCAAGCATGTCCCTGTAAGCTTCCATCGCAAGCTTTAATGCATCGGCATTTTCCAGAACGCTTGTGATATCCCTGAACATAATGCCCTTTTCGGGAAAATCGGGTATGGTTATAACATAATCTTCAAGTTTTTTCATGACATCTCCGGAATATAAAAGATCCTAGTAATTCTTGGCCTCTACTTCGAAATAGCTTTGGGGATGAGCGCATACGGGACATACTTCGGGTGCTTCGCATCCGACAACGATATGTCCGCAGTTTCTGCATTCCCATACTTTGACTTCGCTCTTTTTGAAAACTTCCTGTGCCTCAACATTTGCAAGAAGGGCTCGGTATCTTTCCTCATGGTTTTTCTCGATCGCGGCAACTGCCCTGAACTTTTCGGCAAGTTCCTTAAAACCTTCCTCCTCGGCCGTTTTCGCAAAGCCTTCATACATATCTGTCCATTCGTGATTCTCACCGTCAGCCGCAGCGGCAAGGTTTTCGGCTGTTGAGCCGATCCCTTCGAGCTCCTTGAACCACATCTTTGCATGTTCCTTCTCATTGTCGGCAGTTTTCAGGAAAAGCGCAGCGATCTGCTCATATCCTTCCTTCTTGGCCTTTGATGCAAAATAAGTATATTTGTTCCTTGCCTGGCTCTCTCCCGCAAAAGCGGCCTCCAGATTTTTTTCGGTCTGTGTTCCGGCGTATTTGTTAGCCATATCCTTCCTCCTTCATCCTTTCCAAAGTCCGTGCAGATTGCAGTATGCATATACCGCAACAACCTCATCACCTTCACATATCGAGAAGCATACGGACGGAGACTGTCCCGGCGAAAGAGATTTTCTCTGATTGCCCTGCTTTGTCTCGAGTGCTATCCATTCAATATAGTGTTCATCAACCATCGGATGCTCAACAGAGCCGACCTTGACCACAACCTTTTGACCGTTAACCTCATAGACAGGTACATGCTTTTCAACTGCCGCATCCATCTGGCCGGGGACTATCTCCTTCATTGCCTGTCCGCAGCACATGATGGGCACTCCGGTTCCCTTTACGATCGCCACGATCTGTCCGCAATGCTCACAACGATAAAACTTCATACCCATTTTACTTCCTCCTTTTTGCTTTGTAATATGATCGATATCCTATTATCGCTCCTCATCGGAACCTATTGATTCAATATCATAAGGAACCGACTGATAAACATAATAATTCAGCCAGTTGGTATACAGAAGCTGTCCTGTCGACCTCCAGTTTACTACCGGAGCCCTGAGCGGATCATCATCCGGAAAATAATTCTTCGGAATATTTGGGTTAAGACCCTTTTCCATATCACGCTTATATTCGTTTGCAAGCGTATCGGCATCATACTCTGCATGACAGGTTACGAAAAACTTTCTGGAATCCTCGGTCTTGACGATCGTCACCCCGGCCTCTTTCGAATCCGCCATAAGTTCGAGTTCCGGTACGGCAAGTATCTGCTCGGCCGTAACATATATCTCCCTTGACTGGGGAGCATGGAATATATCATCAAATCCGCGAAACAGAGGCGATGTCGGTTTTAAAACCCTGTGCTCAAAAATGCCGGAGAGTTTTTCATCGTAGAATTTATGCCTGATGCCGTAGAAATAATACAGTGCCGCATAAGCTCCCCAACACAGATAATATGTGCAGTGAACATGCTTCTCGGACCACTTCATTATCTGACACAGTTCATCCCAGTATGCCACATCCTCGTAATTGATATGTTCAAGCGGCGCTCCGGTGATTATCATCCCGTCAAACTTCCGGTCCCTTACCTTGTCAAATGTCGTATAAAAGCTTTCAAGATGATGCTCATCGACATGGGTGGGCGTATAGCTTGCGGTCTGAAGCAGTTCTATGTTTACCTGCAGCGGAGAATTGGACAGTTTCCTAAGGAGCTGTGTCTCGGTAACTTCCTTCGTCGGCATCAGATTAAGGATCAGAACGTTAAGAGGACGGATATCCTGATGCATCGCACGAAATTCCGTCATCACAAAGATATTTTCATTTTCTAGGATTGCCTGGGCAGGCAGTGAATCCTGTATTTTGATAGGCATAATATTTACTTCCTTAACACATTTTATGAACCAAGGTACTCGCTGATAAATTCGTCTTCGGTGATTATCCTGATACCCAGCTGTTTGGCCTTTTGATTCTTTGATGATGCCGAAGCTGCATCGTTGTTTATCAGGCAGGTTGTATTTGAGCTTACGGATCCTGCAACCTTACCACCCATGTTTTCTATTATATCCTTCAGTTCATTCCGGTTCGAATAATGCTCAAGCGATCCTGTAATAACAAACGTCATCCCTTCAAGTCCGGCTGCGTATGCGGTTTTCTCGGGTTTTCGGATATCAAGACACTGCGTAAGATCATCAACGATCCTTGAATTCTTCTCATCACCGAAGAACGAAACTATGTTTTTTGCTATCACATCCCCTATACCGTCAATGGCAGAGAGTGTATCAACATCCGCGCTTCTGATGCCGTCAAGATCATAATCGAAATGCCTGCAAAGCACCTTTGCATTCGAAAGCCCCACATTTAAGATACCGAGACTGTACAGTACCCTGACACAGTCGGTAGTCCGGCTCTTAACTATGCTCTCCATCAGATTATCGTATGATTTCCGGCCGAACCCGTCCATCGAGACTATCTCGTCCCTGTACCGGTCAAGCTTGTATATATCGGCATATTCACGGATCATGCCCTTTGCGATGAACTTCTCAAGTGTTGCTTCGCTCATCCCGTCTATCTGCATGGCATCACGGCTGACAAAATGTGTAAAGCTTTTTATCTTCTTGGCACTGCAGTCCTTATTCGTACAGACAAGTGTCTTGGTCCCGTTGTCGTTCATGATGCTGACAGGACCCAGGCATGCAGGACACCTTTCAGGTATCTCAAGATTGCCGCTTCTTGTAAGATTTTCGGCAATCTGAGGAATGATCATGTTTGCCTTGTAGACCGTGATCGTATCTCCGATACCGAGCTGAAGCGATTCAATCATGCTCAGATTATGAACGCTTGCACGCGAGACAGTCGTACCCTCAAGTTCCACAGGCTTAAACAGCGCTACCGGATTGATCAGTCCGGTTCTCGAGGGACTCCACTCGATCCCCGTCAGAGTTGTCGTTCCTGTCTCATCTGCCCATTTAAATGCTATGGAATCCTTGGGGAACTTGGCCGTGCGCCCGAGGGACGCGGAATAAACAAGATCATTATATGACAGTACCAGCCCGTCGGACGGGATATCGTTTTTCTCTATTCTTTTTTCAAAATACTCTATCCTGTCAAGTATATCATCCTCTGTTACGGGATAATACTCAACAACCTCGAATCCCATCTTTTTTAAGAATTCAAATTGGGCATTTCTGGTATCTTCAATTCCGGCGCCCTGTGCCTCAACAAGGCTGAAGGCATAAAACCTGACATGACGCTGTGCGGTTATTTTGCTGTTTAACTGTCTTACGGATCCGGAACACAGATTCCTGGGATTTTTATATTTTGCGTCCGCCGACGAAATGGATTCATTGATCCTTTCAAAATCGCTGTATCCGATGACCGCCTCTCCCCTTAAGATAAGAGTACCCTTATACGGAATGGACATCGGAAGGTTTACAAAGCATTTTGCATTTGCCGTTATCACCTCACCGACCTCTCCGTTACCGCGGGTCACTGCCTTTGACAGTCTTCCGTCCTCATACGTCAGAACAACGGTAAGACCGTCCAGTTTCCATGACAGAAGGCCAACCTGCCCGTTAAGCCATGACCTGAGGGCTTCGCGGTCTTTCGTTTTATCAAGGGAAAGCATCGGTTTTGCATGTACTTCCCTGGGGAGTTCGTCAACGGATTCATATCCGACAGACTGCGTCGGGCTGTTGGCAAGGACGATACCGGTTTCCTTTTCAAGCGCGACCAGTTCATCATACAGCCTGTCGTACTCAAAATTGCTCATGATCTCGGTATCCTCGGCATAATATGCACGGGATGCTTCGTTTAATAACTTTGCAAGTTCATGGATTCTTGCGCTTTTGTCCATATACTCTCCTCTTAAGCTCCGACAGTTCATCTTCGGAAAGTTCCCTGTAAGAGCCGGGTTCCATGTCACCAAGCTGTATATTCTCGATCCTTACACGCTTAAGATATCTTACATGATTATCAAACTGCCTGCACATCCTTCTTATCTGTCTGTTCAGCCCCTGTGTAAGCGTTATCGTAAAGGTAACATCCGATATTTTCCGGATATGACACTTTCTCGTTGTAACATTGAGATCAGGCAGAAATACTCCCTTTTCCATCGAAGAGATAAAATCATCGGTCAACGGTCTGTCGACTCTGACAAGATACTCTCTTTCATGTCCATTCGCCCCTTTCATGAGCGTGTTCATAAGGTCTCCGTCGTTTGACAAAAGGAGCAGGCCCTCGGAATCACGATCAAGCCTTCCGCAATACGTGACCCTGACGGGATAATCAATATAATCCATCAGATTGTTCTCAGTCTGTTTTCTGGCGGTACACTCTATGCCCTTCGGCTTGTAGAATGCAAGATAAACCTTCGGTTCGGCTCCACCCACCGTTTCCCCGTTTACCGTGACCACATCGCCTTCGCAGACCTTTGATCCCATCTCGGCAGTCTTTCCGTTGATCAGTACCTCTTTTTTCTCAACAAGTCTGTCTGCCTCGCGCCTGGAACATATACCGGCTTCTGCAAGGTATTTATTGATCCTTATCTGTCCATCCATGACGCATCCTTCTTGACATCACTTGACGTAATTCTTATAAAGCCCCATAAACCGGCGTTTACGGGGCTTCACATCTTTTTAAGGCATTGTCGGATCACTCGACATAGTCGGCTTTGACGTACGCCTCTTCGCCTTTGTATTTGATCTTGCACCATCCGTTTGATACTTCGATCAGTTCGAACTGTTCGCCGCGGTATGCCGTGGCTATCTTCTCACCGCTCTCTCCTGCGGATTTTCTGACATTGACGTTTTCCTTGACCGTTATCTTGTCTCCCGGTTTGAGATTTGAGGAACTTGACGCCGTGCTCTCCGATGATGATTCGGAATCCGATGAGCTTTCAACATCCTCAAGGAACTCACTCTTAATGTAAGCTTCCTGGCCGTTGTAATCTATCTTGCTCCAGCCGTTCTCCATCTTCTCGTATCTCGTATATACATCTCCGGCCTTTGTCTTGCCTATGCTTTC
>CACYMJ010000045.1 GCA_902775485.1 uncultured Lachnospiraceae bacterium
ACAGTACTTCGTATCCGTAAGGATCGTCGTTACCATCTCACCGAGAGTCTTGTTTGCCTTGATCATCATGCGAAGCTTATTTGACAGCTCCGGCATCTCGAGATTGTCACGGATAAAATCGCACAGCCTTGTATCGATAAGATCGTTATCGAGTATATATGCGTTAACGCACAGATAATAGCAAAGCTCGTCCATGGAGTATATGTTCACTCCCAGACCCGACAGAAAATATGGAGTTGTCGACAGTGTCCCCAGACACATGTAAACCTGTGCAGCCATTTATGATCCTTTATATGTATTACGTAAATTCTATTATCTTTTCCCACTTACGGCCCGTGGACGGGAAGAACTCTCCGAACCCCAGGTCTTCTGCCTCTATCTTCATCCGCTTTTCCGACTCGAACGAAACCGTAAGCTTCAGTCTTGAAGCCTTGGCCGGTCTGTCGGGAAGTCCCGAAAGATCCACCTCTATCGTCTCGACCCCTTTACCGTCAAGAGGTGTCATGATAAGCGGTATGGACTTGGTCTCTCCAAGTACCACGTCGTATGTCACACCTGAATCATACCAGTTCTCACCGGCATCCGCTATTGCCACATATTCCTCTTCCCCCGCGACAACCATCGTAAGTCCGAGGTTGAACTTTAATTTGTCCGGCCCGAGGAACACATAGTCTTTGTTAAGTTCGCACGGCATCAGCTTATCCTTGCCGCAATAACATGCACCCTTGGAATACATGTTCCTTCCCTGGAAAACACGCCGTCCCATGCACATGAACTTGAGCGTTTTGTTACACCATCCCCCCTCGAATCCCTCTCCGAGAAGAAATACGGTCCCGATGCTTTTGTTGGAAAAATAATCGTGGCTTATCTGCAGGACCATCTCGTCTATCCTGTCCGCCTTCTCCATCGACTCTTCTTCCTTCATCATGAACCTGGGCATCTTGATGTCACTGAAATCGGTGCGGTCCACGAATGCCACAACGGGAGTCGTTCCCCTGTTCATCCACATCTCATAAACCTTCAGATGCGCCCCCGAATAATCAAATACCGCTACATCCCTCTCCCACAGGTCCTCGGGCTGATGGAGCAGATAGTAATATATGCTCTCCTCATACGTCTGTATGATGATCTTTTCCCTTGGTACGGGCATCGCGAGCGCTATGCGTTCAACAATGTCAACAAGCCTTCCCTCGAGCGACGAAACGGTTATGATCATGCACTCCACTTCCGAAGGGTTCATGACCATCGACAGAAGATTAAGACTTCTCCTGACAAACAGTATCACAAGATCCGTCGCATCATATGCTTCGCCCTCGATCTCGATCTTGGCGCCGGCCGAAGCAAAGCTGAGCAGGTTGTCGACAAGCGTTGCGTTCCCCAGTTCCGAAGCCTTTATCGCAGCCGTACCGAACTCCCACTGTGCGACTCCCTTTCTCTTCGAAAGGACAGTCGGGATACCCAGACGCTCCTCGTCCGCGTCGCTCGCGACAGTTTCGGGTACGGAATTATTCATTTCAAAATAGCTGATCTGCGACATCGAATCGTTCAGATCGTAGCCGAGTATGTACTTGCTCATAATCTCATCTTAACTTGAACACCCTGTGTGCGAATGCGTCCGCCTCCACATATTCACGCATAATATCAAGCAAGGTGTTGTCATCCTTTACCGTCCTTGATACGACCATATCGTTAAGCATGGTATATCTCGATTCTATCTTCGAGTCACTCGTATCGCTTACCGACAGCGAATCGCTCGCTGTAAGCACTTCCTTGCCGTTTTGTTCCTCGGTGATGTAATACTGCAGGTTTTCTCCGAAGAACAGTATGAACTCCCTCGTAAACACTCCGCCGAACATGTTCCGCATCTCTTCCGTATGATATGTCTCATCATCATTCTGACCGTTCTCGAGAATGTAATGAAGCATAACCCGGTAGTTGGGATTGGTCCTGTATTCTATTATCGTCTTGTCCAGATAGTCCGACAGCTCCGGCACGAGATCGATATAATAACCGAAAAACCTGAAATAAGTATTCCTGTGCATAAAATCGATCAGGAAGTCCTTGAGCATGCTCTTTATCTTTTCTGTCCTGCCTGCACGGTCCTCGGCATAATACTTAAGGAGTGCGAGCTTGCATGCATCGTTTATGTTCTCACCGAGACGGTACAGCTGTGTGATATGATCAAATACCCTCTCGTCCGTAAGTCTCTCCTTCGCAAAATATTCAAACGAGCAGTATGAAAGATATGCAAGCTGAACCTTTGTACCGGATGCATTCTTACAGTACTCTTCAAATATCTCTTCCTTCTCGCCGACCGTTGTATGCGTATAGAGCATCTGTACGATCAGACGGTCCATAAGCGGGAACGTATCTATCTCAAAGCTTCTTGCTGCTTTCCAGATGTTGCGCAGCTGTTTTGTCAGACCGTTGTAGTTCTCAACAAGATAACGGAGCAGGACCTCATCGTACTTTCCGTTACTGAATGCGTAATAGCACAGTTTTATGAGAAGGCTGTCGGGTATCTTGTCATTTTGCTGGATCATATGCGAGCAGACACCGACACAGTCCTTTGCCGCTATCTCCTCTGTTCCGTATATGCTCATGATCTGGTATGCGCGTTCATACATTCCGCGCCTGGTCATGAACTTAACCACAGTCGCCCTGTCCTTGGATGACAGCACCTTGATGTCCATGTTCAGCAAAAACTCATCAAGCGTTGTGACCCTGTCGTTATCGTAATAATAGTGTATGAGCGCCAGCCGGATATCACGCTTGTAGTATTCGGAAACAAGCTTGGATTCGGCCAGTTCCCTGCAGTACTCAACGTTCGAATCATCAACCGTGATGTAATGTTTCCTTCCTTCACACAGATACATGTCAAAGTATACGTTATCAAGCACATAGTATCTGATCGCCTGCATGAACACGGCTTCGTTCAAAAGTTTTTTGGCAGCACTGCTGTCAATACATTTCCTTCTCTGATTCGAGTCCTCCAAAAACAATGTATACTCGGATGAATATATTGTCGGATACGCATATCCGTTCTCGATCTTAAATACGAGCTCTCCCTCAAACTGGGACTGTACAAGGATCAGATTCTTCGCGCGCGGATCATCCACTTTCACCTCATGGGCAAACAGTATCCTGGACAGGTGCTTTGCCATCTCAGGCTTGATCATCTCCAAAAACAGAACGTCCTCGTAAACCTTTGCCAGGTTTCCATCGATATGTTCAAGCTCGATCTGTTCAACCGCGAACACCTGCATATGCTCCCTGTAGGTATCATATGTATCCGCATATTCCCTCTTATGAGCTATAAGATTGGCATACAGGAATGCGATCCTGTGATAGTTCATGTCATTGCGGAATCCGAAATACATCAGCACGGCTCTGGGAATGAGCCCGTCGTAATCGGCGGGAACGCAATACATATAGTATTCATAAAGCTTTGTGATGCGAAGCTGCATCCTGACGGCTTTATCGAACCATTTGAAATACTTCTCGCCCGAGCGGTTCCCCTTTATGAGGAGAGTTGCGACCACTTCGATTATCTCATCGTCTCCGGTGATGTCGTAACACCTGTCAAGAAGCTTATATAAAAGCGGATCGTAATCGCGGACCTTTGAAGCAAGGTACAGGATCTGACGCATGACTTCACTGTCCATGACCCCGAGTCCTGTCGCAAACAGCATGACCATTATCTCGAATCTTGTCAGCTTATTCAGTTTCTCGGTATTTGCGACAAAGAAATTATATGCTTCGACATACATGATCGGAGATTTGCATCCGCCCTCAAACAATCCTTCTATCATTGAGATCTTGCGCGTTGCATTCTCCGCAAGATCCTCATCGAGATACAAAAGTGTCCAGAGGATCTCGAAACTCTTCGGATTGGTCTCGAACAGTTCACCGACCTTTGCGGCCGTCTCGTTTATAAATTCATCCTCACGTTTTATCAGGGTCTGCAGATAGTAAAAATATGCCCTTACATCATCCGCACACTGTGCGATGTTCATCTCGTTCTCGACGTGTTCGAGCACCCACTGTGCCTCGTTCTCACGCCGCTGTACAACAAGGAGCTGCGCCTGGTACAGTCTTGATACGGGATTTTTATCGTCAAGGGCATTCATCCTTTCAACGATCTTCATCGACTCCCTGACCCAGTTTCCGACATTTGTCTTCTTCATTCTGAAGTCTATGTAGGCACGCATCAGTCTGAGCGTAAGATTTTTCTTCTCACGCCTTGTTGCACGCTTTGCATTGACCCTTGAGCGTTGTCTTGCGATTATGTTTATATCAAGCTCGCCGTGCGCCGATGTGATCGTGATCGTCGCAAAGTTTTTGCCTTCATGAAGCCTGTCGCCTATTATCACGAACTTTAACAGGTGATCGTTTCCGATAAAATCCGATGCCGTAAGAGCATCCTTTTCGGGCCTTAAAAAATCGCTGTCGCAGCTTATCTTAACGTCTATGTTACCCCACGTTGATTTGTGAACTATGAATTCGCATGGCACGTTATCGGCGACATCCGTATACTCATAGGTCGTTCTGTCCACGGAATATATGACCGGACGTTTTTTGTTGATCGCAACAAGGAAATCGTCAACCGCCTGCGGATCGTTTTGTATGTTTGACAGTCCCCTGTATTTGTCATAATGGATCCTGTCGTTTCCTCCGAACACCCTGGTAAATACCGGTGAATAGAACAGTTCAACAGCCTCTGCCCAGTTCACCTGTGCCTGGTTCGCAAAATGGAACAGATTCCTGACGTTACCGAGCGATCCTCTGACTATGCCGTATGAGATTGAAAAAACGAATGGAAGGTAGTACTCTCCGGCATTAGAGACGACCTGAATGTCACCCTTTATGACATCTCCGCTCTCAAGTCCGGTCGAATCGAAAACGTAATGGATCTTGGCTTCGCTTTGCTCTTCAACGTGATCATTCCTGCATACGAGCCGCATGCTGGATGTATATATGTTGGCGGTAAATTCCCTTCCGTCCTCGGAAGACAGTACGAATGATCCTTCACAGAGCTGACCCTGAGGCATGTCCGCTTCGATCTTTGCGGTAGAAAACAACAGTTTACCGCTGTCGTAATCAAAGAAACCGTCAGCATACCTGTCGATCACTCTTCGCACCGTATTCACCGCCTTTCATCATGATTTTTGTGGAATTTTTTTTGACGCATACACGCCCGAAGTGGTATACTTTGGGCACATTAGCATACCAATTCAGTATATCAAAAATCCGCCGGAGGTTCAATAAATTATGCTAAAGCACCGGGACAGTTTTCACGGCAGCGACCTTGAAAAAATAGAGAAGATGTACGGCATCAAAAAAGAGGATATCGTAAGCTTTTCCGCCAACGTTAACCCGCTTGGAATATCGGAAGTATTAAGAAGGCAGCTGCCATCTCGCCTTGATGTCATAAGTACCTATCCCGACAGGGAGTATACGGCGCTTCGCACCGTTATCGCCGGCTACTGCGGTACCGATGCCGGCAGCATCCTTGTAGGAAACGGATCCACGGAGCTGATCACTCTCTTCATCAAGACCGTTTCCCCGAAAAAGGCCATGATAATCGGCCCGACATATTCCGAGTACGAAAGGGAGCTCTCGCTTTCCGGAGGCAGCAGCGTTTATTTCCCGCTCAGGGAGGAAGATGATTTCAAACTGAATGCAGATGAGCTTACCGGTGCCCTTAACGACTCCGTTGATATGCTGATACTGTGCAATCCCAACAATCCGACATCATCAGCCGTTTCATCGGATACAATGCGGATCATTCTGGATAAGTGCAGGACTTTAAATATCTTTGTCATGATCGATGAGACATATATCGAATTCGCGCGGGACTACGACCGGCTCAGCTGCATACCGCTTACGCATGAATATGATAATCTCTGTCTGCTGCGCGGTGTCTCAAAGTTCTTTGCGTCTCCCGGACTGCGCCTCGGTTATGCAATATGTGCCAACCGTCAGCTTATGAAGGATATGGCCGCTGTCAAGGATCCCTGGACCGTAAGCTCTCTTTCGGATGCCGCCGGACAGCTGATGTTTTCCGACAACGATTACATCCGAATGACAAAAGACCTTATATTCTCGGAGCGCGACAGAATCACTTCGATCCTTCGTTCAATCGACGGACTGAAGGTATACGAGCCTGTTGCGAACTTCGTTCTTTGCCGTATAACAAAAGAGAACGTCGATGCCGACATTCTCTTTGATAAAGCGATCAGGAAAAATATGATGATCCGGAACTGTTCAACCTTTCCGTTTCTGGACAACAAGTATTTCCGTATATGTTTCATGAACCCCGAAGATAATGACCGCCTGATGGCACTCATTCGCGAGGTCATGTCATAAACAGTCTATCTGCACACCTCGGACTGTGCAAGTACCCTGAATCCCTTGGCCTCAAGAACCGATTCGGCAGCTGCATGATCCTTGATCTTCATGATCATTGAGGCTGTATCAGCGCTTGAGAGCACATACATGTATTCTATGTTAAAATCGACAAGTGCAGTCAGCAGTTCATGTAAAGATCCGGCCTCATTTGATATCTCAACCGCTATAACATCGGACAGTCTTGCCGACAGCCCCTCATCCTTCAGCGCATCCTTTGCCTTTTCCGGATCCGAGACGATCAGCCTCAGCAGTCCGAAATCAACCGATTCCGCAAGCGATAAAGAACTTATGTTGATCCCGTTTTTCTTGAGGACTTCCGTAACCTTCTCTATACGTCCCTCTTTGTTGCCGATAAAAACCGTTACCTGTTTTACTGCCATAGCCAACCCCTCCTCGCTTAGTCTAACTTTCTGTTGTCGATCACATGAACCGATTTTCCTTCGTATCTCGGAAGTGTCTTCGGCTCAACGAGCTTAACCTTAACGGCAAGCCCCAAAGCCTGCTTGAGCACGCTCTTGACCTTGTTGGACAGATTGTCGAGTCCTCTCATTTCATCGTCGAAATAACTCTCATCAACCTCGACCTGAACCTCGAGAGTATCCTGGTGGTCAACACGGTCCACTATCATCATATAGTTCGGTGTAGTCTCACCCATCTCCAGAAGCGCCGCCTCAACCTGTGACGGGAATACATTGACGCCGCGGATGATGAGCATGTCATCACTTCTGCCCTTGAACTTCTGTATCCTCGGCTGTGTACGTCCGCAGTCGCATGTGCCGTATTCAATGCTTGTAAGATCCTTGGTCCTGTATCTGATAAGAGGAAGTCCCTCTTTTGTAAGTGTTGTGAACACAAGCTCACCCGTGACGTTCTCTCCGACCGGCTCAAGCGTTTCGGGATCGATTATCTCGGGATAGAAATGATCGTCATGAACATGAAGTCCCTTGTGAAATTCGCAGTCACATGCAACACCGGGGCCCATGATCTCGGAAAGTCCGTATATGTCAAATGCCTTTATGCGAAGTTCGCTTTCGATCATATGGCGCATGTTCTCCGTCCACGGCTCCGCACCGCATATGGCGACCTTAAGCTTAAGCTCGTCAAGTATGCCTTCCTCTTTTACTACCTCGGCTATATGCAGCAGATACGAAGGTGTACAGGCTATCGCGGTAACTCCGAAATCCTGCATCATCGTAAGAAGTTTTTTGGTGTTGCCGGTTGACTGCGGAACGACGGTGGCGCCCATGAACTCGGCACCGTAATGTGCTCCGAGACCTCCGGTAAACAGTCCGTATCCGTATGCGACCTGAATGATGTCCTTCGATGTCACTCCCGCTCCGGCAAGGCATCTGGCAACACATTCCGCCCATATGTCTATATCACGTCTCGTATAACCTACTACCGTTGCTTTACCGGTCGTACCGCTTGATGCATGAACACGTACGATCTGCTCACGCGGAACCGCAAACAGTCCGAACGGATAATTATCACGAAGATCCATTTTCGTCGTATACGGAAGTTTCGGCAGATCCTCTATGCCCTTGATGTCTCCGGGTTCGATCCCGACTGACTGCATCCTCTTTCTGTAAAACTCCACGTTGTGGTAAACCCTGTCAACCTGCTTTACCAGTCTTGCGCTCTGAAGCGTCATCTTCTCATCAACGCTCATGCACTCCTTTGTTTCATTCCAGATCATCCCTTTTTCTCCTCTTAGTCAGTTACAGCCCCAAACCGCAGGCGCTTTAAGTATTTCTATATAGCGTATCCTGTTGCAAACGCCTGTTTATTTATATCTATAAACTTCTCTTTTACCGTTTTTTCGATAACGCTGTTCCATGACTCAACGCTAAAATCCATGTGCTTTGCTGCAACGCCGAGGATTATCACGTTGAAGACCTTCGGATTTCCGAGCTTTTTGGCCTCGGCCATGGCATCGACGGATATGACCTTATACTCTTTTGACAGATCCTCGATTATGTTTTCCGGATATGCAGCCGCACCCATGACAACAGGCATGGGATCCATTCTCTGGTCGTTTACGATCAGCACACCGTCCTTTTTCAGAAAGTGTGCATATCTCATCGCTTCAAGTCTTTCAAAAGCGATCAGAAGATCGGCACATCCTTCCTCAACGATAGGCTCAAACACCTCATCCCCGTAACGCACAAACGTAACGACCGATCCTCCGCGCTGTGCCATTCCGTGCACTTCACTCATTTTGACCGTATATCCCGCATCCTGCATCACGCCGCCGAGAACACGGCTCGTAAGAAGCGTTCCCTGTCCGCCGACACCGACGATCATAATATTCCTTGTATCCATAAAAAAGCTCCTCTTGCTTTGATCAGATTTTCGTTTCTATGAATCGGAACCGATAGCCCCGAACTTACACATTGATACACACAGATCGCATCCGTTGCAGAGCGTATCATCGATCGAGATCGTACCGTCTTCGTTCTTTGTGATCGCAGGACATCCGGGCTTTAAGCACATTCCGCATTTTTTGCACTTATCGCTTATCGGAACACATTTGTGTGTCATCGGTTTTGCCCCAAGCATAACGCACGGGGACTTTGTGATGATAACGGACAGCTCATCCTTTGCCACTTCTTCCTTTACGACCTTCTCAAGCGTTGCGATATCAAACGCATCTACTTCGGTAACGTTTTTGATTCCCATGGCCTTGCAGAGCTCGTAAATATTTATTGCGGGAACGATATCTCCCTGAAGCGTCTTGCCGGTTGCGGCATGATCCTGATGGCCTGTCATTCCGGTCGTTGAATTGTCAAGTATCATCACTGTTTCGGTTGATTGGTTGTAGAATGCGTTCATTAGCGAATTGACGCCCGTATGCATGAACGTTGAGTCTCCTATAACGGCAACCCAGTTTTTGATGTAATCCTTTCCCTTTGCTTTTTCCATACCGTGAAGCGTTGATATGGAAGATCCCATGCACACCGTTGTATCTATGACGGACAGCGGGGCAACCGCTCCGAGCGTGTAGCATCCTATATCGCCAGCCGCATGGATCTTAAGCTTGTTAAGGACCGTATAAACACTTCTGTGCGGGCATCCCGGACACAGTATCGGAGGACGGTTCGGAACATTTGCAGGGTCTTTTTGCGGCAGTTCTTCGCCTAGAACAGCCTTTCTGAGCATGTTCGCACTGTACTCACCCTGAACGGTGAATATCTCTTTACCGGTACAGTCTATTCCCCAGGATCTGACCTGTGTCTCGATGAGAGGCTCAAGTTCCTCAACCACATACAGTTTATCAACCTTTGAAGCAAATTCCTCTATGAGCTTTTTGGGCAGCGGATTGACGAGTCCGAGCTTTAAAACGCTTGCCTCGGGCATTACCTCGCGAACGTACAGATACGGTATCCCGCTAGCGATAAAGCCGATCTTTGTATCTCTTATCTCCATACGGTTTACCGAAAAATCGCATGAGTCCTCTGCAAGACGCTTCTCTCTGTCCTCAACGACAAGATGTCTTCCCTTTGCCATGGCGGGCATCATCACACGCTTTGCAATGTCGCGCTCATAGGGTTTGTCGGGTATATCCTGCCTTTCCTCAAGCTTTACCGGGCTCTGTGAATGTGCAAGTCTTGTCGTTGTCCGGACGATCACGGGAGTATCGTATTTCTCGGACAGGTCGAATGCAAACTTCATGAAATCCTTGGCTTCCTGTGAATCCGAAGGTTCAAGTACCGGAACATGTGCGGCTCTTGCAACGAGTCTCGTATCCTGCTCATTCTGTGACGAGTACATACCGGGATCGTCTGCTGCCACCATGACAAGACCGCCGGTAACCCCTATGTATGAGACCGTATATAAAGGGTCAGCCGCAACATTAACACCGACATGCTTCATCGAGCACATCGCGCGTACTCCCGCCATTGATGCACCGATCGCAACTTCTGTCGCTACCTTCTCATTCGGTGACCACTCACAGTACAAACTGTCCTTGTACTGAACAAGGTTTTCACTTATCTCCGTGCTCGGCGTTCCCGGATATGCTGCGGAGACCTTTACTCCCGCTTCATATGCGCCGCGGGCTATTGCCGCATTTCCGAGCATCATGATTGTTTTTTGATCGCTCATATATGATCATTCCTTTCCGTTTCGGATAACATTAACGGATATTATATCATAAAATACAGCGGTTGTCCGCAGACAGCCGCTGTAGATAAAAAACCGGAATACTATTCCTCAAGTGAACTCTTCTTCGATACGACAACCGTCTGATTGTAGCAAGAGAAGATCGCATCCTTTGAAGCATCCGAAAGCTGCGGCGTTATGCGGCTGACTATCGGGACTATGATAAGCGATACTATCATGGCCACCGCACCTGCAACTATCGGTGACGAGAAGAATCCCAGGAACATGTTGAGTACGGTAATGCCGACGCCTGCAACGAAACTTGACCATACAGCAAGCTTTGTGGTCTTCTGATCGTAAAGCGCATATACGAACGGTCCGAGGAAGGCGCCTGCAAGAGCACCCCAGGAAATACCCATAAGCTGTGCGATGAACGTGGGAGGATTGAGCGCTATCACAACTGATATGACTATGAACACCGCTATGAACACTCTCATCGTATAAACCTGTTTTTTCTCATCCATATTCTTAACGAACAGATCCTTGATAAAATCAAGTGTAAGTGTCGAACTTGATGTCAGAACGAGCGACGAAAGCGTTGACATCGACGCCGACAGGACAAGTACGACCGTAACACCGATCAGGATGTCGGGAAGGTATGAGAGCATGTGAGGCATGATCGCATCAAACATCATCCCTCCGTCTTCCTTGTAAAGTGAAGGATCATCGAACAGTCTTGCAAAACTGCCGAGGAAGTATGTTCCGCCTGCAACGACTATGGCAAAGATCGTGGAGATGACCGTTCCCGTCTTGACACTTCTCTCATCTTTTATCGCATAGAATTTATGCACCATCTGGGGCAGTCCCCATGTACCGAGCGATGTCAGGATGACAACTCCGACAAGGCCTGCGGGGTCGGTTCCGAAAAATGATGCGAACGCACCGGGCTGTCCCATCGTGGCGGGAACATCGCTTTCTATCTGTGAAAGAGCCATCACAGCATTCATGAATCCGCCCTTGCCCGAAAGCACCGCACCTATGACAAGTACGATACCGATAAGCATTATCATTCCCTGTACGAAATCATTCCATGCCGTTGCCATATATCCGCCGACGATAACATATACCGCGGTAAGAACTGCCATAACCGTTATACACACTGCATACGGGATATCAAAAGCCATGGAAAAGAGCCTTGACAGACCGTTGTAAATCGATGCCGTATACGGGATCAGGAACACGAAGATTATGACCGATGATGCGATCTTGAGTGAGTGGCTCTCGAATCTCTTTGAGAAAAACTCGGGCATCGTCGCCGAATCAAGATGGTTGGTCATGACCCTGGTGCGTCTCCCGAGAATGACCCAGGCCATGAGAGATCCGATGAACGCATTTCCGAGTCCGATCCATGTTGATGCAAGACCGTATTTCCATCCGAACTGTCCGGCATAACCTACGAATACAACCGATGAAAAATAAGATGTTCCGTACGCAAAAGCGGTCAGCCACGGACCTACATTACGGCCGCCGAGAACGAATCCGTTAACGTCCTTTGCGCTCTTTTTCGAGGCAAATCCGATCAGGATCATTACGGCAAAAAACAGAATGAGCAGTGTGATCTTCACAAACATGATATTACATCCTTTCTCTAATTGCTTTGACGCGTTAAAGCGTAACGCACTAAAGGGATGATATACTATTTCGCTCATCCTGTCAACGGTAACGTAAAAAGAACAGCCGGATAAATATATCCGGCTGTTCCTTTTGTATCGGTATTACCGCTCAGTCATCAAGCTGTGATGTACAGTGCGGGCACCTGCTTGCCGCTATGTCTATCTCTGACTTGCAGAACGGGCAGATCTTTGTTGTAGGATCTTCCTCTTCCTTCTTCTGAAGCTTATCCTTCATCTTGTTGATCGACTTGATGATGCAGAAGATCACAAGCGCAATGAGCAGGAAATTGATCACTGCGGAAATGAACAGTCCGTAATTAAGCGTTGCCGCACCTTCACCGGAACCGAGCACAACCGTCAGTTTAGTAAAATCAAATCCGCCCGTAAGGAGCGATAAAAGCGGCATCACAAGATCGTTGACAAGTGAATTGACTATAGCCGTAAATGCACCGCCTATGATGATACCTACAGCCATGTCCATAACGCTGCCGCGGGATATAAACGTTTTGAATTCTTTCCAAAATGCTTTCATCTCTTCCCTCCTGTCACTGTATCTCAACTACCCATCCTTTGGGGCCTTCTATCCTGCCCATCTGGATGCCGGTAAGCGTATCATATAACTTCTTCGTGACAGGTCCCATATCTGTCATTCCTGCAGGCAGGCATATCTCTTTGCCGTGATCCACGATCTTTCCGACAGGTGAGATGACTGCTGCCGTACCGCACAGTCCGCACTCGGCAAAATCGCTAAGCTCGTCAACAAAGATCTCTCTCTCTTCGGCTTCCATACCGAGATATTCCCTTGCGACCTGAACGATCGATCTTCTCGTGATCGAAGGCAGGATGCTGTCTGACTTGGGTGTTACAAGTTTTCCGTCCTTCGTGATAAAGATGATGTTGGCGCCGCCGGTCTCCTCGATCTTTGTACGTGTAGCGGCATCAAGATAGAAGTTCTCGTCAAATCCCTTCTCATGCGCATCAACTATCGCATAAAGGCTCATGGCATAGTTAAGGCCGGCCTTGATGTTACCCGTTCCATGCGGTGCCGCACGGTCGTAATCACAGATACGTACGGTAAGGGGCTTAACGCCGCCCTTGAAATACGGGCCTACAGGTGTTGCCAGGATACGGAACTGATATTCGTTCGCAGGCTTAACACCGATGATCGCATCGGAACCGAACATATAAGGACGCAGATACAATGAAGCTCCGCTTCCGAAAGGAGGTACAAAAGCTTCATTGGCCTTTACCACCTTTTTAACGGCCTCAACGAACTTCTCCTTCGGATATACAGGCATCTTAAGCCTTGCAGCCGACTGTTCGAGTCTCTCGCCGTTTAAGTCGGGACGGAACACTACCGTTTTTCCCGCCTCGGTCGTATAAGCTTTCAGTCCTTCAAATACGGTCTGAGCATACTGGAGTACGCATGAGCATTCGTTGAGCACGATATTCGCATCCGTTGTAAGCTCACCGTCATCCCACTTTCCGTCCTTGTAATTGCTTACAAAACGGTAATCGGTCTGCATGTAGGCAAACCCGAGATTACCCCAGTCAATGTCTTTCTTTTCCATTTGTCACTCCTTCTTTCTGTTTATATTTTCACTCATTATCCGCTTGCATTTAGCGATTGTCAAGCACGCAGCGATGCAGCCGAATGAGATATATCCTTCTTACACCTGCTGTGTATGACAGGTTTGATATCCGGATCCGCCCAGAATGTCTCATTGCAGAAAGGACAGTAGTACCTTACCTTGTCGTCTTCATTCTTTGTCTGAAAGCTTACTCCGCCGACAACATTATCAAGATCGTTCTCGCTCATTTTTTCCATTTGTATCCTCCTTTGAATTCCTTCCCTGGCTGCATTTATCAAGGACGCTCGGCAATTAAATCGCTTCGCGATACGGCCTCGCGGTGCAGCCGGGGGCCCTTCCCTGGCTGCAATATTTACAACATATACGGAGGATACAGTCTTACGTAGTAGCTCTCCTCCATTACGTACGGCGATACGTACGGATCTATGACGTAGTATTTTCCGTTGATGTTCACGCGGCACCACTGCTGTTTCCACTTATTCTCATTAACATGCTGGTATGGTATGCACAGTATGTTAAGACACAGCCCGACAGCTCTTGTTGCGCCGGCACAATCCGCGCCGTACGGTATCCTGTAACCGCTCGGATATTTGTCCATGTTTCCGAATACGCCGCATGGATCGTTGTAATGTTCTCCCTTTGTCTTGTATTTCACGCCGGGATTGTAATTCACCCTGTCATACAGTTTCTGGGCAACAACTCCCATCTGCGCGTACATGTTGTTGGGCGCTGCTCTTCTGGCGGGATCGCAGATATAATAAAGCGCCTCGTCATATGCATTGAAAAACTGGGCCTGATTACATCCCTTGCGAAGACTCTTTCTCTGATAGAGTATCTCCTTCGGAACATAATCTCCTATCGCGAGAGCATCCATGTTGTTAAGATAATACATTGACGGGATCCTTCGCTCGAATATCCCGTAGTTGATATAGTGATCCAGAAGCTTGTGGGCATTGTACCCGTATTTTGCCTTCAGATCCGGATAGTAATTAGCGTAAAAATCGGTATCCAGTCTCCTGCCCGTCTGCAGGTAAAAGATCTCCGCATGTGTCTCGTGCGGCACAAGCGCAATGATCATCGCGGCTGCAAGTACAGCCGTTATGATCCTGTTAAGTATTCGGGACCTGTTTTTCATGGATGATTCTCCTGTTAACATCGGACGTTAATTCATGTTACATATGAGCACGCCTCAAAATGAAGCTGTATTTTTGTTCTTATATTCCCTGAACGTATATTCCACGGAAAAATACGTCATCTCCTCGGACTCGGCAGTCATCACCCAGTCCTCATCCTCATCAAGGTTGGGAAAAAACGCGTCCGATTC
>CACYMJ010000046.1 GCA_902775485.1 uncultured Lachnospiraceae bacterium
GTCGATACAATGGGCTACCCTGGACATGCTCTGCTTCATATGGTGTTCCTTCAGTCTTGAGCTGAACTGCTTTCCTAACCTATTAGCTAATTCCTCCTGGCTTAGTCCTATTTCCTCTCGCCTCTTTTTTATTCTCTCTCCAGCTGTCATTTTTTCCACCTTTACTCATTATTCGCATTTCATGTTTCTATTTTATCCAGATGGAAGACGGGTTCATTCCAACGGGAGAAATGGTATATACTATCTTCAATTACATATCCGATCGTATACAGGTTTTCAACTAAACCCATATCTTCAAAAAGATAGTATATCCACTCATCCCACTCTTCGTCTTCGTCTTCATCTACATCTATACCACAAAGGTCAATATATGTATGGACTTCATCAACGCACATATAATATAACAGTTCTTGTAGCACTGTATGAGGATATACTATTCCTTCTTTCTGTTTTGTCCCTTTTCTTAACCAGATTAGTTCACTTCTAAGTCTATATACAAAATCGTAATCATATTGCATCAAAAACTGCGGCGGAAGTAAATCTTGTAATCAATTCACATATTAACCGAAAAAAAAGACTTCTTTTCCAGCTGAAGATCAAGATGATATCATTATTTTCCCATATGAAAATTGCTTCGCCTCAAGATGTTTTTTTCTTATGTTATATTCGCCTTATAGTGAGGGATTTCCATTTTGTGCATTTTTACTTGTTCTACTATCTCTCATTGTAAAAAAACTCACCGATCTCTCGGTGAGCCTACTTATCCGTTTTACATATTTTTACTGAAGCAACTGTAATACACCTTGTGTACTCTGATTTGCCTGTGCCATCATGGATATTCCAGCCTGAGTCAATATACTCTGTACTGCTTGGTTTGCAACTTCCTTTGCCATGTCTGTATCCCTAATTCGTGACTCTGCAGCTTGTGTATTCTCAACTATGTTATTTTCATTATCTACCGTATGCTCGAGTCGGTTCTGTTGAGCTCCAATTTCGGAACGTATTTGGGACACTTTATTTACCGCTTGTTTTGACGTTTCAATCGCTTTTCTCGCCTCATTCCCTGTTGAAAAATCCAATCCATTTATCCCCAACACTTTTGTATTCATTTTCCCAAATTCTAAATAAAGACCACTACCAGCTTGGGCGCCCGATTGTATCCAAAATCTTCTGTAATAACGATTTTCGTCTTTATCCGCTATAAGGCTTATTTTGTCACCTACTTTAGGAGTTCCTGTGTAGCTTATCCCCCATTTTTCATTAAAGCCCTCACTGTCAATAATATAACCACCCGATGACGGAGATCCGCCATCCTTAAACCATCCAGTTATAGGTTGTTCACCTGTACCCCCATATACGAGAAGTATACTGTTTGTATTTATCTGTAGACTTCGATCGTATGTGGAATTATCACGCCCTATGCCCGAATTATCTCCCTTGCTCCGACCAAAACTTGGAGTTACACTCAAACCCGAATAATCACTGGAATCTATAGGGCCATTATCTCCATTTAATATAAATGCCATTCTATACTCATAATCTGTAAAACCATCTATGATAGAAGAAGGTGAACTGGAAGAAAAGTTACCACCCATTCTAGGTGTTCCGTCATTTACATTTATAAAATTTGTTACATTATACACTTCCACAACAGAACCACGATTCAAACCCGTCCCATAATTTCGTTTAAATACATACCAACCATCCTCTGATATATCATCATTCCACTCAGCAAGTTTATCATTATCAATGCCATATATATAATATGCATATACTTTGTCCCCATCGTTTTCCCATAACCCGGCTATGCTTGACACCTTTCCGATTTCGGTTATTTCATACGAAATCGGATTATCCTGATTAAACTTTCTGTTTTCATCAGGGCTCAAGATATATGTTGATGAAGTGAAACCACTATCTGTTGCTACACTTCCTATGTTCACGGTTTCTGTTTTATATGTATAATCAATATCCGTATCAATTCTGGAATTGTCATTAATCACTAGTTGTATGCTATCACTGGTAGTTTTAGCATCACCTGTTACTCTTGTATTGGGCACATCTTTAAAGATAGGTAATGTATTAAATTCCGTTGATTCCGAGATTCTATCAATTTCAGCAAGAATATCATTAATTTCACTCTGTATGGCCTGCCTATCCGCAGCCGTATTTGTCTCATTTGCCGCTTTTACAGACAATTCAGTAATACGATGAATCATATCATGAACTTCTTCAAGTGCTCCATCAGCAATCTGGCACATGGATATTCCATCCTGTGTGTTTTCAACACCTTGGGAAAGACCGCGTATCTGACTTCTCATCTTTTCAGAAATAGTAAGACCTGCCGCATCATCTGCCGCGCGATTGATTCTGTATCCGGAAGACAGCTTTTCTGTTGATTTTGCCTTCTTCCTGCCAACTGTATTGAATTGTCGCTGCGCATTCATTGCGATTATATTATTTGTTATTACCATGATATAATTTCATACTTATATTCAACCGATGGCCTATAATACTATATATATTATCGGCATATTCTCTTCATATGTTTATGTTTCATGATCTTTATCAAAAAAGAACCCCTGGATCCAGGGGTTCTTTTCTTTGATTTTACGACAATTACAGGCTTCTCCTTTCTCAATATTTGTTGATAATTCACTGTTTTCTGAGTACTCTGAGTACTTTTTTGAGTACCGTACTCATTTGAGATTCCTGTAACCCTTGAATTTACTACATTTCTACTGAGACACGGGGGATTCGAACCCCCGACAACCTGATTAAAAGTCAGGTGCTCTACCAACTGAGCTAGTATCCCATTTACAGACAGGGTCTTGTCGCTTTGCGGTTCCCCTATCAGCAGTACACGGCTAGCTGGATTTGAACCAGCGAATGCAGGAATCAAAATCCTGTGCCTTACCGCTTGGCTATAGCCGTACATTCATGTGAGAAGCTATAACAACTTTTGTATTATATCAGAACAATTATATGACGTCAAAACGATTTTTCACAGACCGCTCATTTCAGCTTGTTCATATTTTTCTTTTCCACGATTATCATCAGAAGATCGTCCTGGGAAAGAACGTGTGACGGATCGATAAATGCCCAGCCTCCGCCCTTGTTCTTGATCGCGGCTACGTTCATGTTGTTGTTTTTTCGAAGACTCAGTTCAATGAGGCTTTTCCCGACCCAGGAACTCTGCGGATGCATTTCGATCATGCAGAGATTTTCATCAATCTCAAAATAATCGTGGATATGCTGGGTGACCAGTATCCTTGCCGAACGGATACCGCCCTCCTGTTCCGGATCGATGATCTTGTCCGCACCGACCCTCTTTAAAACACTCTTCATTCGCGGAGATGTCGCTTTTGCGATAACGTTATGGACACCTTTTTCCTTTGCGATCGTAACGCACACAATACTTGCGGCAAGATTTCCGCCCATACTGATTATCACTATGTCCATGTTTTGAAGGCCAAGCGCGGCAACTTCGTCTTCATTGCTCAGATCCGCGCAGACAGCCGTTGTAACCTTCTGCGAAATATCTCTTATTATCTTTTCATCTATATCGGCAACAAGCACATCCTCGCCGAGTTCGTAAAGAGTTTCCGCAAGAGAACGGCCGTATTTTCCAAGACCGAGAACTGCAATCGATTTCTTTGCATTCATGATAACACCACCTTATCCGACATAGAATATACCTTCTGAATGTCTAATTTTATTTGAATCAGAGTCATTGACCGAAAAAAGAGCCGCCATTGATATAGGCCCTATCCTGCCCAGGTACATCGCTATTATTATAACGATCCGTGCGGCCGTGTTAAGCTCGGGAGTAAGGGCACGTGTCAGGCCTACCGTCCCGCACGCGCTGAACACTTCAAACAGGGCATCTTCAAGATTAACGGGATTAAACACAACAAGGGCAACTGTTAACAACAACACAGTCAACATACTTACGAATACTATCGCTGCTGCCTTTCTCATGGATTCTTCCGAAACGCGGCGTCCGAATATGACATTTTCATTCCTGTTCCCGAGGTATGACCTCAGATTCATGATCAGCAGAAAAAACGTTATCGTTTTAACACCGCCGGCCGTTCCTATCGGCGATCCGCCGATAAACATGAGAATGTAAGCCGTAATACATGATGCACCTGTAAGTCCGTCCTGAGCAAAAGTTGCAAAACCGGCGGTTCTCGTCGTAACCGATTCAAATAGCGCATTTACCAGTTTACTTCCAAATCCCATCGGTCCGAGAGTCCGGGGATTATTATACTCAAATACCAAAAAAGCAAGCATACCCGCTAATATAAGTATCAGCGTGAATACGATCGCAAGCTTGGAATGCTCCGACAGTCTTTTTATCACAGTCCTTACTCTGAATTCTTTTCTGATTCCTTCCTTAATACGGTCTGTAACATCAAACCATACAACGAATCCTATGCCGCCGAATATTATGAGCAGACAGGTTACGAGCATGACAATGATACTGCCCGAGTAATCGCCCAGACTGTTTGCGCCTATAACGTCCATTCCGGCATTACAAAATGCCGAGACCGAATTAAAAAGCGAACACCACAGTCCCTTGGCAAGTCCGAATTGCGGAACAAAAACAAACGAATACAATATCGCCCCGGTTCCCTCAACGATCATTATTCCCTTAACGACTCTTATCAGGAACGTTAACAGCTTTGTGTCGGTATTAAGGTTAAAAGCATCTTTCAGCAGTATCCTGTCGGTAAGCGAAAACTTCCTGTGGGTCAGAATCATTATCATGGATGCAATAGCGATCATTCCAAGGCCGCCTATCTGTATTAGTATCAGGATGATAAACTGTCCGAACAGGCTCCAGTGGGCATAAGTATCAACTACAACAAGACCGGTAACACATATGGACGTCGTAGCGGTAAAAAGCGCCGTGACAAAATCCGTATGCTGTCCTGCCGCCGATGCTGCGGGGATCATCAAAAGAAGTGCTCCCGTCATGATCGTGATAAGGAAACTGGCGGGAATGATCTGTACAGGGGAGAGTTTGAAGTTTTTGGGATTGAATCTGTTCATTAGCATTCTCTTTTGTTTTTCGGAATCATACGATCATATCAAACCCTACCAAAAGCTGTATAATTTTTCAAACAGCAGCTCGGGTTCTACGGGTTTTGACAAATGTGCATCAAGTCCCGCCTGCATGCTGCGCTGGACATCCTCATCAAACGCATTGGCTGTCAGGGCGATAATGGGAACGGTTTTCGCATCCTCCCTGTCCAGCGACCGGATTGTCTTTGTAGCTTCGATCCCGTCCATTTCGGGCATCCTCATGTCCATAAGTATCGCATCATAGTACCACGGCTCGTGATCTTTAAACAGTTCAACCGCTATCTTTCCGTTTTCGGCATGTTCGGTCTTTATATCCTTTGATGCAAGGATCTCGATCATAATCTGCGCATTGATATCAACATCTTCCGCAAGCAATACCCTGCGATCCTTTTGAAGCCCGGGATCTCCTCCCGGACGCCTCTTTTCCTTCCTGATACTGTCCCTGTCGGATCTTTCAAGCGTGATCGTGACAGTGAAGGTTGTTCCCACGCCCTTCTCGCTTTCGACCTCTATATTGCCGTTCATCAGTTCAATCAGGCTTTTGGTTATCGGCATTCCGAGGCCCGTGCTTCCGTATTTGTTTGTCGATGAAGAATCTTCCTGACTGAACGCGTCAAAAATGTGCGGAAGAAAATCGCTGCTCATTCCGATCCCGGTATCCTTGAAGATCATACGGAGAGTTGTCATGCGGTCATTCCTTGCCTGCTCCTCAATATCGAACGAGATCACCCCGCCCTCCGGCGTGAATTTGACCGAATTGCCGAGAATGTTTATGATCACCTGCTTGATCTTCATAACATCGCCTATATAATAATCATCCGCATCATCGTGTATGCTGCACTTATATTCGATGCCCTTTTCCCTGCACTGACCGCTTATGATCGTATTAACCTGTTCAAAAGCCTCATGGAACGAAAAAGGCTCTTTTTTGATCATCATCCTTCCGGATTCTATTCGACTCATATCGAGGATATCGTTAATGATGCCCAGCAGATGTTGAGAAGAAGCTCCTATCTTTGAAAGATACTCCTTCACTTTTTCACTGGCAGTCGGATCGTTCATCGCAATAGTGTTAAAGCCTATTATGGCATTCATCGGAGTTCTGATCTCGTGGCTTACATTCGACAAAAATGCCGTTTTGGCCTGATTGGCCTGCTGAGCCGAGGCAAGTGCCACCTGAAGCGCCTCCCGGCTTTCGGCCAGCTCACGTTTTTGCTGTTGCTCCCGCTCTATGGCCTCCTCAAGCTCCTGTCTGTATTCCTCCTTCTCGTCTTCCATAACAAAGCTGTGAAGCAGGCATATTCCAAGCATATAACCCATCGCATAAAACGGCATGAGCGGATAAAACACCTGAAGAGCGATCAGCACGATCATGGCGATCCCGAACAGACCGATCGTAAAATGGCGGGATTTTACATAACCCTTAGATCTCGCGGTTATCTTAAGCGTATATAGTGAAGTCAGCAGAAACATCAGGATCTGAATGCCCAGTGTCATATACCGGGCGATATGGGCATGATAATTACCGTTTTCATCAATGCTGAACAGGATCGGGTAAAAGAAATTGATAAATACGACTATCAGTTCAAAAGCCAGGAAGAGCCGGCCTACAAGCGACAGCGTCTTTTCAAACCGGGATCCTTCGTCGAGATATTCAATAACGTACTGGGTCCATAACATGACTGCCGTGGCCATTGCGGCAAAATGAATCGAAGTATCCGCATACAGTAATGCGGTCAGATGATGCTCATCAAGAATACCCCAGAGCAGATCCGTAATATAATAAGCCATAACGCCCATAAGAAAGCCCCTATAGGCGCGCTGAGCACGTGTTAGAACCCTGCCTGTTCTCAAAAGATCCTGGTTGGTTATTATCAGGATGACAGCTGCAAGTATCCCGATGATCGAATACGTCATTTCCTATCCTCTGAATAGTTTTTTGTTATTATACCATATGAGAAAAAAATACACTTCTTGAGTTATTCGGCCGGAAATGTTACAATGTAGAAAACTCGAAAAGGATTTTGAGGTGATACTATGATTTATTACGATCATTTGCCTTTGGATAAGGACATCCTCGAGGCACTTGAGCATTTGCACGTCAACTACGTGTTCCAACCGATCTTTGAGGCGGACGGAGAGACGATATTTGCCTATGAAGCGTTAATGCGTCCCGAAGATAAGACGGTTATGGAACTGATCGATGAGTACACAGATCTTGATAAGCTCCATATCCTTGAAGTGGCATCATTCTTTGGTGCTATGCAGGAGTATTTCCTGCGTGGATACGAGGCAAAGATATCGATCAATTCATTTCCCTCCGACTGTATGAAAGAAGATGAAGCGGAAGCGTTTCTGGACTATTTCGGTGAAGAGATCCGCGGCAGGATGATCATCGAGAATCTGGAATACCCGTACTTTTCAATGGAGCACTGGGAAGAGAAGAAAAGATCTGTCAAAGCCATGGATAACCTTCTGTCCGTCGACGATTTCGGCAGCGGGATCAACGATCTCGAAAGAGTCGATATGATGTCCCCGAATATAGTAAAGCTCGACAGAGAACTGATTTCGGGGATCGATCACAACCCGGAAAAGCAGGAGAACATTAAGGATCTTGTTCATGAGTTTCACAACAGAGGAATACGGGTCGTTGCCGAAGGTGTCGAAGAAAAGGAAGAGTTTGATTATCTTATTGGTCTGGGAATAGACCTGTATCAGGGGTATTACCTGGCAAAACCGGCTTGACCGTCTTCATCACTTTACCTTCAACTTCTTCTTTTGTCTTTTCAGTTTCAACACCGGACGATGATGCGACGGTGTTTTATCTGTATCATCTTTCTTGCAGACAAACAGATAGAATATCGGAAGTATTATAAGCGTCAGTACCGTAGCCATGGTAAGGCCTCCGATAACAACGTATGCCAGTCCTCTCATCGCGGGATCTCCGCCGGCACCCGGTATGATCATCGGGATCATCGACAGTACGGTCGTCAGCGTTGTCATAAGGATCGGACGCATCCTTGATCTTCCGGCCAGTATAAGTGCATCGTGAACAGGCATGGTCTTCCTGTATTCATTCGTCGTATCAACATACATGATACCGTCATTAACGACTATTCCGCCAAGCATCAGCAGTCCCACCATCGTTGAAAGATTTATTACCTTCTGCGACAGTCCGGCATACAGAAGCGGCATAGCGCCTATAAGAGAGAACGGAAGGCAGAGCATGACGAGAAGGGAATAACGTATCGATTCAAACTGTATCGCCATTACCATGAACACAAGAAATACCGAGGCTGCGATAGCGATAGTCGTCTCGCTCATCGCCTCCCTTGTTTCGATCGCGCCCTTTGTTTCCTGAAGCGTTACGCCCTTTGGAAGATTCATCTTCCGAACTTCGTTGGTAAGCTCCTCCTGTATCCTGTATATGTCTTCCGCCGAACATGCTGCGCTGATCGTTCCGGAATATTTGCCTTCAGACTTAGAAATGTACTGCGGCACGTTCGTATATTCTATATGCGCAACATCCGTAAACGGAATGTACACGCCGTCACTGTTTTTAAAGCTCATTGTTTCTATGCTGCCGAGATTCGAACGCATATCTTCGGGCATCTCAACCTTGGCTTCAAACGACACGTCATCCACGATCACATCCATCGCTTTTACGCCCTGTATCTGAGCGCTTATCGTATCGGACAGATCCTTGGGAGAATCGAAGCCGCGGCTTAAGGCCATTTCCTGATCTATCACAACATCCGCCTTGAATCCTCCTGAGTGGAATGCATTTTTGACATTCGTGACTCCTTCGATACGGCGTGCAATCTCTTCGACCTTCGCAAGCGAATCCTTCAGCTCGTCATAGTTTTCCGCATAAAGCGGCACCTGGGCCTCCGGGCCTCCCATGCCCCAGCCGAATCCTATGACCGCATCACACCTGTCATCGTACCCCTCAAGATCCATGCTCCATATCGCTCCGACATCATCCGGTGTGATCTCAAGGTCATCGCGAAGCTCGGCCATAAGAAAACCGCTTCCCGGGGCGACATAGGAATAATAGTATTTGATGTTCTCGTCCTTTTGGACATACTCTTCATAATGATTCATGACCTCATTCTCGAACTCAACGTTCTGTCCGGGCTTAAAGGTCAGCATTATGCTCACGCTGTTATAATCGCTTGAGTAACTTGTCGTATCAAACATAAAATCCGTGAACAGATATGCGGATCCGGCAACCAGTACCAGCGAGATGAGCGCAACGATAAACCTGTGCTTAAAAAGATGCGGCATGACCTTCGCATAGCCGCCTCCCAGTTTTTCAAGGACATTGTTGATCCACAGCGTCTTTTTCTCGACAGGCTTATACCTGGAGAATGCCAGCGGAACGAGCGTGAGTGCAGATGCAAGGGACGCAGTCAGCGCAAACATGATGGTCCAGCCAAGAGGTGCAAACTGCTGGCCCGCCATTCCCTTCAGATTGACAAGCGGCAGATACACAACAACCGAGGTCAGTGTTGATGCGATAATATCGGTAAAGATGAACTTTGTTCCCTCAAACGCCGCTTCTCGAAAATCAAATCCTTCATCCTTCTTGACAAAGCACATCTCGAGAACAACGATGGCATTATCAACCATCATACCTATACCGATGACAAGCGCACTCATCGTTACCAGATTAAGCGTATATCCCATACGCCCCATCAGGATAAACGTGACAAACAGCGATATCGGCATGGAAGATCCTACTATAAGGCTGGCCTTAAGATCCCCGAAGAATATGAACAGTACTATCATTGACAGGATGATACCGAGAAGAAGCGTATAGAAGATGTTCTGGATCGACTTCTGTATCGGGATACTGTTGTCCTTTATCGTGATTATCTCAAGGTCCGGATAATCGGCAATGGCGTTTTCGACGATACTTCGGATCTGCCTGCCGACTGTCACGACATTTGCCTTCTGGCTCTTTTTGATACTGATCTGTATCCCGTCCTTGCCGTCGATAGTGTAATAGTAGTTCTGCGGCACATCGCGAAAGCTTATCGTTGCGATGTCATAAAGATGGATAACATCTCCTGTGGCAAGCTTTATCGGGACATTTTTAATGTCATCTATATCAGATACCGACACCATCGTACTGACGTTTATGGTCTGATCTCCGTATGATACGGTCCCGGCGGGAGTGACAAAGGATGCGCCTGATATGATATTTGCAACAGTGGCCACATCCAGTCCGTACTGGGCTACGGCATCGGGTGATAATTCAATAGATATGTATCTTGCCCTGCCTCCGTTTACTTCAACCTTCGCAACACCCTCTATATTTTTAAACTTCGGCTCTATATCCTGCTTGACAAGAGAGGATACATCAAGGGCAGGATCATCCGTCAGGATACAGGCTTCAAATATGGATTCATCGCTATTGTTGAACTCATCTATCGAGACCTCAACACCCTTTGGAAGGGAAGACTTTGCCGAATTGATAACATTCTGAAGTTCTTCTTTAGCAGCCTTCAGATCCGTTCCGTAATCATATACGACAGTGATATTGGCATCACCCGAACCGGATGAGCTGGAAATGCTTTTAAAACCCTTTAATGAACCGCACGCCTTCTCAAGCTTGGATGTGACAAGCCGGTCCATCTCCTCCGGGCTCACATTGGCATAGCTTGCCGATATAAAAAACTCCGGAGTGCTGCTCTCGGGCAGCCGCTCAAGTTCCATGTTCGTCAGTGTGCTGACACCGAATATAATAAGTGCAAGAACACATACGACGGCTCCGACGGGTCTTGCGAGTATTGTTTTTATGAATTCATTCATTACTCACACTCCCTGACATAATCCGAGCTGACATATGCTTCACCGTCGTTATATATGATCTTCGTCCATCCGCCGGCTTCGTCGGCTATCTTTACGAATCTTGTGCCCTTTGGTGCCGTCTCAAGCCTTTCACTGTCCGTTGTCGGATCCTTTCGGACATTAACGTTGGAAGTAGTCTCAACATATACTGTCCCATCCTGCGCCGCCGGCTCTGCCTCGTCTGCACCATCCATTGTTTCCGCAACAGCCGCCCCGGCAGCTTCTTCTCCCGCCTCATCAGCAGGAGTATTTACAACGATCTTTTCGGCAGTATTCGTGACATTTACGGCTGCCTTGTCCTGAAGCTGCGCCGACCAGTTGACTATCACCTGATCGTCTGCCGTAAGTCCGGATACAACCTCGATGTCCACGGTATCATCCACTCCGGTCTCGATCATTGTCTTAACCGCCAGGCCATCCTTTGCGACATAAACAAACGCCCGTCCTTCGTCGTAATATACGACTCCTATCGGAACCGTCAGGGCATTTTCACTCGTTTTTATGCTCGTAATAAGCCTGACATTTGTTCCGGCATCAAGCGCGGCCATATCGTTCTCGCTGATGACGGCGGTAACTCTGTACAGATGTTTCTTCTCATCTGGCGTATCGGAAACATGATCGACCGTTGCACTGTACTGCGTGCCTGACTTATCTATCGTAACCTTTTGACCGGCCGCCATGTTGTTCTTGGCATCACCTGTCACGTAAAATACAGCCTTCTTCGCAGATGTATCGATTATCGTATATGCAACTCCCGAATCGGAACATGTTCCGAAATCATCGATCTTGCACTCAACGATCTCCCCGCTGACCGGAGATACCACGCTTGTATTATTCAGTTTCGCATTGGCGATCTCCAGATCGATCTGTGCCTTTGAGAGCCTGACATTGGCCGAGAGGACCGATGCATCGCCTGCCGCAAGCTTTGCCTGTGATGCAGCCCAGAGCTTTGCCTTTGTGAATATCTCGTAGTCCGCGGCAATCTTTCTCTTAAGAGCGATATCCTCCTGAGCACCGGCGATATTGCCCTTTTCCTTTTCCGCAGCAACCTGATCGGATACAATGGAAAGATTGTTTGCACGTTTACTGCTCTCATGTGTACCCTTCGAAGCTATGGCACTGTTTTCGGCTCCTTCGCTTGTTGAGATCGCACCGGACAGCTCACTGTCACTGGCATATGCTGTCTTTTGGGTCAGGTATCCCGTCCCGCATTGGGCCTTGGTCCAGCCCGCATCGACTGTAACACCGTTATTCGTCGCTATCGCTCGCGCTTCAGCATCGCTCGCCGCATTAACGATGCTGTCATATATGCTCTTTTCGTCCTTTAACTTCTTGGTAAACTCTTTCGCGTTTTCCAGGGCATCATCATCCTTCCTGATAAGGTCCTCTAGATATTCGCCATCCTTCTTATGGACGCCCTCGCTCTCGCATGCCTTATACAGATCAAGCTGCGCTTCATACTCGCTCCTTAGCGCCTTCTGAATGTTGTTGTAGTTTTCGATCGACTTCTCATCAAGAGTGTTGAGCGTCTCGTTGACCTCGAACTTTGTTGCTTCGTTATCGGCCTTGTCCTTGGCAAGAGCAGCACTCGCATCCCTTACATCCGCTTCGGCTTTCTTCTTTGACAACTGAAGATCCGTATCATCTATAGTAAATAAAACATCCCCCGCGTTGACAAAATCGCCAAGGCCGAAAAACTTCTCCTTAACGTATCCGCCAACTCGAGGGGTGATGGAAACTTTATCACCTGTTTCAATTGTTCCTATATAACTGCCGGATTGGGATATCGTCCTGACAACGGGATAAGCTGTCTCAACATTGATGCCGGGATCTTCCTCCATCAATGCCATCATATCCATGTAGTCCATGTCATCGCCTCCGCCCCATGGCAGATCACAACCCGCCAGCGCGATGACCGCTGCACCCAGTGCCGCCGCCAGGATCCCTTTGTACCTTTTCATAATCATTCTCCCGTACCCGTTATACACCTTATTGTATGTGTCGCTTGACGGCATACAATATCTAGTATAGTATCGCATCGGGATATCGGCATGTCAACAACATTTTACAAATAAAAAGAGGGCCTAACCGGCCCCTCTTTCTAAATCGGAGTGATATTGAATGCCACTGGCATATCGCTGTCGGTTTCATATCTTATGATCAGGCCGTTTTCGTTATGATCAAAAGGAAGCTTTCTACCATCGGCAGTCAAGGTGACAGATCCGATCTTTTCGTTAAGCATTCCCTGTTTTTTTGCAAAGCTCCTGATCAAATATGTTCCCTTCGGATCCGGTCTTAGTGCGATCGCATATATCGAACCGTTACCGGCAAAGAATCTGAAATCCGATGATGTAAACTCTTTGACCTCTCCGTCCATAAATCCGCCTTCGGCAACAACTGTGGGACCTTCGCCGAATATCCGGTAGGGTTTCGTCTCAAATACGGCTTCCCTGTTTTCATCAAGCCACTTCCCGATTGACAGCAGTATGTCGGTTTCCTCACGGGTGAATGTACCGTCCTCTTTCGGACCGATGTTTAACAGCAGCGTTCCGTTTTTGGAGTTGATGTCCACAAGATCACATACAATGTCCTTCGCCTTCTTGTATTTATTATCAACCGTGTAACACCATGAATTAAAACACATGGCGGTATCGCTCTGCCATCTGTAAGGTTTTTGAGAAGCAAGCTGTCCTCTTTCAATATCGGGAACCGCTATTCCGAACGGTATGGCATCGTGTTTATAGTTAATGATCACGGACTGTCCCTTTCGTGCCGCACGATCATAGTAATAGGCGATGAGTTTTTTCAGGTAAGGCCTCAGTTCAACCCTTTGTATCCACCAGTCAAAATAAAGGATCTTAGGTTCATACCTGTCAATTATCTCACACGTTCTTACAAGCCAGTCCTGCATAAACTCTTCCGTAGGAACACATTCACCGTCTATGGCATCAAGATCGGAAGGTCCCTTGACCGACGGCCAGTAGAAATCCCCTCTTTGAAATTCTCCCTTTATATCACTGTCAAAATCTCTTCCTTCTCCGAGAAAGAAATAATGCTCAATACGGTGGGAAGATGCTCCGAACACAAGCCCCGCTTTCTCCGCACTCCTCTTCAGTTCTCCCAGTATATCCTTCCCGGGGCCCATATCTTTTGAATTATATGAGGACAGCTCACTCTCATATAACTGAAATCCGTCATGATGCTCGGCAACGGGAACAACATACTGTGCACCTGCCTTTTTAAAGATCCCGATCCATCTGTCGGCATCGAAGTTTTCGGCTCTGAACATCGGAAGAAAATCCTTATAACCGAATTCCGTGTGTTTTCCGTATGTTTCAATATGATGCCTGTATGCCTTGCTGTCCTTCACATACATCATACGCGGATACCATTCCGTGTCATATGCCGGAACCGTAAATACCCCGTAATGGATAAATATCCCGAATCTTAATCCTTCGTACCACTTTGGCACCTCATACGAAGCAAGACTGCTCCAATCGTCGGCATAAGGTCCTTCATCTATGACCTTCTGTATCTCCTCAAGTTTTTGATCCACATTATAGTTTTTCATTGCACGCTCCTGATCTTCGTCCGTTCACTTACGGGTTTTTTGTAAACTTTTTCCGATATATCTACGGTAACCGGTCTTAGTTTATTGTATGGGATGCAGCCCATTGTGTCTATAATACGATACAATTTCTCTGCAGGGATATCTCGTGATAAATAAAAAAAGATGTGTCAAAAGAACCGTCCCTTTGACACTAAAAAATCCCGTAAACCATTGGTTTTACGGGATTTCTCGGCAGGGTGGATAGTGGGACTCGAACAAAACTACCATTTTTGAAACGTCCCCACAACCGTTGATAATAAAGGAAAAGGAGGATGTTCGTAGTATCCGATTCCGCCCCGGTTTCAACTCTGTTTCAGCTTTTACTCTTTATATTAATCAGTGAGTTTAATACTTATATACATACCGAACTTCACGTAATTGCTTTCCCCCTATAATATCCTCCCTATAATCATCTGTACAGGTAAAATCGAACATCTCATAAAACCGTCTTGCCCGGGTATTCTCCTCAAGAACCCACAAAAACACTTCCGAAAACCCTTGTTCTTTCAGTTCACTCATAACTACTCTCATAAGCTTTCTGCCGTATCCCTTCCCCCAATACTCCGGTAGAAAATAGATTGAAATTATCTCCCCTGCATCAGCGTATTCAATAAATCTGGACTTGCAGAAACTACTTGTTCCTATGATGCAACCTTTCTCGACACAAACCATCGTATGCCATTTTGCCTGATCAAGTTTCGGAGCCCATTGTCCTTTGGGAATGGAGTTCAGATAATCAGCCGGTATTATACCCTTATAAACCGTTTTCCAGCTATTTTCATACACACAGCTGATTGATTTTCTATCATCTGTTGAATCAATATATCGTATATCCATTATACATTTCCTACCGGAACTCTTTTATTATGATGAGTCTTTAAAGCGAAAAAGAACAATTTTGTGAATATCGCCCGTCGATCGTTTGGTTGCATATTGCAATATATTTCCTCTTTGCGAATAAGAGGACCGGTATGTACGACAAAATCACCGGATTCGTCAACAAAAATGCTTAATTCCCTCATTCGGTTTCTCCCAAATAAAAATGGCGGACAGTCTGCCCGCCGATAGGTTGGACCTGGGTCTAACGACCAGCCCACAACTAATAATATAATATCAAATCCACACAAAATGTCAACTAAGTCACAGTATTGTGATAGCGTAAACTTATTGTTGGTTGGAAATAAAAAGAGATGTTCTGAGAATACAATGATTTCATTTATCTCCAACATTTTACTGTGGCAGGCCTGCG
>CACYMJ010000047.1 GCA_902775485.1 uncultured Lachnospiraceae bacterium
ATCATAAATCCAAGTGCATTCGTCAATTCAGTATTTATCTTAGCGTATGCTCACTATTATGGGCTAGTCAGTACCTCATCGGGAAAGACTAAACTGCAAAAGGAACTTGTTGCCCGCTGGAATGCCTTTCACAACCAAAAAGAACATATCTTTGTCAATAAAGATGGTGTTTATTATTCTTTCTCCACTTCTGCCCGCCGTTTTATTGAAGAGTTCTCAAACGAAAGAAAATATGAACTACGGGGAGCAAACAAAGCCAGATGTTTGGAAACAGGTAGACCGCTTGCCTATCACAGGACAGCTCTGTTTGCCGTCAGTGTGTTCCATCTGTCACATTGACGAAATGATGTCACGGTGAAACATTATATGCTCTAAAAAAGGTTGCACTCATAGGGTAGATCCTGTAAAAGTCATCCAGGAAGCGCTGTGTCTTGTCTTTGTCTTCAATAAAATTATTATGCAGTATCATACCATCATTTGATATCAGAATGGAAGACGTGATGCTGTTTTACTCTCGCTTCTCTACGATACTGGTGCCCGAGTACAGGAACTCGCGGATCTACGTGTCGGAGATGTGCGGCTGGAATTCCCGGCTCAAGTCAAACTAACCGGCAAAGGCAGGAAAACCAGAAGCGTTCCTCTGATGGATAAAACGACTGTACTACTGAAGAATTATATTTCAGAACAGCATTTGGATTCTCCGTCCGATTTTGAGCATCCGTTGTTCTATAATTCACAGGGCAAAAAACTTACCCGTCAAGGCATAGCGTATGTCCTCAAAAAATATGCGGATGCATGTGCTATTAAGGAGATTTCTCCGCATAAGATGAGGCATACAAAAGCTATGCACCTCACAGAAGCAGATGTAAATCCGATTTTTATAAGAGACTTTCTCGGTCACACTGATCTGAAAGTAACTGAGATTTACTCAAAAACCAGTATCAAAATGAAGAAGGCTGCCATCCGCAGGGAAATGTTAAAAAAGCGAAGCAGCTTAAGTGATGATGAATGCCGGCGAAAGTCCCGCACGATCTGTGAAGCGTTTCTTGCAACAAAAGAGTACGACAGGGCTTCAACGATATTATTGTATAAGGCATATAACAACGAGGTCGATACCGATATGATCTTTTCCCGGGCCGTATCCGACGGTAAGACCGTTGCCTATCCGAGATCTTGCGAAAACGGCGGCGAGCCCGAGATGAGATTTTTCGTTGTCAACGATCCGGATGAGCTTTGCAAAGGTTATAAGGGCATTTTTGAGCCGGATATCACAAAGGAACTTGAGAAATTTAACGGATGTGCGGATATCTGCATCACCCCGGGTGTTTCATTTGACAGAAAATGTCATCGTATCGGTTACGGCAAAGCTTTTTACGACAGATATATCAGACAAAACGATCCGAAATGCGTTATAGGACTTGCGTATGCGATACAGATCGCGGATGAATTTGAAACGGAGGATGCCGACAGGACTGTTGACATGGTCATTACGGAATCCGGGATATATATAAATGAATGATTCAATAACAGAAGTTATCAATAAACAGATAAATACGGATGCCGACGAACTTGCCAGACAGCGTAAATGCATTGAGATCGCAGCGCAACTTGTTGAGGATAAAAGCCGTAATACCGGCAGGGATATCACGTATCATGTGACCACGTTCGGTTGTCAGATGAACGCCCGGGATTCCGAGAAACTGTCGGGAATACTTGAGGAGTGCGGATTTGTTTATGAGCCGGATGAACTTGCTGCGGATGTTGTGATATTTAATACCTGCACAGTCAGGGATAATGCTAACCAGAAGTTCTTCGGACATCTCGGAAGCATCGGAGCCGTCAAAAAGAATAAAAAGGATATGATAATAGGCGTCTGCGGATGCCTGTCCCAGGAAGAGAGCGCAAGAGCGAAGATCCTGGCATCCTATCCGTTTGTCGATCTTGTTTTCGGAACGCATAACGTATACGATTTTGCCAGACTGCTGCTTATTGTTCTCGAACAAAGGGAAGCCGGAGAAAAAGGCACGGTTACGAGTATCCGCGAAGGTACCGACAGGATTGTCGAGGATATTCCGGTAAAGCGCAATTATCCGTTCAAATCCGGTGTCAATATTATGTTCGGGTGCGACAATTTCTGCAGCTACTGCATAGTCCCGTACGTAAGAGGCCGTGAGAGGAGCCGGCCGGCGGCGGATATTATCGATGAGATAAAAAGACTGGCCGCGGACGGCGTTTCGGAAGTGATGCTTCTCGGACAAAACGTCAACTCATACGGCAAGGGACTGGATGAGAATATATCATTTGCAAAGCTTCTGGATATGGTCGGGGAAGTTGACGGTATCAGGCGGATAAGGTTTATGACGTCTCACCCGAAGGATCTGTCGGATGAGCTTATCGATGTCATGGCCTCATCACAAAAGATATGCAATCATATCCATCTGCCGCTGCAGTCGGGATCGAGCCGGATACTGGAGTCGATGAACAGGCATTATACGAAGGAGAGTTACATCGAACTGGCCCAAAAGATCAGAGAGCGTATAAGCGATATATCGATCACGACTGATATCATAATAGGATATCCGGGAGAGACAGATGCCGATGTTGATGATACAATAGATGTCATTGAAAAGGTGGCTTTTGACGGTGCATTCACGTTTATATATTCGAAACGCACGGGAACACCGGCAGCATCAATGCCGGATCAGGTAAGCGCACAAAAGGTTAAGTATAACTTCGACAGAGTACTTGCCAGGGTCCAGGAGATAAGCGCAAGACAGGCCGCAAAGATAGAAGGCAGGATAATGGATGTGCTCGTTGAGGATGTCAACCGGCAGGATCCGTCGCTGGTTACGGGGAGACTTTCAAACAATCTGAACGTACACTTTCCCGGAGATGAATCGCTCATCGGAAAGATAGTAAATGTTAAGCTTACACAGTGTAAAGGATTTTATTATATAGGAGATATCGCAACAGGAGGAGATTATGGCAAAGTATTATGACCACGAAGGTGTGGAGAAAAAGTGGCAGGCAAAGTGGGATGAGGCCGGAATATTCAAAGCAGAAGATGGCAGCAGCAAACCGAAGTTTTACGGGCTTGTTGAGTTCCCGTATCCGTCGGGTGCCGGTATGCATGTCGGACACATAAAGGCATATTCGAGTATCGAGGTTATCGCCAGAAAACGCCGTATGCAGGGCTATAACGTTATGTTTCCGATGGGATTCGATTCGTTCGGGCTTCCCGCGGAAAACTATGCGATCAAAACGGGAACGCATCCTGCGGTTATAACCCAGAAGAACATAGAGCACTTTACCGAGCAGCTCAAGACCGTGGGCTATTCGTTCGACTGGGACAGAAATCTGGCTACAAGTAATCCCGACTATTATAAGTGGACGCAGTGGATATTCTTAAAGCTCTTTGAAAAGGGACTCGTTTTCCGCGCCAACACGCTCGTTAACTACTGTCCGCACTGTAAGGTCGTACTCTCCAACGAGGACAGCCAGGGCGGTAAATGCGATGTATGCCACAGCGATGTTATCCAGAAGGAAAAATCGGTCTGGTATCTGCGGATCACGGATTACGCCGATAAGCTTCTCGAAGGCCTTGAAACGGTAGATTTTCCGGAAAACGTAAAACAGCAGGAAGTCAACTGGATCGGAAAGAGCGAAGGCGCGTTTGTAAACTTTACCCTTAAGGATATTGACGAGAAGCTCGAGATCTATACAACACGTTGCGATACGCTTTTCGGTGTAACGTTTATGGTCATCGCTCCCGAGCATCCGCTTATCGATAAGTATAAGGACAGACTCAAAAACTTTGATGAAGTTGAAAAATACAGGGAGGAATGTGCCAAGAAGACGGAATTCGAGCGTACACAGCTCGTAAAGGACAAGACGGGTGTGAAACTTGACGGTATAAGCGCGATCAATCCCGTTGACGGCAAGGAGATCCCGATATTCATCGCAGACTATGTAATGATGGGTTACGGTACAGGCGCGATCATGGCTGTTCCGGCTCATGACCAGCGTGACTACGAGTTTGCCAAAAAGTTCGGTGTAGATATCATTCAGGTAATAGAAGGCGGAGATATAAGCACCGAGGCGTATACCGGCGACGGAAACATGATCAATTCGGGATTCCTTAACGGGTGTACGAACAAGAAGGACTCGATAGCAAAGATGCTCGGCTATCTTGAGGAAAAGGGCATAGGACATAAAGGCGTTCAGTACAAGATGAAGGACTGGGCATTCAACCGCCAGAGATACTGGGGAGAGCCAATACCTCTCATTCACTGCAGCAAGTGCGGTGTTGTTGCCGTGCCTTACGAGGAGCTGCCGCTTGAGCTTCCCGATGTTAAGAACTTTGAGCCCGGTGAAGACGGCAATTCGCCGCTTGCCAAGATTGATTCCTTCGTAAACTGTAAGTGCCCCAAGTGCGGAGGTGATGCAAAGCGCGAGACCGACACGATGCCCCAGTGGGCCGGTTCGTCATGGTATTTCCTGCGCTTCTGTGATCCGAAGAATGACAAGGCACTTGCCGATGACGACAAGTTAAAATACTGGATGCCCGTTGACTGGTATAACGGCGGTATGGAGCATGTTACCCGCCACCTTATATACTCAAGGTTCTGGCACAGATTTTTATATGATATCGGAGTCGTAAACACACCGGAGCCTTATGCGAAGAGATCGTATCAGGGCCTGATCCTCGGAACCGACGGGGAAAAGATGAGCAAGAGCCGCGGTAATGTTGTTGATCCGATGGATATCGTAAAACAGTACGGTGCCGATACTTTAAGACTGTATGTTCTCTTTATGGGCGATTACGGCGCAGCGACTCCGTGGAGCGAGAACGGCGTAAAGGGATGTAAGAGATTTATAGACAGGTTTGCAGCACTTGTCGATCTTGTGGATGTAAAACCCGGCGATACATCGCTTGAGTCAAGCCTTCATAAGATGATCAAGAAGGTGTCCGAGGATATCGAACAGATGAAGTTCAACACCGCCATCGCTGCAATGATGACGTTTATGAATGAGGTGAGCGCAAACGGTTCGATCTCAAAGGATGAACTGGAAGTGTTCATTAAGCTTCTGTCACCGTTTGCACCGCATATCTGCGAGGAATTGTGGGAGTCGCTCGGCGGTAAGGGTTTTGTTGCAACATCTCCCTGGCCTGAATATGACGAGGCAAAAACCATAGATGCCACGATTGAGATCGCCGTTCAGATTAACGGAAAGCTTAAGGCTACCGTTATGATCGACAAGGACGAGAGCAGGGAAAATGCCATTGCAAAGGGCAAAGAGGCAGTTGCAGATAAACTTACGGGAAATATCGTCAAGGAAATTTATGTTCCCGGAAAGATCGTTAACATCGTTATGAAATAGGATCGGGTAGCAACGGATGCTAAAAGGGCTGTTCATAAGTGAAGATACGTTTCTCCTTGAAAGGATAAAGACTGCTTTTGCCGACAAGAGCGGTTATGAGTATCTGTATGCCTCTACGAGCGAGGAAGCCATAGAGATGTCTAAATGCGGTGATCTTGCCGTATGTGCCATGACACTGTCCATGAGCATAATGGACGGTAACGAGATAGCTGAGATCGTGGCCGATGAGAATCCCGACTGCCGCTTCATATTCATATACGAAGAGGCCAATACAGAGATGGCGGTTAACCTTTTCAACACTTATGAGATGTCACGTGTGATCCCAAGGGAGAACTTTTCCGTAGAGACTCTTTGGGATATGTTCTTAAAAGAGATCGAGTTTTATGATGCCGAGGAAAAACTTCGTCGTGAAGCGAGCGCGCTTCGCAATAAGGAGAGACAGTTCAAAAGCTCCATGGAAGAGATGTCTTCGGTACTTAATTCGAGGGTTGAATGCTATTCGCATATAATAAAACTTTATGCGACCTGCATCGACAGCATGTGCATAGACCTGCCCAAGGAATACGCAAAAAGGATAAGCTCGTTTTTTGCCGATGAACTCAATGAATTTGTCGAAAGATTCATTGTCAGTTCATTTGATCCGATAGAGTACTTTAAGTTCATAAGGGACAGTGTAAACGATACCGAAAAACAGAAACATTTCCAGATAAACGGAGCCGAGTGCCTTCACAAGAGCGAGCTCGGGGAGCTGATTGGATTTGTGTGCCACTTTGTCAGTTTCGGTTTTACGATAAATCTGGAGCGGTATCGCGCCAAACTTGAGATCAGGGAAGGCGAGAACGTACTCAGGGTGGATTTCCTGATCGATCTAAGGCTGGGAAATGTTGATAAGGATATATTTGACGAGTTCTGCAAGGTCATGAACCAGTTGCTGGTCATATTGTGTGACAAGGTGGAACGCGGGGAAAAGGACGGGATAATGCAGTACCGTATGTTCTTTATAAAGCCTGATAAAGGAGCCGGGGTATTCGATCCGAAGGATAAGGCGAAGCTGGCCGGAGGCGAAGGCTGATGGCACGCAGGAAAAAGAAGATCCGCTTTCGCGACCTTCCCAAACCGATAAAGATACGCAAGATCATAACATGGATATTTACCGCCATAGCAATAGGATGCCTCGGATATTTTGCATTTTACGTCAAACAGGCGGGTGATACCCAGGAAAATTATGAACATCTGGCAGATCTGAAAGGTACTGACTATACAAAGAACAGGGATAAAACGGTTGTTGTTCATCTGACGCACGACGCGGAGGCTCCGGATATACTTGACGAATATCGGACACTTTATAATAACAACAAGAGTCTCGTCGGATGGGTCAGGATCGATGATACTCTCATAGACTATCCCGTTATGCAGTCCCCTAACAATGATTATTATCTGAATCACAATTTCAATCAGGAGAAGGACAATAACGGATCGATATTTATCGACAGCGCCTGCAGCATATGGCCTAGGAGCCAGAACATCATAATGTACGGTCACAACATGAAGAGCGGCAAGATGTTCGGCGATCTGAAAAAGTTCAAACAGGAAGATTTTGCCAAGGAGCATCCGTATATATTTTTCGATACTCTGTATGAGAAGGGTAAATACCAGGTTATGTATGTATTTGGCGACAATGTTTACGATGAGGTAGAGGTCGCTTTCAAGTATTATCAGTTCATAGATGCCAATTCGGCCGAAGAGTGGGAAAGCGCCATGAACGACATGGCCGCGAAGTCGCTTTACGACACCGGCGTAACTGCCGAATACGGGGACGATATAATCACGTTATCCACATGTGATTACGAGAAGGATGCGGAACGTTTTGTCGTAGTTGCCAGAAAGGTAAAATAGACCCGGTAAGGTCCGACACCCGTCACATTTTGTGGCGGGCGTTTTTTATACCACAAAATAATGTACTTTTTGCTTGATTTTTAGCCATTATATTGTAGAATATAGTATGTATATTTATGTTAATCAAAATCTAATACATTGTTAAGGAAATGCCGATAAACATACTGATAGGGTTCATAGAATCCGAACCCGGAAAATAAATACAGGCATGGACGCGATCATACATATTCTCTGAGTGACCTACGGATAGGGATATCAGGCTATGTATGTTTGTTGTGTAACTGATTTTAAAGGAAAAAGAAATGGAAGAGAAAAAGATCGTTTTCAAATCTATCGAGGAGCAGCTTGCAGAAGAGGAAAAGGCAATACCTTCCGGGAAAAGAGCGGCAGAAGAGTCTGTAAAAACGGCTGATACGCATGTTAAGAGGGGAAGAAAAAAGCTTTACCTTAAAAAGAGTGTCAGAAGGACAATAGGCAGTCTGATGCTTGCCACGTCAATCGTTGTAGGTGCGATACCTACAGGCGGTGTAAGCGCCGATACTTCCGGTGAATTTGACGGAAACAAAACCCATGCGGATGCTATCACAGCGATAGTTGATAATACAAATGCCGAGTGTAAAACCGATTATACCGGTACGGTTGTTGGCGGATTTCCTTTGATAACAGAGGCTGACGGATTTGGCGGTGATCAGTTTACGCCGCATGTGTATATGGTCGGCGGAGTGAAGTTTTATCTTGTCAACATTGACGGGTACAGTGATGTAAAGCCGATATATAAGCTCAGTTCGGACGGTCATTATCTTAAAGAGTATATAGGCAAGGACTATTATGTTCCGCCCGGAGGAAATATCAATCTTGTGGCGGGATATGTAAAGGATACAACCGAAAAAACCTGGGAATATCAGGATCCCGATACACTTGACTGGAGATTGTATAAGAGTACCGTTACAACCACAGGTGGCCTGTCAACCAAAAAGATAGAGGTGTTTGATGAGGCCGGTAATTATCATACCGTAAAGTTTATTTCAGAAGGTGTTGTAAAAAAAGAGATCAGGGTAAAGGACGGAGAAACAGTAGGTGCGACGAGCAAACCGGCTGATCCGAAGTCCTCAACTGCCGGAGCGGTATTTTTGGAATGGGAACCGGATCTTTCGCAGGCTATAACAAGGGATATGGATTTTGTCGCCAAATTCCAGTACCCCGCAACGCCAAAAAGAGAAAGCGTCAACGGACCTATGGAAGAAGGCCTTCCGGGTGAGGAAAATGCTCCTGATGCTGAGACCGCTCCTGATGCTGAGACAGTCCAGGAGAGCCTTGAAGAGAATGGCGGCAAAACCGGTACGGGCGAAAACAATACCGGAAGCGGGGAAACTGATGTAAATACCGAAACTCAAAACAGTGAGAATGCCGGGACGGGCTCTGAAGAGAATACCCAGCCGGACGGCTCTGCTGCTGCGGATACTGAAGAGGGCAGTGCAACTGACGGCACAACAGAAAATACCGACAATACGGAAAACATCGAGACCGAAAATGTCGATGCAGAGCATGCCGATGCTCCGGGAGCGGGACTAAGCGGTATTTTACTTCAGATAGGGCCTGAACCTGCCAAGAGAGAGTACGAAGATACCCCTTCGGATACTTTTTATGTATGCGACAGTATAGTTGAGCCGTATACACCTCAGGTAAACTATATTTGTGATAACGCATTTAAAGATATAACGAATATAAATCATTTACAGACACATGATTATATTTACAAGATCGGCAATTCCGCTTTTGAAGGCTGTACAGCCCTTACGGACATCAGTCTCGGCGGTGGTATGTCATCCGTCGGAAGTTCTGCATTTAAGGGTTGTTCCGGACTGCATGAGGTATATTACAAGGATGTAACGCAGCCTCTGACTATCGGGGCTATGGCATTTGCGGAATCGGGCCTTAGTACGCTAAGAATAAAGTCTGATACAGAGCCTGTTCATAAGAGTAATCAGGTAACCATTCCCTATTCGACCCAAAAGATCGGAAACGGAGCTTTTTACGGATGCGGAATAGCTTCCGTGGACTTTTTGCAGACAGAAAACTGCGAATTGGGTGATTTTGTTTTTGCAAAATGCGAATCACTTACAAACGTTGACTTAAATCCTCTTGATCAGGCCAGTGCCACTCCCAATATAAAGAATCTGGGAAGTGCAGACGGAACATCAGGCATAAAGGGAACGTTTGCGGATTGTACCGCTTTACAGAAGATAACATTGCCTGTAAAGTTTACTGGAACTCTTCAGGCGGGAACATTCGGATGGTGTACAAGCCTTAATACCGTTGTATTTACCAATAAGACATCAGGGTTTAATGACGGTGAATTCTGGAGAGAGCAGGTTGTAGTGGAAGGCCCGAGGCCTAATATGACTCTGACACCGGAGAATTCCGATGTTTTGGCCTACAAAGACTGCCTCAAGACGGATGCCGCAGACAAATCCAATGATTATCTGTACAGATACAGGGAAAGCGATTCTCTTTGGTATGATTATACAAATGTTAAGGCTGTAAAAACCGGAACCACCACACCCGAGAAGAATGATTTTGCATTCGAGATACGAAACGACGGTATGATAACCGCCGAAAAGGACAGGGAGATCTTCGGGACCGATCATTGCGATCTGTCTATACCTGATAATGTAGGCATAAACGAGATACCTGTTTCGGGTATTGATAATGAAGTGTTCAAGAGCAACACCTCGATCGTTAATCTGACACTGCCGTCAGCAATACGTTCTGTCGGGACAAGTGCATTTGAAACATGTGCCAATCTGACCAAATTGACATTAACAACCAATAATGCCGACGGAACCGATCTGAAGGACAGGGCATTTTATGGTAATAACAGGCTTACCGATGTCATTTATCAATACGACGGTGACGGACTGTGCGCGATAAGGTCCGAATGCTTCAAAAACTGCGGTGCTCTTGAAAACGTAAGATTCTTTACCGAAGAAGACGGACACTATATAAACGGTTCGGTCGGAGCCGACAAGGATATCAACAAGTATGCAAAGTTTGCAACAGGAGGTATAGATCCGACAGCATTTGAATATGACACAAGAACAGCCCCTATTGTATTTACCGGTCCCATGAAGGCGGGTTATACACCATACCTTTACGCAATAGGAAAGGGGGATTATTCAGCGCCGGGAAATATAAGTAATAACGAGATATATATTCTGTACAAGACCGAGAACCCGAGAAATCTTGTATGCTCATATGTTGCGCAGAATAATAACGCAACAATTCCTGCATCTCCGACTAATCCCGTGTATGTAGCCGTAGATTCCACGGATACAAGCCTCAGGGAAAAATATAGTGATGAACTGCTTGCCTCGGTTCCTCATATAGATAACAAAGGTAAATTTGTTAAACCTGCCGGTGTTTACCTTCTCGAGTATCCGAACATGACATCTTTTATAGATCAGGACAAAGAGGCAGTTCCTGTTTCCGTAAACAAGATCAACGAGAGAGAAGGTACCGACCGTACATCGATGGTCTCGGCGATTGTCGATCAGACTACCGATATCACGGTTCCTTACGGAATAGATTTTATCGATTTTGCGGAGAGTAAGATCGAGGACGGAAGTTATCATTACTATGCGTTTGACAAGGGTAATTCAAGCCTCTTTGAGGGCGGTACCAGTATGGTGATGAATACTGATCCTCAGGATAAGTACCATATGTTTGCATATGTAAACGGCTTGAAATCCGTAACGTTTGATGCGGGCAGTCCGTGGTATATTCCTTCGTATGCTTTTGAAGGACCGTATGTAAGCAACCCGGATGTAATTGTCGAGGATCCGACAAAGATACCCCAGTCGGTAGAGACCATAACATTTAACCAGGATGTAAAGATGCTTGGTGAATTACCGTTCTACTGTCCCGATCCCGAGGATACGTATGCCAGGGGAGTTGATTATTCCAAGACGCTTCCGCATAACTTCAGATCACCGTCACAGATTGAAACCGTAAATTTCTACGGAGAGAATGCCGGCAGTGGCAGCAGCGGAAATCTGGCTTATTCGTTTACAAACGGTATCATTAAGAGTGATAACGGATCTGACGTAACTGTCGAAGAGATACTTCCGGGAAGAGGATTCCTGTATAAAATCTCATCAACTACTATTGGCGATGTTGATGCCGGGGGTGTCAATGAACTGGCGGGTGTTACGAAGTTCGCACCTTACGCGGCAAGAGACTGCGACAGCATTACGGTTGTAGATCTTCAGGCTACCAATGCCGATATGCCCGAAGGATGTTTCTATGACTGCGATGATCTGCATAAGGTAACATTCCCGGATGCTTCCATAAACGTAAAGAGTAATTCGTTCGGTGCCATAACATCACCGCTTGAAGTGTATTGTCCGGAGAAGACCGGTCAGTACAGAATAGATGATGATGCTTTTGAACCGGGAAATCCCCTTCTTAATACGAAGTATCCCGATGTTACGATGCATTATCATAAAGAGGCGGAAGCGCTTGAGAAGTTTGCAACAAATAAGAAACTTCATCCGAATGTTAATCCGGGTGATTATATCGCGGATAATTTCCAGCTCGCATTTAACAATATAGACGGGACCAGATTGGCAACCCATACGGCGTCCAGCGGTGAGAAGGCGATCGCATATGTTCCGTCCGTTAATCCCACTCATCCTACCGATCCTTCGATGGTATTTGAAAAATGGCAGGGTACATATGACAATGATCCTACATCAACGAAGTTTGATGTTTATTACCCTCTTTATGAAGCGGCAACATTTATCCCGATATACGGTACCGGAGATAAGATAACCATCACATTTGAATATGATGACGGCGAATTCCTCGATGAAGTGGAGATCGAGAAAAACAAGACCTTTACAGAGGATATGATGCCGTATTATCCGATGAAGTATAAGGGAAGAACATACAGTTATATAAGTAATTCACCTGTAGGCAAGTCATTTACAACAGCTCCGACAAGGCCTACGGTCATACATTATGAAGAAAGCGGCTCATCAAGTTCATCCTCAACGTCATCAACCAGTTCTTCCGGTGGTGGCGGCGGAGGTGGCGGAAGTTCGTCGTCTTCCGGCTCATCAAGTTCATCGAAGAGTTCGTCAAGTTCTTCATCTTCATCTTCGAGCATGTATCCGGTATATATCAACAGTCAGGATACCCTTGCATCGGCGCCTGCTGCAGTTGCACCCGGCATCGGATCTACAGTATATGTTGATGAAGGAACCGGGAGCGGATCCGGATCCGGATCGGGAGGCAGCAGCAAAGGCAGCGGTAATGCGACCGTTATATCCACGACCGGCGGTATAAGTGATACAGGTAAGATATCGGCAACAGTAAACGGATCGAGTGACAACTATGTCATTAAGATAACCCAGACTCCGGAAGCTGATGAGATGGGACTTGCCGCATTGCATAACAAGTACGGTGATGATATCAGCCCTATAAGATATCTGCCGTTTGATATCTCGCTGTATGATTCGACCGGAACGAACAAGATAAGCCCTGTTCCCGAAGGAGTCAGTGTATCGCTTACGATGCCGATCCCGGATGACCTTGCGATCTACGGCGGTAATGCCAAGATAGCAAGTACCGCAGGAGGTGTTCTTGATCCTATGACACCGAGATTTACGGTAATCAACGGTGTTCCATGTATGACATATACATGTACGCACTTCTCGCCATACATGGTATGGGTGGATACGGCAAACCTTACTGAAGCGGGTATTTCGGATGCAACTCCGAAAACGGCCGACGGAATACATCCGAAGTGGTTCCTGTGTTTCGGCCTTGCGGCAGTGGCAGTAGTGATGTTTTTAAAGAAGGATC
>CACYMJ010000048.1 GCA_902775485.1 uncultured Lachnospiraceae bacterium
TGGAAGCAATGAAGACAGTTATGGTTGGTGACCGGATCAGAAATAGAGCAAAAACCTGCGAAGTATATGCTTTTGATGAGATGACCAGAGGCTATGGTAATGATGCTAACCGGGATAAAAATGCTGGTAAGTATCTAAGAGAAGCATTTGAAATTGCAAAAAACTTATAAAGTTAAATAGTTAGTAGAATATGTGACAATTCACCTTTGATACGGAGCATGAGCGTATACGAAGGGCCTAAATTCTTATACGGTACGTATACGTTTGATTGTTACACGCTGCCTCGTTTTGCCCTGTTTTGCATAGTGTGACACACGAGCAAAAAGTGTTATAGTCAGTGGAAACTCGGGAAAGTGCGCAAAATGCGGCATATCGAGGCAATCTAGGAGGAAATTTAGAATGATTAAGATACTTTTTGTCTGCCACGGCAATATATGCCGCAGTGTCGGTGCGCAGTATATTTTTGACGATATGATCGAAAAGCGGCATCTCGGGAATGTTATTATGTGTGATTCGGCTGCAACGAGCCGTGAGGAGATCGGTAATCCGATTTATCCGCCTATGAGGCAGGCTCTTATGGGGCATGGCATTTCGATAGGAGACCACAGGGCGGTTCAGCTGCGCCGGTCTGACTATGAGGAATATGATCTGATCATCGGAATGGACAGCGAGAACATGTATTACATGAAGCGTATTCTCGGAGACGATCCCGAAGGAAAGATCCACACACTTATGGAATATACTGACAGTCCGAACGAACTGATCGACGACCCGTGGTACACACGGGATTTTGAGACTGCCTACAGACTTATAAAAAAAGGATGCGAGGCGCTTTTGGAGTATCTTCTTGCAAAGAGAGCATGATTGGAGAGAAAAACCATGAAGTACGCACCGGTCGTAAAACACATATATGCAGGGCTGATATCGTGCCTGGTGCTTGTACAGGCGGTGATTTTTTTCGCTGATACGGCATATGCTGCCACCGATCAGTCGGATGATCCCGATGATTTTACTATCATAATGGTCGGCGATATCCTGATGCATGACGGTATAGAAAAATGCGCACTTCAGAAAGACGGCAGTTATGATTATTCCGAGATATTCAGACATACGAAGAAGGCGATAGAGTCTGCTGATCTGGCACTTGTAAACGAAGAGGTCATAATAGGCGGCAGGGATCTCCGGATAACCGGATATCCGAGCTTTAATGCTCCGTTTGACCTTGCCGATGATCTTGCCGATGCGGGCTTTGATGTCATATGTCATGCGACGAATCATGCACTGGACAGGGGTAAAAAAGGGATCATTAACTGTATTGACAATTGGACCGGTCATCCCGATGTCATCGTATGCGGTATTCATGACTCAAAGGAAGACAGCGATAACATACGCGTATTTGAAGGGAACGGTTATAAGATAGCCGTTCTTAATTATACTTACGGTACAAACGGGATACCGTTGCCCGCTGATATGCCTTATGCAGTTGACTTTCTTGATGAGAAGAAAGTAAAGGATGATCTTGCGAGGGCGGAAAAGCTTGCAGACCTGACGATAGTATGCCCGCACTGGGGAACGGAATACAATCTCGGAATATCGGATATGCAAAAAAAATGGGCTGGGGTCTTTGCTAAAAGCGGAGCAGATATTATAATAGGAACGCACCCTCATGTCATCGAACCGATAGAAGAGATAGAGACCGATGACGGAAAAAAGGTCCCGGTTTATTATTCGATCGGAAATTTCATCAACTGGACGAGCGGCTCGGGAAGGGGCATTTCGAACAGGATGGTCGGCGGTATGGCAGTCATTACCGTCTCGCGTGATGATAACGGCGGGGCATATGTAAAAAAACATGGCATCAGGCCCGTGGTTTCGCATGTCGAGTCAAGGATAAACGGATCGACAGTGTATTTCCTGGATGAGTATACCCAGGCCAAAGCATATTTAAACGAGATCAGGAAACGTGATGCGCAGTTTTCGCTTAAGTATTGTGAAGATCTGTGCGATGAGATTTTCGCGGGTCATATAACGGAGTAGTTAATATAATGATGTATCAGGTAGTAGTCTGGACAGAGTATTTTTTGATCGCAGCCCTTTTTTTTGAGTGCTGGATCGCCCTTAGAAAGTGGAACAGCAAGATCCACTCATATCTTTTCTTTTCATGTGCCTCGAACCTCGTGTATAACGTCGGCGTTCTTATGGAACTGGGAGCAACGGATGAAAAATCTTACGTTGTTGCATTGAAAATGGGATATCTCGGAAGAATGTGGATAGGACTGGCGTTCTTCCTGATGATCATGGAACTGTGCAAGATACGCGTGCCCGCCGTTGTAACGGCGATCCTTGCAGGCATACATGCCTTTATTTACGCACTTATACTAAACATCGAAAACAACAATCTGTATTACAATTACCGGGAGTTTGTGATACAGGACGGATTCCCGAGACTCCTTCACAACGGAGGACCGTTCTATCCGGTTCAGACGGCAATGATCCTGATATATATTCTGGTAGGATTAACAGCGCTCATTCTTACATATATGCGCGAAAAGAATCCGGTAGCCAGAAAACGCATAATGATGATGTTCATGGCGGTTATCTCCATCGGATTGTCATATATAATCTATGTTTTCAAATTCGTGCACATAGCAAATGTGTTCGATACGACCATTTTCGGATTCGCCATAGGAACGTTCTTCATGCTTCTGGCCATACTGCGCTATAAGATGCTTGATACCGAGACGCTTGCCAGAAACTATGTGGTTGATGAGCTTTCGGAAGGCATCATAGTTCTCAACGATGAAGGCAGCGTTACGTATTGCAACAAGCCTGCGCTTCGCCTGTTCCCGGACCTTGAAAAACAGTCGCTTGCCGGGAGGGCGGCGGAAAACGTTATTGAGCGTATCAGGTTCGCCCTGTACTGCGATGAACCGATCAAGATCGGTGACAGAGTGTTTACCCCCAAGGCCAATTCACTCATACAAAACGGTGCGAGTGTAGGTACGCTTTATGTCATTGTTGATGATACTGAGCATTACCGCTATATGGATGAACTTCGCGAGCAGAAAGAGATAGCCGATGAGGCAAACAGGGCAAAATCACGCTTTCTGGCAAATATGTCCCACGAGATACGTACTCCCATAAATGCGATCCTCGGTATGGACGAGATGGTCCTTCGTGAGACCGGTGAGAAGGAAATAAAAGAATATGCCGAGGACATACAGTCATCAGGCCAGACACTTCTTGCGATAGTAAACGATATTCTCGATTTTTCCAAAGTGGAAGAAGGAAAGATGGAGATCGTTCCGGTTACTTATGAAACCGCAAGAATGATAAACGACATCGTGAATATGACAAAGGACCGTGCCGCCGGTAAGGGTCTTCAGTTTAAGGTCGATTATGACCGCAGTATCCCGAGGCTGTTAAAGGGTGATGAGATAAGGATAAAACAGTGTGCCCTTAACCTGCTGACAAATGCGGTAAAATATACCGATAAGGGCTCGATCAGCTTGAATATCGGATTTACCTCAATAGATGATTCGAAGATAAGCCTTGATATTAAGGTTGAAGATACGGGAGCCGGGATCAAACCGGAGGATATGGATGATCTGTTCTCACCGTTCAAGCGCATTGATGACGTGAAGAACCGCAGCATCGAAGGTACCGGCCTGGGGATCAGCATCACCAAGCGACTGCTCGAGCTTATGGGAAGCGATCTTAATGTTGAGAGCGAATACGGAAAAGGCTCGACATTCTCGTTCTCTGTAACCCAGACCGTTATGACTGTAGAGACAATAGGAGAGTTTGAGAGAAAGGACGAGGAGGAGAAGGGAACAAAGAAAAAATACAAGGAACTCTTCCATGCACCCGAGGCGAATATCCTTGTCGTGGATGATATCAAGATGAACATAACCGTTATCACAAAACTGCTTAAGCGTACACAACTGCAGATCGATACGGCAACATCCGGTCCGGAGGCGGTCAAAAAGGCTGCCGAGAAGGATTACGATATCATATTCATAGATCATCTCATGCCGGAGATGGACGGTATAGAGACGCTTCATTATATGAAGGAGATCAAAAGGGAAAAGGAGCCTGTATATATCGTGCTGACTGCAAATGCGATAGCGGGAGCCAGAGAGATGTACTTAAACGAAGGCTTTGCGGACTATGTCTCCAAGCCGGTGGTCGGAGAGCATCTTGAAAGGCTGATAATGAGTTATCTTCCGCCCGAAAAACTCCTTGACACGCCTGATAGCGTGTAATATAATCTCTCAATGTGACGGCATCTGCCCATGCCATTAGCCCCGGTCCGGGCATGATATGGCCGTTATATTATAATGTTTTGATCGTTTATTGATTTGGAGGTATTGTCATGAATACATATATGCCCAACGAGGCTGCCATTGAGCGTAAATGGTATGTCGTTGATGCAGAAGGATGTACTTTGGGACGACTTTCATCGGAAGTTGCCAAGGTGCTTCGCGGAAAGAACAAGCCCATCTTCACACCTCATGCCGACACGGGTGATTGCGTTATCATCGTGAATGCAGAGAAGGTTAAGGTTACGGGACGTAAGATGGATCAGAAGATCTATTATCATCATTCCGATTATGTCGGAGGTATGAAGGAGACAACGCTTCGCGACAAGCTCGCAAAAGCTCCTACGGAGGTTGTTGAACTCGCCGTAAAGGGAATGCTTCCCAAGGGACCTTTAGGTCGCAGGATGTACAAGAAACTGTTTGTGTATGCAGGACCTGAGCATCCTCATGCAGCACAGAAGCCCGAAGAGTTGAAGTTTTAACGGCAGGTTCGTAAAGGAGATCAAAAATGGCTAAAGCAAAAGAACAGTTCTACGGAACGGGAAGAAGAAAATCAGCTGTTGCCAGGGTTTATATCAAGCCCGGCAAGGGAAATATCACAGTCAACAAGAGAGAACTCGATGATTATTTCGGACTTGAGACTCTCAAGACGATCGTTCGTCAGCCCCTTGTTGCAACGGAGACAGAGAAGAAGTATGACATCAATGTCAACGTTAAGGGCGGCGGAACAACCGGACAGGCAGGTGCCATCCGTCACGGAATAGCAAGAGCGCTTCTTAAGGTAGATGAGGACTTCCGTCCCACACTTAAGCAGGCAGGCTTCCTTACGAGAGACCCTCGTATGAAGGAAAGAAAGAAGCCCGGTCTCAAGGCAGCAAGACGCGCGCCACAGTTTTCGAAGAGATAATTGTTTCACAACGTATTACGTCTTTGGACAATCATATACGATTTATTACACCTCAGGGCAACTGTCCTGGGGTGTTTCATTATGTAAATCTATAAAAATGTAGAATTCTACATTTTTATAGATTTAATGTATTACCTTAGGCCTATAGATGAAGATTTGATTAAGAATATGATTTCATTATGACAGCATGTATTATTATAAAGAATACAAGTTGCCACCAGTTGTGCACAATAGCCCTGAGCTTTCTACCGTACACAACAGGTAAACAGCAACTTGAAGGAGAAATGCCTAAAATACGGAACTTTCACTTCATTAATAGTTCTCGAAGAGATAAGGATTCGCAGTAATCCGTGCCTATCTCCATATTCAAGGACGCTCGCCCATTAAAGTCGTCATTCGGCGACGGAGGGCTCGCGGTGGAGACAGGGTCCCACCGCAAAGCGGTTCCCCCTATCTCCATCCACCATCAACCTTGATTATCTGGCCTGTGAGATAATTCGTGGATTCTGCAAGCGAGAGTATAACCGATGCTACTTCCGAAGGTTTTCCGATCCTGTCTGCCGGGATATCCGAGACGACCTCGGCCAGTTCCTCATCGGAAAGACGTGAGTTCATGTCCGTATCGATCAGTCCGCATGCTACCGCATTGACACTTATGCCGCTTGGTGCGACTTCCTTGGCAAGAGCCTTGGTAAACGCATCCAATCCGCCCTTTGATGCGGAGTATGCGACCTCCATTGAAGCGCCGCTCTCGCCCCAGACTGAAGATACATTGATTATCTTGCCGGAAAACTCCGAGAGCATGTGGGGAATCGCTTCCCGGCACATGTAGAACACTGAACTTAGATTTGTATCTATGGTCTTACGCCATTCATCATCGGACATATCGGTAATGAGTCCGACGTAAGAGATACCGGCGTTGTTTATGAGTACCGAAGGCGGATCGATTTTGGAAAACAGATCCTTTACTGCGGACGGGTCCGATACGTCGGCGCGGTAAGCCCGGCATTTGACCCTGTACGTATCTTCCAGGTCCTTTGACAGACGCTCGAGACTTTCAATATTCTTGATACAGCACAGCGTCAGGTCATATCCTGCCCTTGCAAATTCAATCGCGATCGCACGACCTATTCCGCGCGATGCCCCGGTAATAAGTGCATTTTTGCCCATACGATCCCTCCTTTGGATATGGCAGACAAAGCGAAATACTTTGTCTTATATCCCGAACATGTGATATAATTTACATAACTGTATTATAGCACAGTAAAGGGAGAAAATCATGGGACAGCAATATGATGTGATCATAATAGGAGAGGGCCCTGCGGGCCTTACGGCAGGTATTTATGCGGCAAGGGCGGATCTTAAGACTTTACTGATAGAAAGATACGGGGCCGGCGGCCAGATAGTAAATACATACGAGGTGGACAATTATCCGGGTATGCCCGGTGTGACCGGCGGTGAGCTCGGAGCAGCCATGAGCGAGCATCTTGACAAGTTCAATGTCGAGAGGATCATGGCGGAGGTCACAGGGATCGATTTTGCCGAAAAGGCAAACAGGGTTGTTACTGATGCGGGAGAGTTTACGGCAAAGGCCGTTATCCTGGCAACCGGTAATTCGCCTAAAAAGCTCGGGATCCCGGGTGAGGCCGAGCTGACGGGCGCCGGAGTCAGCTACTGTGCAACATGCGACGGGGCTTTCTTTAAGAAGAAGACTGTTGCCGTCATAGGCGGAGGAGACGTAGCCGTTGAGGATGCGATCTTCCTTGCAAGAGGGTGTGAAAAGGTATATCTCGTGCACAGGCGTGATGAACTTCGTGCGGCGAAGATACTTCAGAAGGCACTGTTCGAACTTGAAAATGTTGAGCTTGTATGGAACAGCGTGCCCGAGCAGATCACGGCGACGGACGCCGGATCGGTCGGAGCATTGGAGGTAAAGGATGTAAAAACCGGTCAGCAGCGTACTCTCGAGGTTTCCGGGGTGTTCATTGCAACCGGTAACGATCCGAACTCATCATATATTGAGGCGATAGACAAGGATGAGCGCGGCTATATCATCGCGGACGAGTCGTGCGCAACATCTGTTCCCGGCATATTTGCGGCGGGTGACATACGAGCCAAGAGGCTCCGCCAGGTGTCAACGGCAGTTGCTGACGGTGCTAATGCGATCCATTCGGTACTGGAGTACCTGATTTGACACACAGGATATATTTTGATATTCTATAACGCGGTTGAAAACGTAACAATTTTGTAACAATTTACTATAGAGGGGTTATACGTATAGTAATTTGGAGGTTTTATGAAGAAAGGCTTATTGAAAGTCACGGCGGCTGTGCTTGCTGCAGTCGTTATGATAACGTGTCTTCCGATAAACGAGACCAGAGCTGCTTCTTCATTCGTTTTCCCGGCAGCGGGCGGTGCGCTTGCGACCGGTAACGGATGTTCGATACAGGATATACGTGCGAATGTTGCCCGTAATGCGGCAAAACAATCGACCATCACGAATCATGACAGGATAGTCAGAAAAGATGAGGCCGTCATCGCCAAGGTTGAGACACCTTCGTCGAAGGCAGTAAACGAAGGTATGACGATAGATGGCGTTGCAGTTGTGGGCTCCGCCTCGGAAGGTGCGACAATTGAAATAACGTCCACGGATAATACTGCGGATAAGGATGCCATGAACGGCGGAGATGACACGGAACTTCAGGAAGGCGATAAAAAGCCGGAAGCCGAAGTTGACGAGGCCAATCCTTCGATCGATGTCAAGCCTGAGGCCCAGGACGTTGAGGAAGGCGAAGAGGATCTGTCGGATCAGGTCATCGCGGTTGTTGACGGATACGTAAACGTTCGATCGATGCCTGACGAGAACAGCGAGGTTGTAGGTAAGCTGTACAACCATTCAGCCGGTACCTGGCTTGACAAGCAGGGAGACTGGTACAAGATAGAATCCGGAAACGTTGTCGGCTTTGTTAAGGGCGAATATGTCAAAACCGGACAGGCGGCTGTAAAGCTTGCCGCAGAGGTCGGACAGAGGACGGCTACGGTCCATACGACAACACTTAAGATAAGAGAAGAAGCCAGCATAGATTCGAGCGTGCTCGGTCTTGTTGCAAACGAAGACCAGTTGACGGTCATAGAAGAGACCGACGAATGGGTCAAGGTTAATATCGAGGAAGGTGACGGCTGGGTTTCAAAAGAATACGTCAGCATCGCCACACTGTTCCCGAAGGCTGAGTCAAAGGCAGAAGAGGAAGCCAGACTTAAGAAGGAAGCTGCAGAAAGAAGACGTGCACAGCAGGCAGCCGCAAGAAGTGCCGGCGGCAAGAAGAGTTCCGGCAAGACAAGCGGTGGCGGCGGTGGCGGCGGATCGTACGCAGCCAGCGGAAGCGGACTCGGAGCAAGTGTTGCAAACTATGCGCTTCAGTTTGTCGGTAATCCGTATGTATACGGAGGTACCAGCCTTACAAACGGAACGGACTGCTCAGGATTTACCATGGGTGTATATCGGAACTTCGGTGTTTCGCTGCCGCACTCATCAGGTGCTCAAAGATCCATGGGTTACGGCGTAGGAAGTCTTGCAGAGGCACAGGCCGGTGATATCATCTGCTATTCGGGTCACGTAGGTATCTACATCGGCGGCGGTCAGATCGTACATGCATCGACGGCCAAGACCGGTATCAAGGTATCGAATGCCGCATATCGTAACATCCTTGCAATCCGAAGGATATTCTAACAATAACATTCAGGGACCGGCCGGTTGGCCGGCCCTTTTTGCCGGAGCAATTTGTTTGCTAATGACGATCAAAATATGGTATAATTTACGTACTAATAAGAACTTTCGAAAGGAGTGTGTCACATGGAATTTGTAATCGTAGGAAAGAACATTGATGTGACCCCGGGCTTAAGACAGGCAGTGGAGGACAAGATAGGCAAGCTTGAACGTTATTTTACTCCCAATACCCAGATACATGTTACGCTCAGTGTAGAGAAGGACAGACAGAAGATCGAGGTGACCATCCCCGTAAAGGGCAGCGTTATCCGTTCCGAACAGGTCAGCAACGATATGTACGTATCGATAGATCTTGTTGAAGAGATCATCGAGCGTCAGCTCAAGAAGTACAAGAACAAGATCATTGATGCCAAGCATGCATCGGAGAACTTCAGGCAGGACTTCCTTGACAAGGAATACAATGATGATGACGAGATCAAGATCGTTCGAACCAAGAGGGTTGATATGAAGCCCATGTATCCCGAAGATGCCTGCGTACAGATGGAACTTTGCGGACACAGTTTCTATGTGTTCACGAATGCGGAGAACGGCCTGACGAGTGTTGTCTACAAGAGAAAAGGTAACACATACGGTCTGATCGAGCCTGAACTTTAATGGCAGGGACATTTCTGCAATCCGTTGAAAGAGGTGCATATTACGGAAACAGTAGCACTTGATGATGTTGCAAAACAGATAATCATTATAGACCAGACGAAGCTTCCGAATGAAAGACGGATGCTTCGTCTGTCTTTGGTTGAAGAATTTTACGAGGCCATTTATCTTCTGCAGGTGCGAGGGGCTCCGGCAATAGGAGTGTTTGCGGCATTTGCGGCATATCTTGCGGCGTGCTCGATAGATACGGACGAGAATGACGTGTTTTTTGAGGAGTTTGAAAAACACAGAAACTATCTGAATTCATCAAGACCGACTGCGGTTAATTTAAGCTGGGCGCTTGGCAGGATGGAAAAGGTTGCAATAATGCACAAAAGTGATCCGATTCCGGTGATACTTGACGCCCTTAAGCAGGAAGCGCTCCTTATCAGACAGGAGGATGAGCAGGCGTGCAGGGCGATAGGAGAGAATGCGCTCACGCTTTTAAAACCCGGATACGGACTTCTGACACACTGCAATGCGGGCGCTCTTGCAACGTCCAGATACGGGACTGCCACATCCGCCATGTACCTCGGACATGAGAGAGGGTACGGTTTTCACATATACTGTGACGAGACACGTCCGCTCCTTCAGGGTGCGAGACTAACGGCATATGAACTTGCCGAGGCAGGGATGGATGTCACGCTCGAGTGTGACAACATGGTCGGCGCTCTTATGGCATCGGGAAAGGTCGATGCGGTACTTGTAGGATGTGACAGGGTTGCGGCAAACGGCGATACCGCCAACAAGATCGGAACGAGCGTTGTGGCAACCGTTGCCGCAAGGTACAACATTCCGTTTTATGTATGCGGACCGATGTCGACGATCGACCCAGCCATTGCGACAGGTGCAGAAATCCCCATTGAGGAGCGAAACGGTGATGAGGTCACTTCCATGTGGTATGAAAAACGTATGGCTCCCGAAGGTATCAAGGTGTTCAATCCGGCATTTGATGTGACCGATCACAGCCTGATCACGGCGATCATAACAGAGACGGGGATATATTATCCTCCTTTTGGCTTCGGTCGAAGTGATTCATGATGTCTATATAATTAATAGTGTTCACTTCTTTTAAATTCTCTATATCTTGTGTTGTGCAGTCCCCACAAATTTGGTATAATTGAAGTTGCGTTATTTGTCAAATAATTAACAATCTTTTTCCGGAGGTATCTAAATGTCAAAAAAAGTCGTTATCGCAAGTGCATGTCGTACAGCCATCGGAACAATGGGCGGTTCACTTTCAACCATTCCCGTTGCTGATCTCGGTGCGATCGTTATCAAGGAAGCAGTAAACAGAGCAGGTATCAAGCCCGAAGATGTTGAACATGTTTACATGGGCTGTGTAATACAGGCAGGTCAGGGACAGAACGTTGCCCGTCAGGCATCGATCAAGGCAGGTCTTCCCATTGAGACACCTGCAGTTACTTCAAACGTTGTATGCGGTTCCGGTCTTAACTGCGTGAACCAGGCAGCACAGATGATAATGGCAGGAGATGCCGAT
>CACYMJ010000049.1 GCA_902775485.1 uncultured Lachnospiraceae bacterium
GGGGGGCTCGCCCGCCTCGCTCAGCTGCTTGTCCACTTCCGCCTCCGAACCCGGGAATTCCGTTTCGTAGAACTTTCCTCCGCTGGTCACCGCTATGGCGGACAGAGTCTTTCTTGCTTCGGCATTGTTATCCTGATCGAGCATGACAACATAAACTGGATAATCGCAGTTTTCCAGCAGATAGTACAGTTCCTCCTTTTCATGATCGAGCGCCGCACCTTCAAGTCCGTCGGTAAAAACCAGAATATCCCTGCATGCAAAATCGGATTCCTTCCACCTCGTCAGCACTTCGCAGAGCGTGTCGGTCAGATTTGAGTCCTTCGGGCCATATTCGATCTTGTCGGCATTGCAGACAAGATCGGCGGGATCGGTCAGAAATTCCTCCTGTCCGGTTATGTCGTGCTCGTAGGTACCAACGCAAAATGCCCGCTGTTGCGGCAGATGGTAGAACATGTACCTGACGGTCGCCCTGACCAGTTTTTGATTGACCTCGCTGACGGTAGCATCATTATCTATGAGAACAAGAGTCTGTCCGCACACATGCATACTCAATTTACCGCCTCCGTAACAAGATTCTGTGCATAAGACCCGCTCTCCTGCTCTGCCCTGGCATATTCATTTGCCATTTCCGTAAGATCATCAGAATGCTTTCGGATGAGTGCAAACATCCTTTCCATATCATCACTCAGCGAATTAAACCTTACCCCGAATCCCGTCGCGGCTTCGCCCTGCCATATCGGCTTGAATCCGTCAACTATCGATACCATCTCCTGCGTGATGCTCCTGATCCTTTGCTCGCATCCCGCAAATTCGGATGCTGTCTCAAGAAGCTTTTCCGGTGTTACCTTAAGCATTGCATTCATCTCATCGCCCTCCCCGTGTTGTTTTCTTCCGCAATATCATATCTGTCGGCTATCGACTCCATTACATTTATGTACTGCCTGAGCAGTTCGATAAAGGAATCCATCATCTGTGCATTTTTCGCAAATGCAGCATGAAAGCTGTCATTTGCCGCACCCTCCCACATCGACCTCAGTGCCGTCTCATTTGAGACAAGATTCTCTTTTTCTGACGAGAATCTTTGCAAAAGAGTCATAAGTTCATCTTTTTTTGTTCTTAACTGCCTGCTGTCCACTTGATAAAATGACATTTGTTATCTTTCTCCTTTCATTTTTGTGTTGATTAACATAACTGTAGACTATCTCGGTCAAAAGCATAATTCCAGTGCTTTTTTCTCTGCCTGATATACAAGATCCGCTGTCAGTCTGATGCTCTTGGCAACACGCACAAGATCGTCTGCAGTCCTGTAAATTTCGGCTATCGTACGCTTACCGGCCACCTCCATTGACTCACCTGTATCACCCCTCCAGTTGTTCTTTAAAACAAGTATGGCGGATTCGACTCCGTTATTTGCTATCCGGCTCAGATCATCAGCCAAATGTTCGAGTTCCTGAGCCTGGTTTATGGCTCTCATAAAATCGATCTCGATCTGCTGTCTTGTCTTATTATTCATCTGCTTAATTCTCCTATCATGTTCCCTACCTCCCGTTCACACTGCGTATAGAGCGAAAAAGCCCTGTTACAGGCCGATACGGCACGTCTTATCCTCACCATGAAAGCGGATATTGCCGCAAGATCCTCACCCAAAACCATCATGAACGCAGTGTTCGCCTCACCGTCCCAAAATATGTCGGCAGAGGCCGCAAAGTCCGCCAGAGCCTCTATTTCTGCACAGGCAGCCGCATACAGTTCATCCAGTCTTCGGATATTTTGCCGTAACCGGTAAAGATCCACTCCTATTTCATTCATCTTCGATCACCACTCCGCTTCCGGTATACATACCCGCCTCGGAAAGACTCATCTCATCCGTGATCTTTTCCTGCTCGGAAAGTATTAAAATACACTCGTTTTTTATTCCGAAAAATCTTCTCAGATATCTTCTGAAATCTCCGATCTTTGTTGTCTCATCGACGGTCATGCACAACCTTTTATTGCTCCCGATAAGTATTAATTCTATTGATATCATGTGTTGTTTAACCTCTGTTTTAAAGGGTTTGCGAGTTATCCACATTCCGTTCGAGCGGCAGTATGACATCCCCTGAAAACGTGTTTTCGGTGTATTTCAGTACTGTTGCATTTCCCCGCGTTTGTGACTTTTGTTGTCTCGAAAAAGGCATGTACGAAAAGTCAAATATCCGGCTCTCATCAAGATGACCTCCGAACATCAGTACGTACGGATGTCCGATCAGTGCTTCATAAACCGGCCTGCCGAAATACCTGTTTCTTATCTCTTCATCCACGATCGCAACGGTCAGTTTTGTGATGTCTTTCCTTGCAGTTTCCGCGACCGGATTTTCAAGACATGAAATCAGTTCCTCCTCTTCATCCGGGCTCCTTGTCTTTTCGTAAAAGCCCTCAAGTATATCCGAAATGTTTTCCGCTATGATGATCTTAAAATCTGTGGATTGTCTGCAATATGATATATATGTTTCGTATGTGTCAGCCTTTACACAGGTAATACCGTATCTTTCGGCTGTTGATGAAATGGTTGACAGAAACGAGTGCCTTCCGCTGTATGCCTTTCCACCCAAAAGAACGCATCTGACGTCCTTTAGCGGAATAGCGAAGATCCTGCCGCTCTCCTTTTCGTACCCCGCGGGAAAGCTGTCGGGAATATCCCCTCCCTTGCCGGGCGGTATCTCCGAAACAGCCCTTATTATAAAATCCTCCGGTATCGGATCCGGCGGAACATAAGGGTACGGCTTTGCCAAAACATCGCACGGTGGCGGTCTGTTTGCGGCATCACCGGTCTTTATCGCCTGAAATTCAAGCAACTCTTTGCCAACTATACCGATACCCCGTCCGGGGCAGTCAGCTATTGCGATCACCGCTCTTACCGGTACATGAAACGCACATGATATCACATACGGATCGTCATTTCCGAGAAACAGACACGTGTCAAAGAGTCTTTCCTCCTTTGAACCCGTAAGGCTTCCCGTAGAAGCCAGAATGAATATCCCCACGCTTTTTCCCAGCGTCAGTATATGACTGATATGCCCGCCGGCATCCGGCGCCGATTTTCTGATCTCCTCGATGTTATCAAGCACCAGCAGTATCGTATCCTGCTTCCTGTCTGTATCCTTTCTTCTCTCCTGCAGGATATTGTCGATAAATCCCGTAAGGCGAAGCATGTTATCGCATCCGTCCTCTCCTATGTATGCCCCGCAGCACGGCCAGAGTGCGGCATCTTTAAGTCGTCCTCCTCCCATATCGATGATATATATGGCTGCAGGGGATGCAAGGCGGCATATGATCGTATGTAAAAGCTCACTCTTTCCGCTCGCGCTCCTGCCTGCAACAAGTGTATGTCCCGCTTCATACGGATCGTAGATCGCCCGTATGTATCTTTGCCTGCCGGGATCGTCATAAATCGCATATGCCTCGTCATCATCAGGCTCGCCGGGAACCGGCGGCAGCCAGATCCTAGATACCGGAACGCTTCCTCTCGCCTTATCTGCAAGTTTTACTGCCTCAAGAGTCAGCTCATACCACGACATCGTCTCCTTCGCGGCATCTTCATCATCATTGAGGACAGCAGTCAGTTCTTCATCCATGTAAAAATCCGTATAGATCCTCGGCGCTTTTTCATCTGACGCAACAGGAGCCATCGCATATCCGCTCTGAAAACACACCAGATCATCGTTCGCGGTCTGTAAATATGCCCTTCCGCACTCCTTGATGGAGGTCGCATCGTCCCGATGGAGCATATCCATGGAATCTGCCCTGTCCACGAGACGCAGCGCTATCCGAAACCCGGTATTGCTCCTTATCTTGTCATCCACAACTCCTGCAGGCTTTTGAGTTGCAAGCAGCAGATGCATCCCAAGGCTCCGCCCCACCTGGGATATGCTGATCAGATTGTCCATAAACTCGCTCTCCTGACTTCGAAGCTCTGCGAATTCATCGACTATGATAACGATGTGCGGCAGCGGTTCTGTTACCTCCTTCCTGTCATACATGAGCGTATAATCGTTTATGTTGTTAACACCGCATTTTGCAAACAATTCCTGCCGTCGTATGTTTTCGCTCTTGAGTGCCGTCATTGCACGTTGGGACATGGACCTTGTCAGATTGGATATGCTGCCGAGAAGATGCGGAAGATCGGCAAACAGTCCCGACATTCCCCCGCCCTTATAATCGATAAGTATAAAAGACAGTTTTTCCGGCGGATAACGAAGCGCAAAAGAAATGATAACAGTTGTCAGAAGTTCGCTCTTACCGCTTCCGGTCGTTCCTGCGATAAGGCCGTGAGGACCTGAGCCCTTTTCATGTATGTCGAGAAAAACCTTTTCTCCTCCTTCCTTTATCCCGACAGGTGCGCTGATATTTACGGTCGTATCGCCAAGCGTATATTGTTTTCTCACCTCCCCGGCAAGTTTTTGGATCATCTCCTCTCCGGATGCATCGGGCGGACTGTTTCCAAGCAGATCATCTATCAGTCTCCCAAACATGACCGCAGCCGGTATCTCCTCCGATTTTTGCGCAAGTCCGCGTATCCTCGACATTGCCTGAGCGTATGAATAACACAGCTGTTGCGGTACTTCGTCGTATTTCATTTCTTTCATCTGCCGATCCCGGTTAATGACCTTAAGAGATGCAGGTAATGCCCTGCCGTCCCGGTAAAAGATCAATACCGCCCTGGCGCCGCCGGAGACGGCATTTGCCGCAACTCCTGCCTCGTCCGTGATGACCACTTTATCCTTTTTTTCACTACCCTCCCTGTAGTGCGGAAGCCATGTGACCCACATGAGATAAAGCATCAAATCCTTTTTTGCATTAAGCTTAATGCATAGTCTTTCGGGCGAATACGCCGCGCAGAGATTTAATATAAAGGCTGAAAGCCTTTGTCTGTCTGCCTCGCCGTTTATCACAAATCCGGCAAGAGGCAGATCATAAAGGTCGATGAGGACAGGACAGGCCGGGATCGTTTCGTATTTTCTTCTGATCATGCCCGGAAGGGCTTTTAAAGAATCATCAATACCGGCAAAACGCTCCCTGGGGGTAACGATATTCAGAGGATTTTTAATCGTTCCCATACCTGTCCTGACAGGCAGTTTATCCTGATCGCCCGAAATGCCTTTCCACAGAAGGGAGGCTGCATCAGGCTGCAGATATGCATCTATCGACGGGTTTATTCCGTTGAGTGCGGCCCTGATATTCGCGATCCTGCTCTTTATGAGCATCTCACACTCGGAAATATATGAAAGATAGGTGTTTCGTCTTCTGGACTCATCGGCTCTCTGTTTTTGAACTCTGGTAAGTACGTTTGCCACCGCCCATACGGCGGCAAAGACCGATGATAATACGGCTACTGTTCTGCCGGCTCCCAGAAGGATCGGGATCGCCATGGTAAGCGCGGGTCCGGCCGCAAGCATCACGGACGGCTTCTCCGGAACCCTTCTCGGGGGAGGTCCTTCGATCTCCACGCTGCAATCCTCAAAAGCAGGCACCTGTGTATTAAGGCCGAAAAACAACTGATCGTGTGTGCTCCTCCTTCCGGTCCAGACTATCCGTATATCTCCGATCGATACGCAGTCTCCGGCCCTTACAAGCCCGCTGTATCCTTTATTTACTTGTTTTTCCCTTATCCCGGCTCCGTTAGTACCGAGAACCTCGACAGCTGCCACATCGTCCGTCATGCGTCTGAAGATCAGATGTCTTCTGGATACATAACTGCGATCAAGTACCAGATCGGCTCCGGGATCTCTGCCTACGGTAAGGACACTTTCTGTGCCCGAAACGTAAAAAACGCCCATGTTTTCTCCGTATTTATTTGATTTTCATACTCTGGAATCTTTGCGATGAGTTCAACGCCAAGATACGTAAAATTAGATCAAGTTTGTATGACGGATGATATCACACGCTCTGAGTGGGTGTAAATACCAAATAATAGATAAAAATTACAGATGATTTTTATGACATTTATACAAATGTCTACGCAACTACCGATTTTCTGATCTCGTCTGCCTTGTCAGAAGACACAAGAAGTCTTATAAGTTCACAGGCAAAATCCACGGCGGTTCCGAGCCCTCTTGAAGTTGTGATGTTGCCGTCGGTTACGACACTGTCCGTAACGACGTCAGCGCCCTCAAGATACTCCTCCAATCCGGGGTAGCACGTTGCCTTTTTTCCCTTTGTAAGTCCCTTTGACCCAAGTATCCTGGCCGGAGCTGCGCATATCGCGGCTATACGTCTGCCGCTTGCATTTTGCGCATCAACGATCGTCATGAGCTTTGAGCATTCAAGAAGATTGACCGTTCCCGGCATTCCGCCCGGTAAGACTATGAGGTCGGCCTTATCCGGAACCATCTCATCGATGGTAATATCGGCACATACGGTTATTTTTCTCGCACCGGTTACCGTTTTACGGTCGTCATATATCGACACGGTCTGTGCCTCTATGCCCGCTCTGCGCAGCAGATCCACGGGAGTAAGCGCCTCTATTTCCTCAAATCCGTCAGCAAGAAATACGTATACCATGATAACCTCCGAAAAATGCAGCCGTTATTGCCTCTTTGCCATAAATATAATAAAATACGATCATCTTATCAAGCATAATCGCCAAAATTCGAGAGGTAAGGATCATATTATTTTGCTAATGCGTTTGTAACAAACGGGAATTTAATAATGATCTCTTTATCCTGCTCGATCATGCTAAGGAGTCTGCTGGCAGCTCCGGAAGGATGATTCGTTCCTGCTTCCCATGCTTCTACAGTCTTGCCGGATACACCCATATAACTTGCAAAAATCTTCTGTGACATACCGGTGGATTTACGAATCCTTTTTACTTCATCAGCCTCATAAACTTTAACAGGCTCAATCGTCACTTTATGTCTTTTAAGAATCGGCTTCGCATTCCCGGCATCATTCAATGCCTCATTAAGACCTGTCATAATGCTTTCATATACGCTTTTACCCATATCACTCACCTCCAAGGCTCTTCTTATCATCATCGAATCCCAAATTATCCCAGTTACGTGAAAACTCAGGTGTCTGTACAAAAGTTCTTGTCATAAATCCTTATGCCTCCTTTATTATACCCCTATTGAATAGGGTTTTCAACATGAATTCTAAGCAGATTGATAACATATACCGGTTGTAAAATGAATCAATAAACATAATTGTCCGGGATCTGGTTATAGACATCCATTCCGGCATAAACTATAGTATTCATATGTATCCGCCAAGGGACTTACTTAACATATTCCAAGCGAGTGAACAGGTTTCTTTAAAAAACAAAAAACTGCGAGGTAAAGATCATGGGAATGGAGATAGAACGGAAATTCACCGTAAAAGAACTGCCCGAAGGGCTTGAAAAATATGCGTTTCACATCATCGAGCAGGCATATCTTACGACCGAGCCTACCATACGCGTACGCCGGGAAGACGAAAGATATTACATGACCTACAAGGGAGTCGGAGGAGGCAACACATCACTTGCCCACGAGGAATACAATCTGGCGCTGACGCCGGAAGCATATGAGACGCTCAGTTCAAAAGCAGACGGAAACGTGATCCGCAAAAAGCGCATTCTGATACCATACATGGATCACATGATAGAACTCGACATATTCGATAAGCCGTTTGAAGGTCTGATAATAGCAGAGGTGGAATTCGAAACAACGGATGCGGCAAACGCTTTTGTGCCGCCCGGGTGGTTTGACGAGGACGTAACGGACCGAAGGGAGTACCGTAACGCATACCTGTCACGGAAAACATTATGACAGACCTTTACACAATACCTCAGTCATTTAACGTTTAAGAGAAAAGCTTTGCGATCCTATACATTCAGCCCCGTTGCGGGATCGATGCCCATGGATATGTTCAGGCACTCGATGGCTGCACCGCTCGCCCCTTTTCCGAGGTTATCAAACATCGCCGAGACTATGATCCGGTCGTCATTTCCGGTAACGATGATATTGGCATAATCTAGTCCCGCCATCTTGTTGGCGGCAAGGAACCCGTTCGTATCTGCCTCACACCCGAATTCGGGGACTCTGATGAACGTCTGTCCATCGTAGTATTGGGCATAAAAATCACGCAGCTGCTCCGCAGTCATGCGCTTTTTCATAAGACCGGCATGTATCGGCAGATTTACGATCATTCCACAGTAATAATCGTCAACTATTGGAATGAATATGGGCTCTTTTGACAGGCCCGCAATCTTTTTCATCTCCGGAAGATGCTTGTGCATCTGGGCAAGCGCGTATTCGCGCGGAGCGAACAGATCGGGCGTCTTATCTTCCGACTCGTAAAGTGCTATGGCCTTCTTGCCGGCACCCGAATACCCCGAAAGTGCGGGGATGGCAAACGGATAATCGTCACCGAGTATTCCCTCTTTTACGAGAGGATACGCCATCATTATAAAACCGGACGCGTAACACCCCGGAACGGCTATCCTCTTCGAGCTTTGTATCTTCTCAAAATGGCCGCGTGACAGTTCAGGAAGTCCGTATGCCCAGTCATCGCGTGTTCTGTGAGCGGTGGAAGCGTCTATTATGACAGTATTGGGATTGGTGCATAAAGCGGCAGCTTCAATTGCGGCTGCATCGGGAAGGCACAGGAATGTATAATCGGACGAATTGATAAGCTTTGCCCTCTCATCCGCGTCCTTCCGAAGATCCGGATCTATATGCAGGATTTCGATATCATCCCTTTTTTCAAACCTCTCGTTTATGCGAAGGCCTGTCGTTCCCTCCGCTCCGTCTATGAATACCTTTACTTTATCGCTCATATCATCCCTCTTTTTGTCAGCGCATACTATCCGGTCACATTCTTGCGTACAGTTTTGTTATCGATCTTATCTCCCGGGCCAGCCTTTGTGAAAAAGCGCCTTTTTTCATCCTCCAGACCCAGTTATTTCCAAGCGTTGAAGGATAGTTTATCCGGGCTTCGGTACCCAGTGCCAGCCAGTCCTGCATCGGTATGATGCATAACTTTGAAACCGTGCTCATGGCAAGCTTTACGAATGCACGTGATATCTCCCTGCCGGTCGTAAGCTCTGTTCTGTCCATGTAAGCAAGCGCCTTTTTCCGATCCGCTGCCTTTATCGTTTTATACCATGCCACAGTCGTGTCATTATCATGCGTTCCGGTATATACAACCGAGTCAGATGTGTAATTATGCGGCAGATAATCCGAGTCAGATCTAGAGTCGAACGCGAACTGTAAAACCTTCATACCCGAATATTTGCATCTCCTGACAAGATTTACGACCGACTGCGTGATAAATCCGAGATCCTCCGCGATCACATCTATATCGCCGAGTTCATCGTTTATGGCCTTAAAAAGCGAATATCCCGGACCCTTTACCCATTTTCCGTATCTGGCTGTCTCGTCTTCGTAAGGGATCGAATAATATGCATCAAATGCCCGGAAATGATCGACCCTTACGGTATCATACAGTTCAAAACAGTGTCTGATCCTTGCGATCCACCACTTATACCCGGTGCTTTTGTGGTAGTCCCAGTCATACAGCGGATTTCCCCACAGCTGGCCGTCCGCGGTAAACGCATCAGGCGGACATCCGGCAACAGCGGTCGGATATCCCGTCTCATCAAACCGGAACAGCCGGGGATTTGCCCATGTATCTGCACTGTCAAGTGCGACGTAGATTGGAATATCACCTATTATTTTAATGCCCCTGTCATTGGCATACTTGCGAAGTGCCCGCCACTGCGTTAAAAACTCGTATTGGACGAATTTGTAAAAATCAATCTCGGCGGACATTTTTTTCTTATAAATATCAACCGTTTTCTTATCTCTCCGGCGGATCTTCTCATCCCATTCAAGATAACTTATGCCGCCCATGCTGTCCTTTATCGCCATGAAAAGCGCATAATCATCGAGCCAGAAAGCATTGTTTTTAACGAAAGTCTTATATCCCTTCGCTTTGTCTGCATCAAATCGTCCGAAAGCCTTTTTGAGCATTTTGAAACGGTTGTTATAGATTTTCTCGTAATCGATCCTGTCGGGTTTTGTCCCGAAATCGTATGAATCTGCCTCTTTTTTTGTAAGAAGGCCCTTTTCGATGAGGATCACCGGGTCGATAAAGTACGGATTTCCTGCAAATGTCGAGAACGACTGATAAGGCGAGTCTCCGTAGCTTGTAGGGCCCAGCGGCAGTATCTGCCAGTAGCTCTGCCCTGCAAGGGCGAGCATATCGACAAATTCATATGCCTCCTTACCGAATGTTCCTATCCCGTACTGTCCC
>CACYMJ010000050.1:0-3310 GCA_902775485.1 uncultured Lachnospiraceae bacterium
CGTTTTCGACCATTCTGATAAACGATCCCGGAAAGCTTGACTGGTGTGTTGATGAGTCGGTAAAACTGCTCAAAAAGATACACTCGATAACGGCGCCTGAGGGCAAGATCCCGGATATGAGAGATAATTTCCGCAGGTGGATAGATGACATCAGGGAATACCTGACGGACGATATCGCGGCTAAACTGTACAGATTACAGGAAGAGATGCCGTTTGATCCCCATGTTGTCCACGGTGATTACCATACCAAGAATCTGATCCTTCTTAGGGACGAAGTTCTTCTTATCGACATGGAAACGCTCGCGATGGGACATCCTGTTTTTGAACTGTCAGCCATGTTCAATGCCTACAGGGGATTTTCCGAATTTGATCACGAAAACATCAGATTCTTCCAGGGCTATGAATATGAGACCGCCATCGAGTTCTGGCACAAATCCCTGGAAAGATATCTTGAAACCGATGATGAGAACATGATCCGCAGGGTTGAGGAAAAAGCAGCCATCATTGGATATACGAGAATGATACGCTATGTCATGCGCAAGGTGAAGGCAGAAAACAGGAAGGATGATGAGAGGATCGCTTTCTGGCTGGAGCGGCTTACCGACTACCTCGGTCATACGGATACGCTCCTGTTTTGAGGAAATAAATGTTTGATAACGATAAGATAGATCTTCATATGCATACGACCGTCTCAGACGGCACCGATACTCCGGAGCAGATACTTGAGAAGGTAAAGCTTGAGGGCATCACGATATTTGCGGTGACGGACCATGACGACATCAAGGGATGCAGACGCATCATGGATCTGCTTGGCGGTGATGATCCGAAGTTTATCACGGGGGTTGAATTTAACAGCAGGGACAAAAACGGGAAATACCACATCCTCGGTTACGGATACGATCCCGAAGCACCGTCGATCATCGGACTTGTAAATACCGGCCACGGATTTAGGATGAACAAGGTGGTAAAGCGTATCGAGTACCTGAAGGAGAAGTTCGGGTTCGATTTTCCGCCCGAAGAGATTGAGGCACTCATGGCTCTTGATAATCCGGGCAAGCCACATATCGCCAATCTTATGGTAAAATATGGGTATGCAAAGAGTAAGGAAGACGGCATCGATAACTACCTTAACACATTGAAGCTTAAGGCCGAGTATCTTGATCCCGAGACAGTCATAAAGGGCATAAAGGAAGCAGGCGGGATACCGGTGCTTGCTCACCCTTCGTACGGAAGCGGAGATGATCTTATAATAGGCGATGAGCTTACGGGCCGCATAGAAAGGCTCAAAACATACGGTCTTGAGGGCGTGGAAGCATTCTATTCCGGTTTTACCGATGTGCTCAGGGATGAGGTGCTTTCCATTGCCGAAAGAGAAAATCTGTACGTGACTGCGGGAAGTGATTATCACGGAAAAAACAAGATGGTACTGCTCGGAGATAACGGACTGGACGAATACCAAAAGGTGCCGGAGTCCATGGTTAGGTTCATTGAAAGATGCATGGGACTGATGAGTCTGTATCAGTAGTTATCACAGCGAAAGGATAAATATGGATCCTGAAGAGGAAAGAGTCTTATATCTGACACGTGTCGGCAGAGATAAGATATTTAAATACGGAACTTACACGATGGCCAAGGAGCGGGCGATCACGCAGGATCATCCGTTCTATGCAAAGCGCGAAGATGAGCCGGAAACGGCTGCGGGGGCAGATCAGATGAGTGCCTCCGGGTATGGCGCTCCGGAGTACGAAGCAGCCTCAAGTGCGCCGCCACCGCCGCCGGTGCCGGAAGCACCGCCGTCCGATGAGGACGCAGCTGCTCTTGCGGCCCAGATGATCTCGAGCAATTTCAAGGTCGGTCTGTCACAGGAGGAGGTCGATGCGCTGCTTAACGGTATCTGATATATGACAACGCAAAAAACGTCCGCATTATGCGGACGCTTTTTGCTGTTTGTACAGCAAGAGGAGTAGATGGTTACTGTACCATTGTCACTTTGATCTTGCCGTCCTTTACGGCTGCAAGTGACAGGAAACTTACCTTGCCGTTCTTGTCCATTTTACTAACGAGGTTGTATCCTGCGGGAACGGCCATTGTATATACGTGTCCGTTGTAAGGATATGCTATGAGCAGTCCTACATCGGGACGCATTACCATTGCATTTATCATGGCCATATCAAAGCTCATTGCCTTGGGAGCCATGAGATTGATAACAGCTCCGGGAGCAGCTGTAAGGATAAGGTTTGCGGCTGCGCCTGTCCAGTTTGAATCCTGGGCGATCGTCTGTGCTGCAACTGCGGGAGCGGGATTGACTCTTACATATGTACGTGCCGTATATCCGCCGTCGTCTGTTGTTGCCGTGATATAGCAGCTTCCTACTCTGTTGCCTCTTATGACGCCGCTGCCGTCAACGCTTGCTACGTTCCAGTCGCTTGTTGAAAATCTGACGCCCCTGTTTCTTGCCGAATCGGGCTTAACACCTGCAGTGATCTGATATGTCTGGCCCGGTGTGAGTGTAACATCCGTTGAGCTTACCCATACTCCGGTAACTCTTGCCTTGCGGGCTTCTTCCTCAGCCTTTCTCTGTGCGGCAAGTGCTGCCTCTGCCTGTGCTGCTCTCTGCTCTGCACTTCTTTGTGCAGCAAGTGCTGCCTGTGCTGCCTCTTCAGCTCTCCTCTGAGCCTCGCGCTCTGCTTCATAACGGCGGTCTGCTTCTGCAAGCGATGATACCGTAATAAGTGTTGAGATTGCATCAACATCATCTTCGTCTATATCACCGTCCATGTCTGAATCGGTGAGTCTGTCAAGGATAATTATCTCTTCATCCGAAAGATCAAGAAGATCCTCGAGTATGTCATCATCGTCGTCTGCCCATACCATCACGGGACATGCAAGTGATCCGATAGCTACTGCTGCAGCTGTAACGCCGCACATGACTCTCATCTTTAAAGTATCTAACATAATGTTTCCTCCTTTGTTGGTGCGTTGTTTTAACCATCCGTGGATGATTATATCATGAAAATTGTCACAGAAGTGTCACACGTTGTAAAAAAGGGGGAAGTATGGTAGTATCTATGGGTCGTGCAGACAGGGTCCCACCGCTATCGCGGTACCCCTTATCTACATTATTAAGGACGCTCGCCCATTAAAGTCGCCTGAAGGCGACGGAGGGCTCGCGGTGCGGTAAGGGATCTTCCCAATTTGCTGCGCAAATCGGGCCCCTCCTTACGGCATATGCGGATATGGCGGAATTGGCAGACGCGCCAGATTTAGGTTCTGGTGGGAGACCGTGCAGGTTCAAGTCCTGTTATCCGCA
>CACYMJ010000050.1:3317-13187 GCA_902775485.1 uncultured Lachnospiraceae bacterium
CAAGTTCTGTACCGAGTGCGGAGCATCGATGCCGGATCCTTCGTTGTATGAAGGCTATCAGGATGAGGCGCCTAAGGCGCAAAATTATCAGGATGTACAGTATTCTCAGCCCCGGGCGGCAGGAGGTCAGCCCCAGGCGGCGCCCGGACAGGCACAGACTGCAAGGGCTGCACAACAGCCGGCAAAGAAGCCCAAGGTATGGCTGATCGTTCTTATAATAGTGCTTGCGGTCATTGCCATATTTATTACCCTGGTAGTGCTGTTTGTGAGAAGTGCTGTTAAGCAGTATGAAAAATATGAGTCCAAGCTGGAATACCAGTTTGATGATTCCGACATGCCAAAAGTGCCCGATGCGTCCGATATTGATATCGATGAGCTTAATAAGGCAGTGGAGGATATGAAAAATCTCGATCTGACCGGTGAGATCGAAAAAGCCCAGGAAGAAGTTCAGGAAGAAGTCGAAGATATAACGTCGGATCCGGGTGGGGAATTTACCAAATACAGTTACGCCGATGTTGTAACGAACGGAACTGATATAACGATCACTCCCAACGGCGGGCTGAACGCTTCGACAAAGCTGTTTGACGGAAATGACAAGGACCTCGATGGATTTCTCGATTACATTGATTCGAAAGTTCTCGAAGAGGGACGCACGATCAACAGGGATCTGTTCTATGACGTTCTGGCTACGATGCTCGTAGACAGCAAGTTAAACGCCGGAAAGGAAAACATCGAGAGCAACATGTTCATGGCACTTGCCTTTGCCAATAACTTCCATGCCATTAAAGTAGAGATCGATGATTGCGAGCTTGATGCGAACAACGCTTCCGAGTATCGCTATCATGTAAATGCCGAGGGCAGGGACGATATATGGCTTGTGGACTTTGGCAAGAAAACCGTGTTCTTTGCCAACGGCGCAACGGAGTATCATTCGGATATGTTCAAGGATGAATACCTCGCCGTCTGGTTCACTGCGATCGAGGATTATTACGGTTTTTGATATCTTTTGACTTTGTCCCGTAAAGGTTGTAGAATTTGTAAAGTCCGTAAAAGTACGGTGGCTATCATTATATAAAGGAGAAATATTATGAATCTTTCACCCCTTCAAAAAGCAAGATATGAGTATGTTCCGAAGCTTCCCGGCATGCTCAGGAACGGTATCTCCGAGATATGCGTTAAGGATGGCGAAGCTACATCAAGTGTTGCTGATCAGGACAAGATCAAGGCACTTTTCCCCAATACATACGGAAAGAATGAGATCACATTCCAGAAGGGCAGCAATACATCACCCGCAAAGAAGCAGGTTGTCGGCGTTATCTTATCAGGCGGACAGGCACCCGGCGGACATAACGTTATAAGCGGACTGTATGATGCTCTTAAGGCTACCGACAAGAACAACGTTCTTCTCGGATTCAAGGGCGGCCCGAGCGGACTTATAGATGATGATTTTGTTGAGTTTGATGATGCATTCATCGACGCATACAGGAACACGGGCGGATTTGATATCATCGGTTCCGGCAGAACAAAGCTTGAGACAGAAGAGCAGTTCAAGATCGTTACAGAGGTTGCCAAAAAGCACGGCCTTACTGCCATCGTTATCATCGGCGGTGATGATTCAAACACGAACGCAGCCGTTCTTGCAGAGTACATGGCCGCAAACAATACGGGAGTCCAGGTCATCGGATGCCCGAAGACGATCGACGGCGATTTAAAGAACGAGGATATCGAGGCTTCATTCGGATTCGATACCGCAACAAAGACATATTCAGAGCTGATCGGTAACATCGAAAGAGATGCCAATTCAGCCAAGAAATACTGGCACTTCATCAAGGTTATGGGAAGAAGCGCAAGCCACGTTGCACTTGAGTGTGCACTTGAGACACAGCCCAACATCTGCCTTATCGGTGAGGAAGTTGCAGCCAAGAAGATGTCGCTTTCACAGATCGCATCACAGATCGCCGATTCTGTTGAAAAGAGAGGCAATGCCGGCAACAACTTTGGTGTAGCCATCATTCCCGAAGGTATCGTTGAGTTCGTTCCCGAGTTCTCAAAGCTCATCGCCGAGATCAACGAACTGCTCGCAGGCGCCAACACAGAGAAGTTCAACGCACTTCCCGACTGGGATGCAAAGTATAAATTCATCGAGGAAGGCCTTACGAAGGAGTCAATGGCAGTATTTGCGATCCTTCCGCAGCTCATACAGCAGCAGCTCTTCCTTGAGCGTGATCCTCACGGAAACGTCCAGGTATCACTCATCGAGTCGGAAAAGCTTCTGTCCGCACTTGTTAAGGACGAGCTTGACAAGAGAAAGAAAGCCGGCACATACAAGGGTAAGTTCGGAGCGCTCCATCACTTCTTCGGATATGAAGGAAGATGCGCATTTCCTTCAAACTTTGATGCCGATTACTGTTATTCGCTCGGATACAACGCATTCATGCTCATCCAGTACGGTTATACAGGGTATCTTTCAAAGGTATCGAATCTGTCCAAGCCGGCTGAGGAGTGGGTTGCAGGCGGAATGCCCATCACGAAGATGATGAACATCGAGAGAAGAAACGGTGAGGATAAGCCCGTTATCAGAAAAGCGCTTGTTGAGCTTGACGGCGAACCGTTCAAGTATTTTGCGGCAAACCGTGACAAGTGGGCAGTTGAGACGTCATTCACATATCCCGGTGCGATCCAGTATTACGGACCTTCAGAGGTATGTGATCTGACAACGAGGACACTTGCTCTAGAGCATCAGAAATAACCCAAAGGTTTTTATATTGAACATAATCCTCCGGAGAGTACGTCTCTTCGGGGGATTCTTTTTGCACACGCAGAAAAGACTTGCGCCCGTATTCGTCGAAGTGCTCGACTATCTCAAAATGCTCAGCCGGCGTTTTTTGCGGCAGCATCTGGCCAGGTGATGCGGCATTATCGTCTGCGGGCAAAATCTTACGGGTTTCAACAAGCCGGGCCCACATAGCCTCGGCGATATACTGCGCCGGGGCGGGAAACGTCAGGTTTTCCTTAACCTGCTCGAGGGTATATCCCTTGTCGGTCAGATGTTTTATCGCATCGCCCGCGGCGGCGGACATTGTGAAATTTCGGAGCGCTTTTGCAAAATGATTGTTGTCCATAAAAAAGTTCTTGCGTTATTGCCAAACCCAAACTACTATATGTAGTATAATCTTTTTTAGATTGCGGTGAAAAGATTTTTTTATTAGGATCGAGGAGTTCATTATGGGATACGATAAGATAAGAGAAGAAGTATTCTGCCATGAGGTTGAATCGCAGCTGACCGGTGCGGCATCGCGCTTGTACGGCAGCGAACTTGGAAAGCTTGGTGATGCCCAGGTTTATAACTGCGTTTTGCAGGTTACGAAGGACCTGATGGCAAGCACACAGCATATAAGCGGCGATAAGAAGGTATATTACATTTCGGCGGAGTTTCTTATAGGAAAGCTTCTGTCCAATAACCTGATCAATCTCGGCATATATGACAAGGTACGCGAAGTCCTTGCAAAATACGGCAAAAACCTTGCCGACATCGAGGAATGCGAGAATGAACCGTCGCTTGGAAACGGGGGACTCGGAAGACTTGCGGCGTGCTTTCTTGATTCGATCGCAACACTCGGCCTTCCCGGAGACGGCATAGGGCTTAATTACCACTTCGGACTGTTCCGCCAGGTTTTTGAGGACAGGCTCCAGAAGGCAAGGCCGGATGAGTGGCTTACGGAAAGATCGTGGCTTACGAAGACCGACACGGCATTTGATGTTTGCTTTGGCGATACGAAGGTTCGGTCGGTAATGTATGACATTGACGTTGTCGGATACGAGAACGGTATCAACAAGCTTCATCTGTTCGATCTTGAGACTGTTGACGAGTCGATAGTCAAAAAGGGCATAACGTTTGACAAAGAGGATGTAGCAAAAAACCTTACGCTGTTCCTGTATCCGGATGATTCGGATGAAGCGGGCAATCTGCTTCGTATATACCAGCAGTATTTCATGGTATCAAATGCTGCCCAGCTCATACTCAGGGAGCTTCACGAGAAGCAGATCGACCTTCACCAGATGCACAAGCATGCCGTCATCCAGATAAACGACACGCATCCGACGATGGTCATCCCCGAGCTTATCAGGATACTGACCGAGGAGAAGGCCATGTCGATGGATGATGCGATCGATGCGGTCTCAAAGACATGCGCATACACGAACCATACGATATTGTCCGAGGCACTTGAGAAGTGGCCGCTTGAATATCTTGAAAAAGTAGTGCCCCAGCTCGTTCCGATCATTAAGGAACTGGATAAGAGAGTGCGTAAAAAATACACGGACAAGAAGGTTTGGATCATTGATGCGGATAAGCGCGTCCACATGGCGCACATCGATATCCATTACGGATTCTCTGTAAACGGTGTTGCGGCGCTTCATACCGACATCTTAAAGCAGACCGAACTTAACCGTTTTTACAGGATATATCCCGAAAAGTTCAACAATAAGACCAACGGCATCACCTTCAGAAGGTGGCTGATGTCCTGCGATCCGGAACTGGCATCCCTTATCACCGAGACGATCGGCGACGGCTGGAAGAAGGACGCCCTGAAGCTGAAAAAGCTCATGGAATTCGCGGAAAACGAAGAGATCATCAATAAGATCATGGCCGTAAAAGAGGTCAAAAAAGCACAGTTGTGCGACTTTATCAAAGCCCGCGAGGGCGTTGAGCTTGACAAGGATTCGATATTTGATATCCAGATCAAGAGGATGCATGAATACAAGCGCCAGCAGATGAACGCGCTCTATATCATACACAAGTACCTTGAGATCAAGGCAGGCAATAAACCGCAGCGTCCACTGACATTTATCTTCGGCGCAAAGGCGGCACCCGCATATGTGATCGCGCAGGATATCATCCATCTGCTTCTGTGCCTGCAGGAGATAATCAACAACGATCCCGATGTTAAAGACTACATGAAGGTAGTCATGGTTGAGAACTATAACGTCACCTATGCCGAAAAGCTCATCCCCGCATGCGACATCTCCGAGCAGATCTCGCTCGCATCCAAGGAGGCATCCGGAACCGGCAACATGAAGTTCATGTTAAACGGTGCCGTAACGCTTGGCACGATGGACGGCGCAAACGTTGAGATCCACGGCCTGGTCGGCGATGACAACATCTACGTGTTCGGTAAGGATTCGGATACCGTCATCGATCTGTACGCAAAGAGCGCATACGTCTCGAAGGACTATTACAAGAAGAGCAAGGTGATAAAGGAAGCTGTTGATTTTATCACCGATAAGAAGGTGTTAAAGGTAGGCCACAAGGAAAATCTCGAGCGGCTGCAGAAGGAACTGATAGGCAAGGACTGGTTCATGACGCTTCTCGATCTTGAGGAATACATCGCCGTCAAGGACAAGGCATTCGCCGACTACGAGAACAGAACGGCCTGGGGCAGGAAGATGCTGACAAACATCGCGCAGGCGGGATTCTTCTCCTCAGACAGAACGATAGAAGAATATAATAGGGATATTTGGAACCTGTAGTAAGGAGGGGCCCTCTCCTTGTTAATTGTAGATAGGATGGTAAATGACTAGAATCGCGATAATCACCGACAGCAACAGCGGCATCACGCAGGAGCATGCGAAGAAGCTTGGCATCACCGTGCTCCCGATGCCCTTTAATATCGACGGTGAAGATTATTTTGAAGACATCAATCTGACACAGGAAGAGTTTTATCAAAAGCTCATGAACGACTCCAGGGTCATGACCTCGCAGCCCAATCCCGAAGAAGTTACCCGCGTCTGGGATGAGGCGCTGCAGACGTATGACGAGGTCGTCTATATTCCCATGTCCAGCGGACTGTCGGGCTCGACCCAGACAGCACTCATGCTGTCCGAGGATTATAACGGAAAGGTTCATGTCGTAGACAACCAGAGGATATCCGTAACCCAGTACCAGTCGGTCCTTGACGCCATGCAGATGGCCGCAAAGGGCTATAAGGGCGAGCTTATAAAGGACCGCCTTGAAAAGGACAGGTTCGACTCATCCATATATATAATGGTTGATACATTAAAGTACTTAAAGGCCGGCGGAAGGTTAACGCCCGCGGTTGCGGCGCTCGGAACCCTTCTTAAGATAAAACCGGTACTTCAGATACAGGGCGAGAAGCTTGATACGTTTTCTGTAGCCAGAACCCATGCACAGGCCAAGAATATCATGATGAACCAGATCGGAAAGGACATTGTGGGAAGGTTTGGCGGCAGTGCAACGGGTAAGGGTGTCAAACTCTATGTGGCGTATTCTTACGACAAAGAGTCGGCCGAGATGTTCGTCGACGAGGTCAGACAGCATTTTCCGGACACGGATCCGCAAGCCTTCGCACTCTCGCTTTCGGTAAGCTGCCATATCGGACCGGGATCTCTTGCGATCGCCTGCTCCAAGATCGAATCTTATGAATGATTATATAAAACCCGAAGACAGTGCATATTCGAAAAGTGTGAACAGGGCAGTGACCGTTCTGTTCGCACTTTTGTCTTTTGCTGTTTTTCTTCCGGTACTTCTTGTGATAATAGTCTCATTTTCATCCCAGGACAGCGTGACGGCGCGCGGATACAGCTTCCTCCCGCTCTCGTTATCACTTGAGGCGTACAGGTATCTGTTCGCTTCGGGGATGTACCTTCTGCGCGCGTTTTTTAATTCAGTGATCATAACGGTTGCGGGAACACTTCTCGGTCTCGTACTTATGTGTCCGATGGCATATGCGCTTTCAAGATCCGAGTTCAGGCTGCGCAATTTCTTCTTTGTTTTTATCATGATACCGATGCTGTTTTCGGGAGGCCTTGTATCCGCATACATGGTAAATACGCAGATCCTGCATCTCGGGAACACTTATTTTGCGCTTATTCTGCCCGGGCTTTGCTCGACGTGGTACATACTGATAATGAGGAATTACTTCCGCGAATCCCTTCCGGAGTCGATGATAGATGCTGCAAGGCTCGACGGCTGCAGCCATCCGGTGATACTTGCGAGAATAGTACTGCCGGTGTCAAAACCGGTCATTGCCACCGTCGGAGTGTTCCAGATGTTTTTGTACTGGAACAGTTGGTACCCGTCGCTTTTGTATATTGACAGCAATCATACCGAACTGTATCCGCTGCAGTACGTTCTTGTGAACATGGAGCGCTCGATAGAGACGATAACCAGAGACGCTCAGTACATGTCGGGGATGCAGTCGTACACGCCGCCGGCCGTGACCATACGCATGGCCATGGTCGTGGTCGTTATCCTGCCGGTGATGATACTGTTCCCGCTGTTCCAAAAATCTTTGACGAGCGGCATGACGGTCGGCTCGGTAAAGGGGTGATGCGTATGGGAAGAAGATCAGGGGTAAAATCATCAGCGCGCGCTTTGATAATCATCGCAGCAGTTTTTGCATGCCTTCTTACCGGGTGCGGCAGGGCAGAAGATAACGGTGATGTTATCAATATACGCCTCGTTACATACGATAACGGAAACGTTCCGCTTGATGCCCGGGAAGTGATCGCTGCGGCAAATGCCGTATCGGCGGAAAAGATCGGCGTTACTGCCGACATAGAATTCCAGTCCAAGGAGAAGATAAACCTGATGATGGCATCGGGCGAGTACTATGACGTTGTTTTTACAAGCTCGTGGCTCAACAGATTTGACATGAATGCCTCAGCGGGGCTTTATAGCGATATCACAGATGTCGTACGGGAAGAGACACCGGCTCTTTACGATTCGATCGGGCAGTACTGGGAATGCGCAAAGGTCGGCGGAAAGATATACGGGATCCCGATCCTCAAGGACATGGGTTCGGAGGATATGTTCAGATTAAACTCCGACTATTTCGAAGGACAGAAGGGAATGGTGATCCCGGAACGTATGGAGTTTGCCGATCTGGAGCCGTACCTTGCCGCTTACAAGAAGGACTATCCCGACAAGTATCCTCTTGCGATGGACAAGGCCGGACTTGCCGGTTTTTACAATTTCCTCGAGCGTGTGGTAGACCCAGTGATCGTTGTGCCGTACGGACAGGATAAGCCGACCGCGGTGCCGTTTTATGAGTGTGACGAGCTTATGGAGCGCTACAGGCTGCTTCACAAGTGGTATCAGGCAGGATATATCAGCCCTGATGCCGCAACTATAGATTCGACCGCGGCGGACAAGTCGATACCCATAAGGCCCGGAGTGGCATGGAAGGGCTATCTGGGGTACTCGAATCCCGATGACTGGGGATTTAACGTTAAGACATCGATATACGACGGACCGTACCTGTCGCGAACGAGCGAGCAGGGGGCGATGTTTGCGATCTGCGCGGGGTGTGATGATGAACATGTAAGGGCAGCCCTTCGCTATATCGAGCTGCTGTCGACGGACAGGAAGTTTCGGGACATACTCGGATACGGCATAGAAGGAGTGCACTTTAAATATCTTGATAACAGTACGGTCATGCGGCTGAAGGCCGGTACGGACCGGTACAATACGAAGCTTTATCAGACGGGCTCCGTTGTAAATGCTTCGGTCGAATCCGTAAGCCCCACTTTCCTCGGCGATCCCGACCAGTGGAAAAAGGTCTACGAAGGATACGCCGAGGACGGGATACACAGCTCGACCAAAGATTTTGCCTACGATCCCGCTCCGAAGTCGGATATCATAACCGCGCTTACGGCCATATACAACGATTATGCTGCGGAACTTCGAACCGGAACGAGCGATCCGGATGTGGTGATGCCCGAGGTACGAAAAAGGATGGAGGCTGTGGGCATCAACGAGCTGACGGAAGATGTACAGCAGCACCTTGATGAGTGGATGATGCAAAACGGGGGAGGACAATGAAGAGAGGATATAAACGTGAAAATCGGCAGCTGACACTTCTGTGCCTGCCGGCAGCGCTCTGGTTTGTGCTGTTTTGCTATATCCCGATGTTCGGCATCGCATTTGCGTTTAAGCAGTTCACACCGAAGCCCGGCGAGGGACTGCTGAAAAATCTGTTCGTAAACAGCAAATGGGCGGGACTCGATAACTTTTCGTTCCTGTCGCGATCATCGCAGATCTCATCGATAATAGGGAATACACTGTTTTATAATGTGATCTTTCTTGTTGCAGGCATCGCGCTTCCGGTAATGCTTGCGGTATTTCTGACCGAGCTTCATAACAAAAAGGTCATGGGCTGTGTACAGATGGTAATGCTCCTGCCTTATTTTCTCTCATGGGTCATCGTGGGATACTGCCTGTATGGATTCCTTGCAACGGATGAAGGCCAGATAAATCATCTGCTGACGCTGTTCGGGCATTCCCAGGTTATGTGGTATCAGAGCCCGCAGTACTGGAGAGGGATACTGATCGCTACCGGACTGTGGAAGTCGGCAGGATATTCGATGATCATATATATGTGCGCGATCACCGCGATAGACAGGAGTCTGTATGAGAGTGCGACACTTGACGGCGCTGGATTTTTCCAGAGGATCAGATACGTGACGATACCGATGCTTGCGCCCACGATCACGACGATATTCATTCTACAGATCGGCAGCATCCTGACAAGTGATTTCGGGCTGTTCTACCAGGTGCCGCTTGATTCCGACTCGCTCATATCCGTCACCGAGACGCTCGATGTGTATGTATATAAGGCGCTGATGCAGCAGGCAAACTTCTCATACTCTGCAGCATCATCATTCCTGCAAAGCTCGATCGGATGCATATTGCTCGTTATCGCGCATTTGATCATCAAGAAAACGGGGGATGATTGAATCAAGGGCAGATACAAATAGAGTAAACCTTTAGTTGGTTCACAAATAAAATAAAGAGAGTAACCCATCAATCTTTGATACAATGTTTTCGACGAAAAAAACTAATCAAGGAGG
>CACYMJ010000051.1 GCA_902775485.1 uncultured Lachnospiraceae bacterium
GTGTCTGCGGCTGTCCTCCGAATTCGACACCTATCATAAAACGGCCGTACTGCTCGTTCATCTTCGGGATAAGCTGCGATCTGATCCTCTGTCCGTTGCGCTCGTATACGACCGTAAGGGGTTTTCCGACTCCGAGCTCGACCGCGGTTGAGACCTCGGGATACAGATAACATCTGCTGCCGTTTACGTTTATTATCTTATCGCCTTCGCGCATTCCGGCTTCGTAAGCCGCACCGTCAGTCATAATGCCGGTGATGGTCGTATCCGGTATGTCTATATAATTCATCAGGAACAGTCCGAGGACGAAGGCAAGCAGAAGATTGAAAAAAGGTCCCGCCAGAACCGTTGCTATCCTCGAGAACACGTTTGCCTTTCGAAACGGCGAATTTGCAATGAGCGTTGCCAGATCCACATCCTCGTCGGGCTGCGCATCCAGGTCGTCAAAAACGCATGCGGCACCAAGCATTATAAGCCTTACCGAGACCTTCGTTCCTGCCTTTGTTCTCCATCCGAAAAGCTTCGGGCCGAATCCCACCGTGAATTCAACAACTTCTATTCCGTTTAATCTGGCTATGAGATAATGGCCCATTTCATGGACGAAAACTATGACAGCCAGTATTATGATTCCGAGTAATATCTTCATTTTCCGGTATACCTGTTCACTTCATCAATTGCCTTTTTCTGTGCATCGAGTATCCCGTCAACATCGGGAGATTCGACCTGACGGGCGTTTTCCATGGCAAACGCTATCATCTTCGGAATGTCCGTAAATCCTATCCGGCCTGCAAGAAACAGCGCCACTGCCCGCTCGTTTGCAGCATTAAATACCGTAGGCATTATACCGCCCATGCGCGCGGCCTTCATCGCAAGCGCAAACCCCGGGAATCTGTCGGTATCCGGCCGCTCAAAAGTCATGCTTCCCAGTTCGAAGAAGTCGATCCTCTTCGTTGCAAGATACGGCCTGTGCGGATAAAACAACGCATACTGTATCGGAAGCTTCATATCGGGGCATCCCATCTGGGCTATCACTGCTCCGTCACGGTACTGTACTGCGGAATGTATTATCGACTGAGGATGGACAACCACCTCTATATCATCGATCCCGACGCCGAACAAGTGGCATGCCTCCATGACCTCAAGTCCCTTATTAACCAGGGTTGCCGAATCCACCGTGATCTTGGCTCCCATGCTCCAGTTCGGATGCTTAAGGGCATCCTCTACTCTCATGCCCTCAAGTTCTTCCTTCGTCTTTGTCCTGAATGGTCCGCCCGATGCGGTAAGTATGATCTTCTCAACATCCGAACGGTCCTCGCCGTTTAAGGACTGGAATATGGCACTGTGCTCACTGTCAACGGGATAAAGCTTAACACCGTACTGTGCGATCAGCGGCATTATTATATGTCCCGCACAGACAAGCGTCTCCTTGTTGGCAAGAGCTATATCATGTCCGGCCTTTATCGCAGCTATCGTAGGTCTGATGCCTATCATTCCGACCATGGCGGTAACAACGATATCGGCCTCCTCAAGCGATGCCGCTTCCATCAGCCCGTCCATTCCGGAAAGCACCTTTACAGATGTACCGGCAAGACGATGCGACAGTTCATCCGCCGCGGCAGTATCGTTCATGACAACGATCTTCGGCGAAAACTCCCTCGCCTGTGCCTCCATCAGATCCACGTTCGAATTGGCCGAAAGAGCCAATACACAAAGCTCATCCTTATGATCTTTTACTATGTCGAGAGTCTGGGTCCCGATCGAGCCCGTTGAGCCCAAAACAACGATCTTTTTCACGATCACACCACCTGTGAAATGATACAAACGGCAACGAAATAAACCATCGGTGCCGTGAAGATCAGTGAATCAAAACGGTCGAGTATCCCTCCGTGACCGGGAATGATATCACCGTAATCCTTGATCTCAAAATTGCGCTTTATCGCGCTTGCAGACAGATCTCCTATCTGTGAGGCTGCAGCCGCAACCGCGGTTATCGTCACAAAAACCGGTATCACCGGATACGACGGCTGATAGTACCTGCTGAGTATATAAGCATAAACTCCCGCGATGATCGCAGGTATAACGATGCCGCCTATCGATCCCTCGATCGATTTCTTCGGTGAAAGGACCGGAGCAAGCTTATGCCTGCCTATCGCCATGCCCGTAAAATATGCAAAAACATCGCACAGCCATGATCCCGCAAGGATCAGCCATACGATAAATATCCCGTCCTTTTCGCACCGGGTCAGATAATAAAAGCTTATCATCACACCGACATAAAAGAATCCGAAAAACGAGAACACTATTTCCTTTGCCTTGTATTTCGGAAATGTAAAAACATATGTCGCAAGCAAAACCATAAGGCAGACAACACATGAGAGCACAAGGTCGAACATTGCGTTTTTTCCGAAATACAGCAGCAGATAATAAACGATACAAAATCCGTATCCGACTCCCGTTGCCGGATCGATCTTCCTTCCCTGTGTAAGAACACCTGTCGCACGGTAGAACTCGAACATTCCGATCAGCGATGCCGCCAGCAGAAGGAGCAGAAGCCATATTCCACCGGTCAGTGTGAACACCGCTATCACGGCAGCTATGATAATACCGCTTATCAGTCTGGTCCTGAACATCATTCCTCCTTATGCCCGCCGAAACGACGGTCTCTTGCGGCGTATGCCTCACATGCTTTTACCAGTTCCTCTTTGGAAAAATCAGGCCAGTGGATATCCGTAAAATAAAATTCGGTATAGGCCAGCTGCCACAACAGGAAATTGGAAAGCCGCTGTTCCCCGCTTGTGCGTATCAGAAGATCGGGCTCCGGTATCCCGCGTGTATCAAGATAATCTGATATCATTTCCGCTGTGACCGGACCGGTTATAGTGCCCTTTGACATATCATCCGTTATACGGTTTACGGCCCTTACTATCTCATCGCGGCTGCCGTAATTGATCGCAACCTGAAAATGAAGCCCCGTATTGTCCTTTGAAGCTTCCTCGAGTGCATCGATGCTTTCCCTGATATCATCGGCAAGACCCGTCTTATCTCCGATGACCCTTACGCACATATTATTCTTTTTTGCAGTCTGCCGGCAAGTCTTCATATAATTGCGCAGCAGTTTCATAAGCTGGTCGACCTCATCTGCCGGTCTTGACCAGTTCTCAGTTGAAAAAGCATATACGGTGAGATAATTGATACCCATCTTATATGCTTCTTCACATATGACCTCCACGGTCTTGGCGCCCTGGATATGTCCGTAATTTCTCGGCATACCCTTTGCTTTGGCCCACCGGCCGTTTCCGTCAAGTATTATTGCTACATGATTCGGAACATTCATTTTATCTGTCTCTTAATACCACGTCCGCGATCCGTTCACGATACGATCAGACGGTCATTATCTCCTTGGACTTGCCGTCGATCATTGAATCGATCTCTTTTATGAACTTATCCGTCGTCTTCTGGAGTTCGTCCTCCATGTCCTTGATCTGATCCTCAGACAGATCTTCCGACTTGGATAACTTTTTGAACGCATCATTACCGTCGCGTCGTATGTTTCTTACCGCAACCTTTGCGTCCTCACCCTTTTTCTTGATCTCCTTGACAAGGTCCTTCCTTCGCTCTTCTGAAAGCTCGGGAAATACAAGTCTGATGCAGTTTCCGTCATTGGTCGGATTGATGCCGACATCGGAAGCCTGGATAGCCTTCTCGATATCCTTGAGGAGATTTTTCTCCCAGGGCTGGATCTGTATCACACGGGGATCCGGAACCGATATGTTACCGACCTGCTGGATCGGTGTGGGAGTTCCGTAATAATCCACGCGGATCTTATCAAGCACGTGGGGATTGGCACGTCCGGCACGTACGGCTGCATACTCACCCTGAAGGTGGTCGATGGTCTTCTGCATCTTCTCGGAATATTCTGTTACCTTTTCATTCATGATGATCGTCGCTCCTTTGTGATTATGCTAAACAGTTACGCGCGTTCCGTTAAAATCGCCCTTTACCGTATTGACTATGCTGTCCTTCTCATTCAGTGAGAAGATGTACATCGGCATACGGTTTTCCATTGCGAGTATCGATGCCGTAAGATCCACTACCTGAAGCTTTTTCTCAACAACATCCTCGATCGAAATGACATCAAATCTCTTGGCGTCGGGATTGACGGCAGGATCTGAATCATATACACCGTCAATTGCCTTGGCCAGAAGTATCGCCTCCGCTTCAACCTCAACGGCACGAAGCACCACTCCCGTATCAGTTGAAAAATACGGATGCCCGGTTCCTCCGGCAAAGAACACTACCTCGCCCTTTTCAAAGCACTCATTGGCAAGATCCTTCGAGAACAGCTTCGTAAAGGTCCCTACCGCAAACGGGGTCAGGATGGAAGTCTTCATCCCTTCCGAGCGGAAGATCTCCGATGCGTATATACAGTTCATTACCGTCGCGAGCATTCCGATCTGATCGGCCTTGGGCCGGTCGATGGCCGAGCTTGTACGTCCTCTCCAGAAATTGCCGCCTCCGATGACGATACCGACCTGTGCGCCGTCACGTACGATCTGTGCAACCTGCAGGGCAACAGCTCTTACGGTGTCCTCGTCAAATCCGGTCTTCCTGTCGCCGGCCAGAGCCTCACCGGAAAGTTTCAGCAATACTCTCTTCATATCATTCAGCCTTCCGTAAAGAAGCTTGAAGGGCTGACCTCGGCATAGCACTGTGAGCACAGACCTTCGATAGCCGCACCGTTGTTGATCTGGATCGATTTACTCTTGATGTTACCCATGATGATCGAAGTCGAATCAAGAACAACGGGACCCTTAACATCGATGTCGCCCTTTACGGCGCCGGCGATGACTGCGCTTGTAGCCGTCATATTGCCCTTGATGACCGTGCTCTGTCCAACCTTGATGGTTCCGTTCGATGTAACCTCACCGATGATCCTCGCACCGTCGGCAAAGATCTCTTCAGCTCTTGAGTCACCTTCGATATTTCCGGTTATATTGAGCTTGCCGGCAACTGTAACATTACCCTTGACCGTACCCATTATATCAAGAGATCCGTTTGTTGTGATATCACCGACAACAGTCATTCCGTTAGGGATAACACCGGTCTCGTTAGCGCCTTCGGCGATCGTGTTGATCGGAGCGGGACGCTCTTCCTTCTGTGAGAAAATAGGCTCGGTAACCTGATTGGGAACTTCATTCCTGACAGGTTCCTGTGAGAATATAGGTTCAACAGGCGCCTTGGGAACTTCGGGAGCGGCGGGTTCGGGTGCAAACACCGGCTCGATAACGCTCTTGGGCTCCTCTGCGGGCTTGATCTCCTCAGTATATACCGGTATCTCAACCGACTCGGTTACCGGTGCGCTTGCAGGTGCGCTCTCGACTGCGGGTGCAGGCGCAGGTGCAGGTGCGCTCTCGGCTGCAGGTGCAGGTGCGGGCGCGCTCTCTTCAAACATTGCCTCCGCAGGTGCCGCCTCGCTCTCATCAAGTCCCTTGATGAGCTCGGCAAGATCATCCTGTCCTATAGGAGCGCTTGATTCCGAAATGGTATCAACCATCTGGGGTGCTGCTGCAGCTGCCTCTCCCTCTTCGGGCATCAGCTCGTTGACTGCCTGTGACAGATCATCCTTAAAATCCTTGAAAAAACTCATTTCTCATCCTCCATTCAATTATTATTGGTATAGTGTCTGATAGGTATCGTATCATCATCGATCGGAGCAATCGTTATTCCGTTTTTCTGTATCGCCTCTATGATAGCCGGCAGTGCCTCAACCGTGCTGGTCTTGTTTGCCAGATCATGGAACAGGATCATGGCCTCCTCATACTCGTTAAGATCGCAAAGTGAATTCTCTATGATCTTATCGGCCGGAAGCATCGGATTGGTGGCATCCCCCGCGACAACATTCCAGTCATAATAGGTAATGCCCCTCTCATCAAGCACCTTGATGAATTCCTTCATCGGAAGTCTTGAAACGCTGTTGCTCGATCCGCCCGGAAACCTGTATATCTTCGGTACCGATCCCGTGACCTCTTCAAGCAGTGCGGATATCTTATCAAGATCAGCCGTAAAAGCATCAACGGACGAGTATATCTCATTGTATCTGTGCGAGTACGAATGCATGCACAGCACATGTCCCTCATCGACTATGCGCTTATACATCTTCTGCAGTTCGGGATCTTCCGTCCCGACAACGAAGAAATTGCCCTTGACCTTATACTTCTTCAGTATATCAAGTATCTTCGCCGTATTGGCCGACGGTCCGTCGTCAAACGTCAGATAGACCCGGCGCGGCCATGCCTTATCATCCGAAACAGACGATGCGTTGCTCTTTGCAGATTCGATCGCACCTATATCGATCAGTGATAATTCATTTGAGATGGCAGCTATAGCGCTTGACAATTCATCTACCGACGAATCGACCGAACTGACCTTCTCTATCAGGCCGTTCTGATTAACAGTGATATGGCCTATCTCCTCTTCAAGCGCCTCGATCTTCTCATCTTCTCTGCGAAGATATGCAAACAGGACCATGCAAAGGACCAGAGTAATGATAAAAACAATATACGGTCCGAATAAAAGCAATCTTTTTAATCTATGTACACGCATAGACTGTCCCCCACATATTTGATATTATAGAGTCTTTTAGCACCACATGCAACAATATATTGTAGTTTCATGTGTTATTTATTATCAGGCCTTTTTGGGAAAATCAAAAAAAGGGAGCCGCTTTTGCGACTCCCTGTCGGTTCATATCATATATAAAGAATCAATAGCCGTATTCCTGTGCCCAATAACATGTTCCGTCATCATCCTGGTAGATTGAGATAGCTACCTTCTGGAACTCATCGTAAAGGATGTTGTCTCTGTGTGTCGGGCTGTTCATCCATGCTTCAACAGCATCATCTGCGGTATCAAAACCGAATGCAAGGTTCTCACCGCCCTGGATCTTACTGTTAACTGTGTACCAGGCCTTACCGCTGGGTCTTGTATGCGAGAATGAGATCGAGCACTCCTGAGCCCTTACGGAAGCTGCTGTCTCAAGGTTCTTGTCCCACTTAAGACCGTTAAGCCCTGCCTGTGCTCTCTGATCATTAACCTGATCATAAGCTTCGTAAGCGATGGCACGAAGTCCGGTATCCGTATCCGACATACTTGAGAGAGCAACTGCCTCGCTGTCGAAGTAGCTGAACTCTTCGTTCTCGATATCGGCTACCGCACGGAAAGCATCTTCATCAAGAAGACCCGTCTTGTTTCCGCCGTTAACTCCGAAGTAAGCTGCTGCCGAAACAACCAGCAATCCCAATACTGCTAAACCGGCTATTAATTTCTTGTTCTTCATAACTTAACCTCCTAAAATACTCAAATGCATTCTTTGCGCAAAAAATACATACTTCTTCGATTAATTAGATTATGTCACAAATGATACCCAAATGCAACAGTTTTTTTGAAAAAATATTACATTTTATATCTCATGTGACGTTTTGGGCTTTCCTTTTGCCCTTTCTACTTATAAAGACTTGCCGTCCGGACAAAAAGGTCCACATTTTTTTATTTTTTATTCATCATAATAATATCCGTCATCATCCGTCTCGTAATCAACGTCTTCGATCCCCTCGTACGGCTCATATACGGGTTCGTATACGGGTTTTTCAGCCACAGTCCGGGGTTTTCTCGCGAAAATGTACATAAAACGGCTGTGATGGATGATGAAGATAGCCACTATCATAAATATATGTGCGATGAACGTAGATACCAGTACACCGTTTCCGACAAGCAGATATCCAGATGTGAATCCGGTATATGCCATAAATCCGGTATATGCCAGCCCGAGTATCAGCAGCGGGAAATTCCTGAGCGCATCGAGCATTGTTTTGATCCCGTCCCTGAACGATGCATCAAAATATATGAAACGTCCGATCATAAGTCCGAGGAAATACATTATGAATCCGTCGTAATTGTCATTCTCGTATATAAACTTTATGTACGCGAAAATGAGGATCACATACAGCATTCCCAAAAGTCTTACACTGCCTCTTTCCTCTCGTGTGATCTTTTTGAGCGGGATTATAAGACGGTCGAGAATGTTGTTAAAGACAATGGACAGACAGATCATCAGAAGAAGCAGCATATCCTTGTATCTGTCCCACCAGTCGCGAAAATCCCCGTCCGGCGAGAACCGGTCGATCAGATAATAGATCGCCAGGAACGAGAGTATCGAAGCTCCCGCAAAAACCATTTCATAAAATCTCTGTATGGTATCGTGTGCCTTTTCATAATAGAAGAGCCTGCGCTCCCTCTTTTCGACAAACCTCGATTTTACAAAGACTATCATCAATATGTAGAAAACGCATATTACCGAAAATGCCAGCGACAGTGCCAGAAACATAAGCATCGGCTTTACTTCGGTATAATGCGACCAGTAATCCGCAAAGCTCATATCTGCCTCCCTATCTGCAGATTATCCGGGCGATCTCATCATATCCTGCTCCCGCAGGTATGGTGTGGTTTCCCGTGGAGATCCTCCTGTCATATCCGTGAGCGCACAGATAAGAGTTGAATTCCGCAGCATTGCTTATGACACCTGCTGCCTTTAACTGTGAGCAGACGGTCTCGGAGCCGCTTCCCTTTACGACCGTTATCGTACCGCCGCTTCCGGTGCCTGCTGCAGATGCAGCCGGTGCAGGTGTCGGCGTAGGTGTAGGCGTGGGCGTCTTCGTCGGTGTCGGCGTGGGCGTAGGTGTCTTAGTCGGCTTCGGCGTAGGCGTGGGCGTCTTAGTCGGTGTCGGCGTAGGCGTAGGTGTCTTAGTCGGTGTCGGCGTAGGCGTAGGCGTCTTTGTCGGTGTCGGTGTAGGCGT
>CACYMJ010000052.1 GCA_902775485.1 uncultured Lachnospiraceae bacterium
TACGAGGAAGGCGAATATGCCGATGAGTACGAGTATTCCGGGGAGTATGAGGAAGGCGGATATACCGGAGAGTACGAGGAAGGTGAATTCGCAGAAGGCAGTGAAGAACCCGTAGACGGACCGGCCGATGAGTCGGCGCAGGAAGAGGGCTGATCGATATGAGGCCCGATCCCGTACTGCAGCTGTTAGGCCTGGCCCAAAAGGCAGGCAGCGTAAAGAGCGGAGAGTTTATGACCGAGAGCGCGATCAAGGAAGGAAAGGCATTCCTGTGTATCGTGGCCGGTGATGCATCCGACAATACAAAGAAACAGTTTTCAGATATGTGCAGCTATCGCGGGGTCAGTTACATGGAATACTCAGACAGGGAAAGTCTGGGACATGCGATCGGCAAAGGGTTCAGGGCATCGCTCGCGATAACGAACGAGCAGCTGGCTTGCCAGATCCGGAAGAAAACGGTTCCAAACGGAGGTAGTGATTAATGGCAAAGATCAAAGTACATGAGATAGCAAAAGAATTTGATATAAAGAGCAGCGAAGTGATCGCTAAGCTTGAAGAGATCGGCATAACGGGCAAGGCACCCGCGTCGGGTCTTGAAGACGATCAGGTTGAGGCGATCAGAAAAGCTCTTTCGAAAAAGAGCACCAAAGCTGCTAAGGCGGAAGAGCCCAAGGCGGAGGAAAAACCGGCCGCGAAAGCTCCCGCAAAGAGCGAGGAAAAACCTGCGCCCAAAGCGGCAGCTGCCACAGAAGGTGCGCCTCAGAAGAGACCGGTAAAACCTGCGGAAGGCGGAGTGCCGGTTAAGAAAAAGAAACCAATAATAGTCGTATCTTCAGCAAGAAACGCTCAGGGCGCGGCACGTCCCGGCACGATGGCCGGATCAAGAGGTGCAGCTCCCGCAAGAGGCGGCCAGCGAGGCATCATCCGCCCGACTGTACCCACGACAGCGGAAAGAGCGGCAAGACTTGCGGAGACAGAACAGGGAGGCGATAAAGATCGGTTACGTAGTACAGGCATTGCGCCTAAAAAAGAAACTGCAGCGAGCACTGAAACTGATATCAATACTGTTGGGAACGATAGCGGTAGCACTGGCAGTACTGCTGGAAGTACTGGAGCGCCGAGCCGCCCTCAAAGCACCCCGAGAGTCAGACCTGCCGCAGGAGAACGACCTGCCCCTGCAGGAGGAGAACGCCCTGTAAAGACCGAGCGTGGCGAACGGCCTGATAAGCGCGGCGGTATAGTCATCAATCAGGGAAGAGGATTCAATTCATCTGCCGACAACGCTTCAAAGGACAATAATGCCAGAAGAGGCCCCGGCGACAGGAAGGGAAATACTTCCAAGGATAAGAATAAAAAGGATCGTATCTTTGAAAACGAGGACGGATTCAAGGGCGGTAAGCAGGTAAAGGGTAAGGGTACCAAGATGCCGCTTCGCCCCGTGGAGAAGAAGGAAGAGCCCGAAGAGGAGAAGATCAAGGTCATCACGATCCCTGAGCTTATCACGATCAAGGATCTTGCCGATAAGATGAAGATCCCTTCATCACAGATAATCAAGAAGCTTTTCCTCGAGGGAAAGGTTGTTACCGTTAATGAAGAGATCTCTTATGAAGAGGCCGAGAACATTGCGGTGGATTACGATATCCTCTGCGAAAAAGAGGAGGTTGTCGATGTCATCGAAGAACTCCTCAAGGAGGAAGAGGACGATCCCGCAACACTTACACCGCGTCCGCCCGTTATCTGCGTAATGGGACATGTCGATCACGGTAAGACTTCGCTTCTTGATGCCATACGTAACACCAAGGTCATCGAAGGCGAGGCAGGCGGAATCACGCAGGCTATCGGTGCATACGTAGTCGATGTTAACGGCAGGAAGATCACATTCCTCGATACACCGGGACATGAAGCGTTCACGGCAATGCGTATGCGTGGCGCGAATGCGACTGATATAGCGATCCTCGTTGTCGCAGCCGATGACGGTGTAATGCCTCAGACTATAGAGGCAATAAACCATGCCAAGGCAGCAGGAATTGAGATAATAGTAGCCGTTAACAAGATAGATAAACCTTCGGCGAATATCGACAGGGTAAAACAGGAACTGTCCGAATACGAACTTGTATCCGAGGACTGGGGCGGAAGCACTGTATTTGCTCCGGTATCGGCCAAGACCGGTGAGGGTATCAAGGAACTTCTGGAGATGATCCTGTTATCGAGTGATATCCTCGAACTTAAGGCAAACGCAAAGAGACGTGCGAGAGGTCTTGTTATCGAGGCACAGCTTGATAAGGGCCGCGGTCCCGTCGCAACCGTACTTGTACAGAAGGGTACACTGCATGTCGGTGATTTTATAGCAGCAGGCGCATCCCACGGTAAGGTAAGGGCCATGATCGACGATACGGGCAGACGTGTAAAGGAGGCAGGACCTTCCACTCCCGTTGAGATACTCGGTCTTAACGATGTGCCCGGTGCCGGCGAAGTGTTCGTGGCACTTGAATCGGATAAGGAAGCCAAGAACTTTGCCCAGACGTTCATCGCACAGAACAAGGTCAAGCTTCTCGACGATACGAAGGCAAAGGCAAAGATGTCGCTTGAGGGACTGTTCTCCAAGATCCAGGAGGGCAATCTCAAGGAACTTAACCTTATCCTCAAGGCTGACGTTCAGGGTTCGGTTGAAGCTGTCAAGGATTCGCTCTTAAAGCTTTCCAACGAGGAGGTTGTTGTCAAGGTCATCCACAGCGGCGTAGGTGCCATAAACGAGTCGGATGTGATCCTTGCAAGCGCAAGTAACGCGATCATCATCGGATTCAACGTACGTCCCGATGCAACGGCCAAGGCAACCGCAGAGACGGAAGGTGTTGATGTAAGACTCTACGATGTCATCTACAAGGCAATAGAGGACGTTGAGGACGCGATGAAGGGTATGCTCGATCCCGTATTCGAGGAGAAGATACTCGGACATGCGGAGATCCGTCAGATATTCAAGGCCAGCGGCATAGGAAATATCGCAGGTTCATATGTGCTTGACGGTGTTCTTCAGCGCGGATGTCTTGTCAGGATTTCAAGAGAAGGCGAGCAGATATACGAAGGAAAGCTTGCTTCACTTAAGAGGTTTAAGGATGACGTCAAGGAGGTCAAGACGGGATTCGAATGCGGTCTCGTATTTGAAGACTTCGGCGATTTCGCTGAGCTTGATGTCGTTGAGGGATACACCATGGTAGAGGTACCCAGAAAATGAGAAAGAACAGTATCAAGAACACCAGGATAAATGCCGAGGTCATGAAGGAACTGGCCAATCTTATCCGCGGAGGCATCAAAGATCCCAGGATCGCGCCGATGACATGCGTTACGGATGTCGAGGTTGCACCTGATCTTAAGACATGTAAGGTTTACATAAGTGTGCTCGGCGATGAGGTGACGAGGCAGGAGACCATGGAAGGGTTAAGGAATGCTGAGGGATTCATGAGACACCATCTTGCCGCAACCCTTAATCTGCGTAACACGCCGACCCTTAAGTTCATACCGGATACTTCGACGGAATACGGTATGGCGATGTCGGCAAAGATAGATGAGGTTATGGCGCCTATTCACGCAAGAGACGAGGCAGAGGGCGCACAAGAGGATGATGAATGAATCTGCTTTCTGAGATCCAAAATGCAAAGAGTGTTGCCATCGCAGGCCATATAAGGCCTGACGGTGACTGCATCAGTTCGACGCTTGCGGTAAGGGCTTATCTGAAAAACGCAAGGGACGACCTGAAGATAACGGTTTTTACACAGGATAATCCGCCCACGATATTCTCGTATCTTGAGGGCTATGACGAGATGAACCTTACATACTCCCCGAAGGAGAAATACGACGTGTTCATCGCGCTTGATTCAAGCTCTCTTGACAGACTCGGAGACTCACTGTGGTTTTTCGAGAACGCGGATAAGACGATCTGTGTGGATCATCACGAGACCAATGCCGGTTTTGCCGATGTCAATCTGGTAGATCCGAAAGCATCGAGCACGTGCGAGGTCTTATACGGCACTTTTGATGAAGAGTATATCAATGAGGCAGTTGCCGTATGCCTGTTTACCGGCATAGTCCACGATTCCGGAGTGTTCCAGTACTCGAACATGAGCAGGAAGAGCTTTGAGATCGTCGGACGGCTCGTTGAGTACGGATTTGATGCTCCCGGCATCATTCAGGACACGTTTTACGTAAAATCGTATGTCCAGAACCAGATACTCGGCCGTGCGCTCCTTGAGAGCATCCTGTTCATGGACGGGAAATGCATAGTCAGCATGGTGGACAGGAAGATGATGCAGTTCTATAACGTCCTTCCCAAACACCTTGACGGGATAGTCAATCATTTAAAGAACACGAGGGGCGTCGAGGTTGCCATTTTCATGTATGAGATGGGCATGCAGCAGTATAAGGTGAGCATGCGCTCAAACGGAGGTGTCAACGTTGCAAAGGTGGCAGCCGTATTTGGCGGCGGAGGCCATGAGAGGGCCGCGGGCGTTGAGATGAACGGAACATATTACGACATCATAAACGCGTTGTCCCGTGAGATAGAAAAGCAGATGCAATGAACGGTATCATAAACGTATACAAAGAGCGCGGCTATACGAGCCATGATGTTGTGGCAAAGCTTCGCGGCATCCTTCATATGAAGAAGATAGGCCATACCGGAACGCTCGATCCGATGGCCGAGGGAGTGCTGCCCGTGTGCATCGGAGATGCAACAAAACTGTGTGATATGCTCTCAGACCACAACAAGGAATATGAGGCCGTGATGCTGCTCGGCAGGACTTATGATACACTCGATGTGACCGGAGAGCTGACAGGCACATCGGAAGTTATGTCAACCATGGAGGACGTAGAAAGAGCCGCCGCTTCTTTTATCGGCGGTTATGACCAGATACCTCCTATGTATTCGGCCAAAAAGGTCGGAGGCGTAAAGCTTTATGACCTTGCAAGAAGCGGCAGGGTGATCGAGAGGGCCCCGGTATTTGTAAGGATCGATGATATCACGATACTATCAGCAAATATCCCGCATGTGAAGATACGCGTTAAATGCGGAAAGGGTACGTATATCAGATCGCTTATCGATGATATCGGCAGGAAGCTCGGATGCGGCGCGGCCATGGAAGAGCTTACGAGAACAAAGGTCGGGGATTTTACCCTTGAGCGTGCATATAAGCTTTCGGAAATAGAGAATGCGGCAGGGACAGAAAAGATATCAGATGTTATCATTGACCTTGACACCGTTTTTGCCTCGCTTCCGGGGATAAATGCCGATAAGGAGATGACAAGACTGCTTCGAAACGGGAATGTCATCCCGTATTCCATGGTAGTAAGATCAGGCGCATCTGACGGCAAAAAGCCTGCGGACGGCGGACGATACAGGATATATGACGACACCGGAAGATTTACGGGTGTTTACGAATATAAAATAGCAAACGATATTTTAAAGCCGTACAAGATGTTTTTAAACGGCTGAAGGCAGGAAACAGATGAGGATCATTTCGGGCACAACAGATTTCTTCATACCGGAGAAGACCGTCGTTTCGATAGGAAAGTTCGACGGTGTTCATAAAGGTCATCTGTATATCATAAAGAGGATGAAGGAGTATATCAGCAGGGGATATAAGCTTTGCGTCCTGACATTTGATATCCCGCCTTCGAGTATGGGATTCGGAAACGACAAGGGAGTCCTGATGACCAATGAGGAAAAGAGAAGGGTCTTTGAGGAACTCGATGTCGACTATTACATAGAATTTCCCTTCTATGAGAAGACAGCTTCCATTCCGGCACAGCAGTTCATAGAAGAATTCATAGTGGACAGACTGAACGCGGCGGCCGTTGTTGTCGGTGAGGATTGTACGTTCGGACAGGGAGCTGCCGGAAATGCACAGATGCTCCGCGATTACGGTCCGCTGTATGATTATGAGGTCGAGATCATCAGCAAGATCAAGGACGGAAAGCACGTGATCAGCTCAACGTATTTAAGGGAGCTTGCCGAGGGCGGACGGGTCAAAAAGATCAGAAGCCTTGCATACCGGCCGTATTTTGTCACCGGACGGTTCAGAAGGGATCCCGTGAGCGCGGGTTCGAACATATGGTACTATGTTATGGACATACCCGACGAGAAGATATTACCGCTCGGAGGAGTGTATTATTCACGTGCGATATACGAGGAAGAGTCATATATGGCGATGACGAACGTCAGAACCGATAACCGTACGCTCGAGACATATCTGTACGGCGGCGTCAGGGGGATACAGCGCGGCGAGGTGTCGATAGCCCTTCTTGAATGGAAGAGAGAGGAGATCAAATTCTACAAGATCTCTGACATGAACAGGAAGATAAAGGAAGACATCTTCGAAGGCCAGAAATGGCATAAGGAAAATGCGTAAAATATGTGTTTACAAGTAATATGGCATGTGGTAAAATATCGGATGTTGTAAAAACCGTTGCTTCGGCACAGGATACGTACCATGCCGCAGCATCCGGGGTTAATCTGTTAGGCCGCAAAGCGGCAAGGAGGATTTTATGATAACAAAAGAAAAGAAAGCTGCTATCATGCAGGAGTATGCAAGAGTTCCCAATGACACGGGTTCACCGGAAGTTCAGGTTGCAGTCCTTACGGCAAGGATCGCAGAGCTTACCGAGCATTTGAAGGCCAATCCCAAGGATCATCACTCAGCAAGAGGTATGTACAAGATGATCGGTCAGAGAAGGGGACTTCTTGATTACCTTAAGAAGAAAGATATCAACAGATATCGTACTCTTATCGAAAAGCTCGGAATCAGAAGATAATCATCATGAAAAAGGGACGGTTTTATATGCCGTCCCTTTAAGTGATTATTATGGCCGGTAAAATCCGGCCGGATATAGTCAGTGTCCACATAAGTAGGATGGGCCCTGACCGGTAGAATGGGGCATGCCCCGCGGTAGAAGAAGGAGAGAAAAATGTACAAAAGTTATTCAATGGAACTTGGTGGACGTACACTCACCGTTGATGTCGGAAGAGTCGCAAAGCAGGCAAACGGCGCTGCGCTCATGCATTACGGTGATACAACGGTACTTTCCACTGCAACAGCATCTGAAAAGCCCAGAGAGGGAATCGATTTCTTCCCTTTAAGTGTGGAATTTGAAGAAAAAATGTATGCGGTAGGCAAGATCCCGGGCGGCTTTAACAAGCGTGAGGGAAAGGCCAGCGAGAATGCGGTTCTTACGGCACGTGTCATCGACCGTCCCATGAGACCCCTGTTCCCGAAGGATTACCGTAACGACTGCACACTGAACAACCTCGTATTATCGGTTGATCCCGAGTGCCGTCCCGAGCTTCTGGCAATGCTCGGAAGTGCTATAGCCACAAGTATTTCGGATATCCCGTTCGACGGTCCCTGTGCAACGACACAGATCGGCATGATCGACGGACAGTTCATCGTCAATCCGAGCCAGGAACAGTGGAAGACGGGTGATCTTAACCTTACGGTCGCATCGACCAAGGAAAAGGTCATCATGATCGAAGCCGGTGCAAATGAGATCCCCGAAGCGAAGATGATAGAGGCTATCTACATGGCTCACGGCATCAATCAGGAGATCATCGCTTTCATCGAGAAGATAGTTGCCGAGGTCGGCAAGCCCAAGCATGAGTATACGAGCTGCGCGATCCCCGAGGAGCTGTTTGCGGCGATCCGCGAGATATGTCCTCCGGATGAGATGGAGACAGCCGTATTTACGGATGACAAGCAGACAAGAGAGGAGAACATCAGACAGATCACCGAAAAGTGTGAAGAGAAGTTCGCCGATAATGAAGAGTGGCTTGCAATACTCGGTGAGGCTATATATCAGTACGAAAAGAAGACCATCCGCAAGATGATCCTCAAGGATCACAAGCGTCCCGACGGACGTGAGATCACCCAGATCAGACCCCTTGCGGCAGAGGTTGACATAATTCC
>CACYMJ010000053.1 GCA_902775485.1 uncultured Lachnospiraceae bacterium
TCTGGCTGTTGTTGCCTGTGGCTTCGCCCTTGAGCTCGCCGTCAACGTATATCTGTGCAGTACCGAAGCGGCTGCTGTTGTTGCAGTGATATACAAGGAAAAGGTCACGGAACTCCGTTTCAAACGTTATCCCCTCGTTTTCGCCGCCTTTGCGCGTCCAGGCGTTCGGGAATGCCGTCAGCGGAGCGCTGTTCTCATACTCTCCCGCAGATACGGGAGTAAGATCTGCGCTGTCGTGCAGATGCATATTAACGAAATCATCGAGATCAAAATCGGTGTTTTTGTCTGCGCAAAACAGTGTACCGTATCCTCTGCCTTCCATGATCTTGTGAATGACCGAGACATCCTTGCCGTTGGCGATCACCATGTCAGCTCCCGATGATGTCGCAACCCTTGCGGCATGCAGTTTGGCGTTCATGCCTCCCGTACCTATTCCGGTACCGGTTGTAGTCTTTGCCATATCATCGTACTTACCGTCAAGCTTTTCTATCATCGTGATGAGCCTGGCATCTTTATTGGCATGCGGGTCATCCGTATACATTCCGTCTATATCCGACAGCAGTATCAGAAGGTCCGCCTGCGTCAGAGCAGTTACTACCGATGCAAGAAAATCGTTATCGCCGAATGTATCCTCAACTTCGTGGGTTGCGACCGTATCGTTCTCGTTAACGACCGGAATGACGCCGAGTTCCAGCAGTTTTGTGAATGTATTCTGGGCATTCTGTCTGCTCGAGGGCTCAGTCATGGTATGCATCGTCAACAGGATCTGTGCGGTCAGATGGTTGTATTCAGCAAAAAGCCGCTCATATATCATCATGAGTCTTGCCTGGCCTATGGCAGCGCACGCCTGTTTCAGCGGTATATCATGTTCGCCCGGTTTGAGTCCCGTAGTTTTGCGTCCGACGGCTATGGCACCGGAAGATACCAGGATGACGTCCTTTCCCTGATTCCTCAGCTCGCACAATTCCCTTACAAGCCTTTCCATCTTGGTAAGATTAAGTTCTCCGGTGTTCATATGATGGAGACTTGAACTACCTATTTTGACGACGATACGTTTTCTGTCCTTTATCGCCAAACGTATCGCTTTCTCATGATCTGTCATCTTTTCAGACATCTTTTTCCTCCAACCGGTATGTTCTTATTATGCTTTCGGCACACTTCATACCGTCAACGGCAGCACTTACGATCCCTCCGGCATATCCTGCGCCTTCACCGGCCGGATACAGTCCCGCCACATTTGATTCAAGATTTTCATTTCGCACTATCCTTACGGGTGAGGATGTTCTCGACTCGATCCCAGCCAAAAGTGCATCCTTTGCGTCAAATTCTTCCCTAGTATAACCAAATTTATGTATCGATTCAATTATCGCCTCATCAATATCCGCAGAAAATATACCGCGAAGATCAGCCGCTGCGGTAGTTCCCTTTATCGCATCCCGGGCTGTTAGCGTATCTGATGAAACCGTTCCGTTTTCAAAATCTTTGAACATCTGCACCGGTACATGTCCGCTCCCTCGCACGAATGCTTCCGCCTCGATCCTTCTTTGATAATACATTCCGGCCAAAGGGTGATCGGCCGGAACATCATCCTGTGCAAAATCATCCGGCGTGACGGCACAGATTATGGCTGAATTGGCATAGGTGCCGCTTCGTGCGCTCTCACTCATACCGTTTACACAGACACTTTTATCTTCACTTGAAGCATTGACCACATATCCTCCCGGACACATGCAGAAGCTGTAGACTCTGCGTCCCTTTTCGGTCTCATTCGCAACCTTGTAATCCGCTGCGGGAAGATCAAGGTCCTCATGATCACATCCGTACTGCCATTTATCTACGAGTTTTTGCGGATGGATCATCCTGAATCCGACCGCAAAGTTTTTCTGCTGCATCGGTATGCCGAGGGCGCAGAGCATCTCAAATGTATCCCTTGCGCTGTGTCCGATGGCAAGAACGCAAAGAGAGGTGTCTATGTTTTTTATGTCTCCGGTCAGAACATCAGTGATCTTTACAGAGACGATCTTTCCGTCCTCGACCAGGATATCGGTGAGTTTTGAATTAAAACATACCTGTCCGCCAAGGCTTATGATCTCATTTCTTATATTTTTGACAACACTTTTTAAAACGTCGGTTCCGATATGCGGTTTGGCATCGTAGATGATATCTTCCTTTGCACCGTGTTCATGAAATGTTCTGAGAACAAAACCATGCCTGCCGAGCGCATCCTTGGTAAGAGTATTGAGTTTTCCGTCGGAAAACGTTCCTGCACCGCCCTCGCCGAACTGAACGTTACTGTCAGTGGAAAGCTTACCGCCGCCCCAGAACCGGTCAACGTCAGCACTTCTTTCATCAACACACTTTCCGCGTTCAAACAGTCTGGGCCTGAATCCGCGTCTTGCAAGAAGCAGCGCGCAAAACAGACCGGCCGGACCGGCGCCTATGATAACCGGTCTGTTGCCCGTCAAACGACTGCCGCATTCCGGTATCTCATATTCCGTAACCGGATCTGTCATGATCCGCTCAAGCCTCTTTTTCACCTTTGGCATGTTCGAATGGGCATGCAGATACCTGAGGATATGATCTTCATCGTCAGGTCCCAACAGAAGTCCTATCGTGTATACAAAAAAAATATCGGGCTTTTTTCTGGCATCCACGCTTTTTCGAAGTATCCGGTACGACATATCCGGATAAGAATTGCCCGGATATATCTTATCCAGGCAGATCATATTTGCGATCTCATCCATTATCGCAGCTCTATCATGTCCTATCGGAAGTTTGATGTCTCTGATGCGGATCATCGGGATGCCTCCCTGCCCGCAAGCAAGCCTGAACTTGCGGCCCACTGGAGATTGTATCCTCCGCAGTCACCGTTGACATCAAGTATCTCACCGGCGAAAAACAGACCCGGTTCTATCCTGCTTTCAAGATTATCGCGTATTTCGTCAAGATCAACCCCGCCCTGTGAGACCTGTGCGGACTCAAAGTTTCCGTATGACGTCACTTCCGCCTCAAACTCTTTTATCATCTTACACAGATTAGGCAGCTCGTCATCCGATATGGACGAGGTCTTCCTTTTCAGATCTATCCCGCAACGTTTGCAGATGCACAGTCCGAGAGGTTTTGCAAGTAGGCCTGCAAAAAACTCTTCAACAGGTCTTGATGAAAACAGATCTCTTCTGTTGCTGATAAATTCTCCTATCTGTGACCATGAAATATCGGGCAGAAGGTCTATCATCGCCTTTACCGGTCTTTTCTGCTCAAGGGCTGTAACGGCAAGATAACTTAAATTAAACACACATATCCCGGATATTCCGGTCTTGGTAAACTGAAGCTGGCCGTATTCCTTTCCGAGTATCTTTGAATCGCCGTTATCATCGACCGAATAAAGACTTACGGCTGCCATCGTTCTTATCCCTGCTATCGACGGGAAGAACTCATCCGAGCAGACAAGATTTGTCAGCGCCGGAAGCGGCTTGATGATATTGTGGCCCAGATTCCGGGCAAGTGTATATCCGCTCCCGTCCGAGCCTGTATTCCTGTTGGCACCGGATCCGCAGCAAAGTATCAGCCTGTCGAATTCAAAACAACCGTTGCCGGTCGAAATGATAAAACGTTCTCTTTTATCTATGATCTTTATATCGGTTTCCGTATAAACCTCTATATTCAGATCCCTTATGGCAAACCGGAGTGTATCAAGGACCGCCGATGCCTGTTCGCAAAAAGGATACATATATCCGTTCTTGTCCGTGATATACAATCCCAGCTTTTCGAAAAATGCCAGGGTTTCTTCGCGCGGGCACTGTTCAAGAACGGCTTTTATCCTGTCCGTATTTCCTCCGTGAAAATGCTTTGGATCCATATCGGCATTGGAGATATTGCATCTTCCGTTGCCGGTCAGGAGAAGCTTTTTACCTATTCTGGGCATATGTTCAAATATCGTAACGTCAGCTCCCGCATTCGCAGCCGCTATCGCTGCGATCATACCGGAAAAACCGCCGCCTGCTATGGCAATATTCATAAACTCCTCCTTTCCTTTTGAAAGATCGCGGGACAGTTTTTACATAAGTCTGAAGAGTTTTGCGATGGCAACAACCGCGCCGCCTCCGGGCAGCGATCGCAGCTCACTCTCCCTGACCCCGCGAAGAAGAAGCAATACAACGAAGTAGACAATGATACCTGCAACAGATGCAATCGCAACACTGACTATCTGTGTCGATGATCTCGAAAGTATAAAATATAACAACCATACAACAGCACCCATGACAATCGATGCTATGATCGGAACAACAAATGTACGTCTCATCTCCTGATGATACCTGAGGTGCTTGGCTATACTCAGCCAGTTAAGAATGCACATGAGCAGTCCGAAGGCCATACAGCTGATAACAACACCATACAGTTTCCAGTCGAAAACGCCGATCGTCACATACAGTATTCCCAGATGCAGCACCAGGGCGATCGCAGCATTCCTGACCGGTATCCTCATCTTGTCTATACCCTGCAGTATACCGTTTGAAAGTGTTGAAAGCGAATAAAACACAACCGATGCAGACCCCATCCTCAAAAGTGATGCGGGGATATCGACCTCTCCCGTAAACATCATCGATATCAGAGGACGCCCGAGTATCGCAAGTGCCGTGGCGCAGGGTATGGATATGATCATAACGAACCTGATACCGACTGCTACCTTATGGCGTGCAAGTCTTCGCTCACCGTTTTCGATACATGCCGCAAGGCTTGGCATCATAGAGGAACAAAGCGCATTTGCCAGGGCGATCGGAACATTTGTCAGAACCCTGTATTTACCGGAATATATTCCCCAGTATTCTGCCTTGATATCCGAAAAGCCCTTGACGTCCATAACATAATTGAACACACCCTGATCGATGGTATCGCTTATGTTATAGATGGTTGTTGACAGTATCACCGGAAGAACGGTAACCAGTATCGCAGAGAATATCCTTCCGTATGAATCAACATATCTGGCGCTGTCCTTGATTATATTTCTGCGCATCTTACGCTTATGTACAGCAAACATGATCAGCAGTACAAGAAGACCCGTAAGTGCTCCGGCTCCGGTACCAAGCGTTCCTCCGGCAGCTCCCCAGGCATACGCATAATTATCATCCCTTAAAAGCGCCGCTACCTTTGTACCGTATTCGTACAGATATACACCGGCAACAACCGATATGACCGCATTAACTATCTGTTCAAGAAGCTGGGAGAACGCCGTGGGGACCATCGTTCCCAGTCCCTGGAAATATCCCCTTATAACACCCATGAGCGCAACGATCAAAAGCGTAGGCGCCAGCATTCGAAGTGCTATCGCTGACTTTGGCATGCTCATGATGTTTCCCGCAAGCGTATCGGCACCGAACAACGTTACGGCACATGCGGCTGTGCCTGTCAGAAAAGCGAACAAAAGCGCTCCGTGGAAAAACCTTCTCGCATTTCTGTACTGCCCCTTTGCCGCTCTTGCGGCTACAAGTTTCGATACCGCAACGGGAAGGGAATATGATGATATGATAAGCATTATTGAATATATCTGAAATGCAGCCGAATAATAACCCATACCGGCATCGCCGATGGTATTTTGCAGAGGGATCCTGTATATGAATCCGATTATCCTGCTGATTATACCGGCAGCCGCGAGTATTCCGCCCTGAACTATGAAATTGGAATTCTTGGGGTTATGATCGGACATCTGATCTATACTTTCAACTTCGGAAAATCATCATAAAGACTGCTCATGATGACCTTCTGCCTCTCCTCCATTAATATGCGGTCATCTTCATTCATGTGATCATATCCGCACAGATGCAGCATACTGTGAACGATCAGGAATGCATACTCCCTCTGGATGTCATGACCGTACTCTCTTGCCTGCGCTTCTATATGATCTTTTGACAGCACTATATCCCCGAGAACAAGCTCTCCGGATTCCGGATCAAAGTTTTCATACGCCTCTTCGACATGTGAAAAATCTCCGGGCCTGTCATATTCGATCATCGGGAATGACAACACATCCGTGGCGCTGTCTATACCACGGTTTTTGCTGTTAAGCTCACGAATCCCTTCGTCATCGGTGATCAGCAGGCTGACCGATGCCTCAAACGGGCAGTCCTCGGCATCAAGAGATGCATCCACTGCTTTTTCATAAAGCATAAGATGATCGAAATCCCAGTCAATATCAACTTCGCTGTCATAAAGATGCGTCATTTGACCTTCTTTTTTCTCCCCTTCTCTTCGTACACTTCATATGCCTTAACGATCTTCTGGACGAGGGGATGTCGTACAACATCACGGCTCGTTAAGTTAACAAATGAGATATCCTCAACCGATGACAGAACGTTTACGGCAACATCAAGTCCCGATACGGTTCCTGCCGCAAGATCCTTCTGGGTACGGTCACCGGTTATAACAACTTTGGAGCCGAACCCTATCCTGGTCAGAAACATCTTCATCTGTGCAGGCGTCGTGTTCTGTGCTTCGTCAAGTATGATATATGCGTTATCTAATGTGCGGCCTCTCATATATGCAAGCGGAGCAACTTCTATAAGGCCTTTTTCCATGTTTCTCTGAAAACTGTCCGCGCCCATGATCTGGTAAAGTGCATCGTATAACGGACGCAGATACGGATCGATCTTGCTCTGAAGATCACCGGGAAGGAATCCGAGCTTCTCTCCTGCTTCTATAGCCGGTCTCGTCAATATTATCCTGCCCACTTCCTCTTTCTTAAAAGCAGTTATAGCCATCGCCATGGCAAGATATGTTTTACCTGTTCCGGCCGGACCGAGTCCGAAGACTATCATGTTCTTTTTAATGGCCTCGACATACGATTTCTGTCCGAGTGTCTTGGGTTTTACGGGTTTACCGTTTATTGTATGACATATCACGGTACCGTCCGCATCAAGAAGCGAATCCCTGATGTTTGCCGACTGCATATCAACGGAATATCTGACCTGCTGCTCGGTTATCGTATTTCCGCGCTTTGACATCTCATAGAGTTCATCAAGAACAGCACCCGTAAGACGGCACGGCAGAGCGTCTCCGAGTATCCTGACAGCACCGTCGCGCTCTACAACAGTAGTTCCGAATGCCTTCTCTATGATCTTCAGATGTGAATCAAACGGTCCGAAAATATTTTTAAGATCCTGTTCGTTGATTCTCAGATCATCCATCAGTCAACAATACCTTTTATGAGTTTATTCTTTGAAACCGGAGAAGCACTGAAGGAATATGCTCCCGCAAGCCGCTCTTTCGCTGCGGACAGTTTCTCGTCATCATTTCCGTAAAGAGTTGCGACCTTTTCACCCTTTTTGCAGCTCTCGCCGACCTTTTTGTGAAGGTATATGCCGACAGAGAGGTCGATCACATCCTCTTTGGATCTTCTGCCGCCTCCGAGAATGAGTGACGCAATGCCGACTTCCTCACTCATGATGGATGAGACGAAACAATCATCATCCGCAGTAATATCAACGCTCTTTTTTGCCGTGGGAAGATTTTCCGGATGGTATACATCATCCCTGCTGCCTCCCTGGGCTTCGATAAAGTCAGCCAGCTTTGAAAACGCACTGCCGTCTTCGATCACGGATGCCAGCTTTTGCCTTGCCTCATCGACGGATGCGCATGCACCAGCCATATAAACCATATGGCTTCCGAGTGTTAAGCAAAGTTCCCGAAGGTCCTCGGGACCGTTATCTTTTAAGGTATCGATCGCTTCCCTTACCTCTATCGCATTACCGACCGCACGGCCGAGCGGCTGATCCATATCGGATATGACCGCCATTGCCTTTACGCCGGCATGCTTTCCGATCGCCACCATCTTTTTGGCAAGTTCAAACGACTTTTTCCAATCTGTAAATTCAAGTGCCTTGTTGTGCATT
>CACYMJ010000054.1 GCA_902775485.1 uncultured Lachnospiraceae bacterium
CCGCCTATTATATATATATCGTCGGAATCATATGTTTTAAGAAGAGCGAACAGTTCATCGTCATTGTGGGCGATGAGGGCATCTCCGGCCTTATAGTCCGGATCGTGAGTCAGTATTATATTGGTCCTGTTTTTAAGCGGAAGTCCGTTCGGAAATGTTTCAAGCGTCTTGCGTCCGAGCACTACGACCTTTCCGCTCGTCTCGTTTCTGAACATCTTCTGATCGTTCGGAATGGACACAAGGAGCTTTCCCTTAAAACCTATGGCCCAGTTGTTATCTACAGCAGCTATGCATTTCATATCCGTACCTCATCATCACTAACACTATCGTGCCCCTGTCAGGCATCAGATCCCCAGATCGAACTTGAGCTGCGGGTTCTTTTCCCTGATCTCTTCCCTCGGATAACCCTCAACCGCAAAATCATCGACCTCAAGATCCCAGAACGATTTGCCCGAAGGAAGCGTTATCGAAGGAGAGCATTCTATACTCTCTCGGTCGAGCATCAGCTTTGCCTGCTCCATGTGGCGGTCATACACCTGGACATTTGCCACAAACCACGTAAACCTTCCGGGTATATACCCGAGGTGGTTTGCGATGGCGATCAGAAATGCGGTGTACTGTAACTGGTTGATGCATCCTGCGGTCAGATAATCCGAGCTTCTCTGGAACAGACAGCAGTCAAGATATGTCGCGCCGCCGGAATATCTTACGTTCCAGACAGTCTGGTATGCGCACGGTTTGAGTCCGTGCTTTTCCTTAAAGTCATCTTCCTGCCACATGTTGATTATATGGCGTCTTCCGTCCGGATCGTTTTGAATATCGTTTATCAGCTTGTTCGTAAGATCCCATTTTCTGACCGTTGCCCCGTAGCACTGGCCTATCGTACGGTCTCCGATATCCCATTCATCCCACCATGTTATATTGTACTTATCGCGCAAAAGGTTAAGGTCATTGGACATATCGCGGTATATCCATAACAGTTCTCCGATCGCGGATCTGATCGCGATGGGACGAAGCGTTATAAACGGTGACTCACCGTTTGCAAGATCATACGTACACATCACGTGATCAACGGACAGCGTATGCGCAGGTGTCCCGTCGGCATAGTGCGGCCTGGGATTTACGTCCATGGAGCCTTCGCTCAGTATCCTGTTTACGATCTCTTTGAAGTATATGTCACCTTTTGTCATGATTCAGATTATCTCCAATTGTTCAGATAACGCAGCAACACTCCTTGCTACCTATCCCATTTGTCACACAGCGAATTGATCTGATCGGCAAACTTCGCCAGATCCTTGTTCGCACCGCCTTCATTATGATTGATGACGGCAAGCAGTCTCTGGCCCGCTGCAAGAAGCCGTTCAAATACGGTGGATGCGGTTCTGATCTTCTTCTTCGCGCCTTCGATCCTTACACCGTTTGTCTCAACCTCAAATTCGTCCGCTATAAGATCGTATCTCGTTCCCGAGAAAGGCGCATATGTATTAAAGCCGTGCTCATCGTGCAGATACTGCGCAAAGGTATCGGTGACGCTGTCATCTCCGTGTACGATAAATACCATCTTCGGATCGCTCTTAAATCCGAGCATCCATTTCGTAAGACCGGCCTTGTCCGCATGTCCCGATACGCCCTCGAGCTTCATGATCTTTGCTCTTACTTCGATCGGCTCACCAAACAGTTTGACTTCCTTTGCACCCTCAACTATCGACCTTCCGAGCGTCCCTACCGCCTGGTATCCGACGAAGAGTATGGTACATTCCTCCCGCCAGAGATTATGCTTCAGATGATGCCTTATACGTCCGGCCTCGCACATACCCGAAGCAGAGATTATGACCTTCGGCTCGTTATCAAAGTTTATGGCCTTTGATTCATCGCTCGTTATCGACAGGTTAAGTCCGGTAAACACAAGCGGATTGATGCCCTTCTTCACAAGTTCGAGCGCTTCATCCGAAAAGCAGTCGTACACGTTCTTGTTAAAAACGCCCGTTGCCTCAACCGCCAGCGGGGAGTCGACATAGACCGGAAAGTCCCCAAGATCGTCAAGCATATGATTGGCCTTGATCTGCCTGATAAAATACAACAGCTCCTGCGTACGTCCGACGGCAAATGAAGGAATGACAACATTTCCGCCCTTTGCAAAAGTATCCCTGATTATCTGTGCCAGTTCGGAAACATAATCCACTCTCTCGCGAACGTGGAGGCGGTCACCGTATGTTGATTCGCACAACACGTAATCAGCCTCTTCTATCGTTTCAAAATCGCGTATGAGCGGAAGATTGTCATTTCCTATATCGCCCGAGAAAACAAGCTTTTTGGTGACTCCGTCCTCGGTAAGCCATACCTCGATAGCTGCGGAACCGAGAAGGTGTCCCACATCCGTAAATCTTACGGACAGTTCCGGACAGATCTTTATCTTCTTGCCGTAGTGTATCGGAACAAGGCATTTGATCGCGCCGTCGGCATCTTCCATATTGTAGAGCGGAACATATTCGTCAACATCCGAAGAACGTTTTGCCTTCCTGTTTCTCCACTCGGCTTCCGCCATCTGTATATGGGCACTGTCACGAAGCATTATCGAGCAAAGATCGACCGTTGCATCGGTAGCATATATGCTTCCGCGAAATCCCTTTGAATATAACAGCGGGAGAAGTCCCGAATGGTCTATGTGGGCGTGAGTCAGCAGAACATAATCGATCATCGACTCCTCAACGGGGAGCGGTTCGTTCTCATAGATATTGATGCCCTGCTCCATACCGTAATCAACCAGGATATGCTTATCACCGACCTCAAGGTAATGACAGCTACCCGTAACCTCATGTGCCGCACCCAAAAATGTGATCTTCATTGCATTCGCCTTTCCTTTACCGCTGTATTTTCGCCCGTCACTCAAAAAGAGCGGCAAGCTCTCCCGGAGTGTCAATTACGTACCGGCACTCTCCGGCATCTCCAAACCCGTACCGGGCATATATAAAAGGACATCCCGCTTCATCGCAGGCCCTTTTATCCATTATCGTATCTCCGATATAAACCGGATATGACAGTTTATGATCCCTGACGATCTTTCTTATGTTATCGGCCTTAAGAAGTCCGGTATCCCCGGGACACAGGTGATCCGTTATGTAAGGTTTGCATCCTGTTTTTTCCATGAACAGTTCTATATAACCTTCCTGGCAGTTGCTCACGATAAAAACCGGAAATCGCTCCGATAAGGCTGCTATGGTCCCTATTATGCCCGGATACAGCTTTCCGCCCGACCGCCGCAGATATGCATCCTCATTTTTGTAAATGAGAGGAGTCAGCATTTCTATCTCTTCATCCGTCCCGTCAGGGAAAAGATCGGTTATTATATCCTTCATCGGCAGCCCGAACAGGCCCTTGAGTCTGTCGGCGCTTATTTTCGGATCCGCAAAACCGTTATCGATAAAAGCCCGGTTCCAGGCATCCTTGACCACATCGGTCGAATCCCATAACGTGCCGTCCACATCAAATATTATACCGTCAGTCCTTATCATATTCTTCCGCCCAGTCAAAAACATCTTTTGACGAGCCGCTCCTCTTTTTGTTCTTTCGTTTTCTCTCGATGGCAGCCGATACCCCGATAACTATGCTGACAGTTATCACCACCGCACCGGTAAGCCCCGCGATAAGAAGCATTGTGTAACTGTTTTTGACCTTGGATTCGGTATTTTTGTCTATCGCATTTGCAACCGCACTCGTATCAACAGCCGGAAGCTGACCTCCGATTATCCAGTCCTCTTCCTCTTCGGATATCTCGTCAAGGAACATAGTATCTTCGCCGTCTGATCGCGCCTCTTCTTCTTTTAGCGCATTATCTTCTTCATCATCGGGCTCTTCCTCGTTTGCAGCAAGTTCAACGGTATTGCTCAGACTGTCGAGCTGGTAGACATTATAAACCTTCGCCGTCAGCTTTCCGCTGTATCCGGGCTGAAGGTGGTATACGCCCTTTTGTTTCCCGTTGGCCCCGTCCCACAGTTCAAGCTCGGCAAATACGGTATCCTTGTCGACATCTCCCTGCTCGAACCCGTAATACATGAGCTTGCTCTCATCATCATATGCATACAGCGTAAACTCTACATCACCTTTGTTACTGCTGTAATTATCTATCTCCAGTCTGACGCCCTCAGGCTCCGTATCATCGGGCCTTACCGGGTCTGACGGTGCCTCGATCCCTTCTTCGGGACCTATCTCCTCCTTGAACGTATCCTTTTCAAGGCCGTAATACTTTGCAACACCTGTTGCATCCAATACCCCGAGCCGCCTCCAGGCCATCTCGTTATTGATCCGCAGATAATCCCTGTCATTGTCCAGATAACCGTGTTCAAGTATTATCGCCGGTATGTCGGAGGCTGTTGCGCGCCTGATCAGGCCGTAGTAATCTCCCTTTTTCCCCAGCCGGGTCTTGATGTCCTTGGGAATACTGCCTTCGGATACCCATTCATCCATGATCTTTTCGGCGAGCGAATGCCCTGTTGCATAGCATTGTCCGTAAGCCGACGTAAAGATCTCCGACCCGAAGAAGTTGTGGTTTTCGGAAGCATTATAGTGAACCGATATCAAAACATCGGCTCCCACCTGCTGTGCATATTCCACGCGCTGCTGCAGTGAAAGTTCGACATCCCGGTCTCTGGTCAGATATACGTCGACATTGCCGTATTTGCAAAGTTCATCGTACATCGCCTTTGCGGTTATGAGATTAACGTTCTTCTCCTCCAGACCGTGATACCTGCATCCCGAATGAGAGTCGTCGTTTTCCTCTGAAACCCCTCCGTGTCCGGGGTCTATGACAATGGTGATCGTCCGGGCAGCATAGACATATTGCGGCTTTGCCGCAAAAAACAGACCGGTCAGCATTAGCAGACCGAATAACAAAAGCCAGCCTCTACATCTGTGTTGTCCGGATTTGTGCATTATCATACAAGATATAGTATATCAGAAACCTCAATATACTACAATGACCAATGTAAAAGCGGATGCAAACTCTTAATCTGCATCCGCCCTTACTCTGACACTGTATCCAATGGACTGTACCTCCGATCAATGATCCCGTATTCAACGATACCGTCAATTCTCTATTCAGTTGTATTCTCTCTACCGGAAATGCATTTTCATGATGGTCTCTTGGCACTCTCTGGTGCGCTCATCCTCGCTTTTCTTCGCGTTTTCCTTGTCGTAGAATCAATCTCTATATCAATCGTATCGCCGTGTCGAATCCGAGATCCCTAATTTCATACACTAATGTGTTTCATATGAAAGTGGAAATCTAGTATTTAGGTGGTCCGTACCTCCTTTTCCCGGATCCTCAAGTGTCATCGTCGGATCCGTTCTGTTTGTTCATCAACATCTCTTTGTTATGTCTGTATTATATTCCCACATTTGGTAATTGTCAATACAATTATTTAAAATATTTAAATTTTTTTAATTATTTTTCATAAATGTTGTGAATATTCAGACAATTTTGTTACATATACTGATCTATCAGCTTTTTTGCCTCATCCGGGTTGTCTGACACCGATAAGACCGCATATTTTCCGCTTGTCTTTATCACTGCGGCATTGAGCTTTGTAAGTTCTTCAGGCACGTAATCGGTAAAGCTTTCGATCTGTTCGCTGACTCTGTCCTTCAGCACCTGCTCTGCCTTTGCGGCATCGGCATCCGATGCGCATTCGAGCACCACGATCTCTTCGGCGGTACCGCCGCTTCCCTCAAATATCGAAGCTTTGACAACATTTACATCCGAAAGGTTCAAAAACATCGATGCGGTATCAATATCCATCTGACCGAGCGTATCGGCATATGCTATCTTTGTATTTAGGTCATTGCCAAGCGCATTTACATCAAAATCACCCTTTGATCCGGAGCAGGCTGTAAGCACAAGCGCTGCCGCCGCCATAAGAATTGCCGCAATGTTTTTCTTTTTCATGTTTTAATTCTCCCGTTCTTTTTATTATGATCGTATATTACAGTTCCCAATACCGCATCCGAAGCTGACGCTCACTCGATAACGACGGCATGTTCGCACAAATAATCGCGCCATGCCTTCATATGCTCCGGCTTTAAGTGTATGCCGTCGCTCGTCATCTCGGGCCTTAGGTTTCCCTCTTCGTCCGATACCACAGGGCCCGCATCAAGGTAGTAGGCCTTCTGGCTTATGGCAAACTTTTCAAGTGCCGCATTCCTTGTCCTTATGTTCGGATTGTTGTGTGCCTTGTCGGTTTCGGATTTCTTGGCCGTTACCGGCAGTATCCCGTGAACATATATGATCGCACGCGGTTCGTATTCACGAAGCTTCGCGATCAGCTGTGCGTAATAATTCTCAAAGTTCTCCTCGGTGCCGAATCCGAGTTCGTTAAGTCCGACCTTAATATATATCTTGGTAAAAGCGTCATACGGCATCGCCTGGAATATCGGAACCTTTCCGTTCTCCGTCTGTACGACATTGGCCGTTTCAAACTTGTATAACTGAAATCCCGTTGCACAGTAGTATGTCGCGGGCAGTCCGGACCAGAATCCGAAACCCTGAAGTCTTGAATCACCGATGAAAAGTGCATCCGTAAAATAGCTCTCATCCACAGTAGTAAACGGCAGCGGATAATCCTCGAGCGGGTCCTTGATCGCTTCGGGTTCCTCGTCCCTGTGATTCTCTATCTCATCACCGCTTCCTGCCTTTGATACTCCTTCAAGTCCTTCGGTATCTGAAGATATCGTGTTGCCGTAATCTTCAGCTTCCGAAGCAGGCTCTTCCTCATCTTCGGTGCTTTCATCTTCGGTACTTTCATCACCGCTTCCTTCATCTTCATCCTCTGACCATGCAGCCTCTTCATCATCTTCCTCGGGCTGCTCCTGCGCCTCATCATAGGTTATGGCATTTGCCGATGCCACCTCTCTTCCGAGAAGTATCGCGTTGAATTCCGATATCGTTCTGCCTGAATCCCATATGGCAAGAAAGGCACCCACACCCATAGCCAGAATGAGCGAAGAGAGCATCACGACCGCCAGAGCGATGATCCTGACCAGCCTTCTCTCTTTATGCACGTCTTCGTGTTGAGCTTCATGGTGAGCTTCATGATGAGCTTCATGATGGACCTCATGATGAGCTTCAGTCGTGTTATGTTCTTTTTTTTCTTCATGAGGTTCTTTCTTTACGGCTTTGGAAACCTCTTTTTCTTCTTTCCCGTCATCGGTGATAAATACCTGCTTTATCTCGCGCTTCCCGGTATCCTTTTTCTTGCCGATGCCTTTATCTTCTTTGCTCATTTACTT
>CACYMJ010000055.1 GCA_902775485.1 uncultured Lachnospiraceae bacterium
ACTATCAGATAGTTCCTTCGGATCAGTATGAAAGTCTTCTGATGACGAAGATCAATGCCGGCGAATGTACGGATATCTTCGGAGGCCAGAGCTCACAGTTCTCCATAGTCACACAGTTTGATGTTGAGAAAAATGCGGTTGACCTTTCCGGTGAAAGCTGGGCAGGCAACGTTGATCCCGCTGCAGCCGTTGAGTTATCCGCAGGCGGTAAGCTCTACGGACAGCCCATACAGGACGTATCGGCATGCTGGGCTGTAGCATACAATATTTCAATGTTTGATGAACTCGGACTTAAGATACCGACAAACTATGCTGAATTCTGCGATGTATGCGAGAAGATCAAAGCAGCCGGTATCATCCCGATCTATGAATGCGTTTCGGACGGATGGCATCATGTATGCTGGACCGAGGCAGCCGTTGCGGCAACACAGGCAGATCCTTCATATCCCGAAAAGCTCAATAACAACGAAGCTACCTTTGAAGGAAACAAGGAGCTCACAACGATGTTTGCCCAGTTAAAGGAAATGGCTGACAAGGGTTACATGGGCGATAACTACATGTCAAACGAATATGCGGATGCACCTGCTTCAATAGCAAGCGGCGAATACGCAATGGTTCTTTACAACCAGGGTCTCGGTGCTGAGGTCAATGCGGCAGATCCCAATTTCTCTGAAGACAATATCGGATATTTCGTTAATCCTCTCTGTGACAACCAGGCTCTTAACGTAAACTACTGCGGACCTTCAAGGTTCATATTCTCGGGCTCAAAGAACATCGATGCAGCCAAGAAGTATCTTGAGTTCATGGCTTCCGATGAAAGCCTTGCATACATGACGGAAAACGTAGGCAAGTTCAATCAGCTTCCTTACTCAAATGCACCTTCGGCATACTCCAAGGTAGTTCAGGATTTCTATGACAGATATCCCAATAAGGTTGCTGTTTTCCAGGCATCCGTTAAGTATTACAATCCTGCATGGATGGATATCGGTGCCGACATGTCTGCAATGTTCTTAGGTGAGATGACTCCCGAAGAAGTCCTTAAGGATATTGATAAATTAAGGGCTGAACAGGCAGCAGCGGCTTCTGATCCCGCCTGGAAATAATAACAAAGATCACTAAGAAATTGAGGCTGTCTGACAGCGATCAGACAGCCTCGGTTTTTAGAAAGGTAAATCCAGATGAACAGGAATAAAGTATATCCGAGATATTTTGCGCTTGGTGCATTGATCATATATTTTGTGTTTTTCTTTCTGCCGGGACTTATCGGTGTGGGATATTCGTTCACGGACTGGTCGGCATATTCGGATGAGCTTCACTATGTGGGATTTGAGAATTTTAAGACCGTATTCTCATCCGATGAGAATTATATGAAGATCATAACAAATACCTTAGAGTTCACTTTGATCACGACGATACTCAAGAATGTGATCGGCCTTGTTCTTGCCCTGCTCTTAACGAAATCGATCCGTTTTCTTAATATGCACCGTGGGATCGTGTTCATGCCGTCCGTACTTTCAACACTCATCATAGGCATGATCTTTAAGTCGATCCTCGATCCCAAATCCGGGCTGCTAAACTCCTTTTTCAGATCGATCGGTCTTGAGATGCTCGCGAAAAAATGGCTTGTTTCATCGGAGCTTGCGTTCGGTTCGGTAATGGCGGTTGATATCTGGCGCGGAGTCGGATACATTATGACGATCTTAATTGCGGGGATACTGTCCATTTCATCGGACTATTATGAAGCAGCGGCGATAGACGGAGCAGGCGGATGGAAAAAATTCAGATACATCACCTTCCCGCTGATCCTCCCTACACTTGCCACAACGACCGTTTTAAATGTCATATACGGACTGAAGGTATTTGATATGGTCTATGCACTCACTAACGGCGGTCCGGGAAAAGCAACGACGGAGGTCCTTTATACGGCAGTATTTAAGAAGTTCGGAACAGGCCAGTATGCTGTAGGTACGGCACTGTCATCGGTAATGTTTGTGATAATGATATTTGTCGGTATTTACATGATAAGGGTTATGACGAAAAATGAGGTGGTGGAATAATGAAAGTTAAAAAGACCATATTGGCTATCGTAAGAAACCTTATAGCATGGATCTTTTCAGCGATATGTCTGATACCGCTTCTCCTTATCCTGTTCAATTCACTAAAGGATAAAAAGGCGGCTTCAAAGATGAACCTGCATCTTCCGGATCTTCCGATCCAGTGGAGCAACTTTGTCAAAGTTATAGAAAAGGGAAAACTTGCAACTTCTTTTTTCAACAGCCTTATTTATTCCGCAGGGTCCGTAATACTATGTGTATTGTTTGCGGCACTGGCGGCATATGTACTGTCAAGGAACCAGACAAAACTCAATAAATTCCTGTATATGTTCATAGTCCTAGGGATAACTCTTCCGGTTAACTATGTAGCGCTGACCAGAGTGTTGCAGTTCCTTCATCTTAACAATACCGCAGTCGGGATCATACTTTTATACACGGGAACACAGCTTCCGTTCATGACCTTTCTGATCCACGGTTTTGTTGCGAAGGTACCGGTGGAACTCGATGAAGCGGCGGTGATAGACGGATGCGGACCGGTGCATCTGTTCTTCCTCATAGTTTTTCCGATGTTAAAGCCCGCCATAGCAACATCGACGGTCCTTACCTTCCTTAATACGTGGAATGAGTTTGTCTCTCCTCTGTATTTCTTAAACAGGACGGAACAGTGGCCGATGACGCTTTCGGTGTATAATTTCTTCGGTATGTATTTTAAGGACTGGAACCTTGTATGTGCGGATATACTGCTCACAAGTCTTCCGGTACTGATAGTATATCTGCTGGGACAGAAATATATAGTGTCCGGTATGACGGCCGGAGCAGTGAAAGGATAAAATGTTAAGATCGGTTGAGAATTTAAGCGAAGGTATAATAAGTGTGACATATCCTGCATCATCGATAGGATCCGGTGGCCTTATCGATGATGTTCCGATTGATTTTACGTGGAACGGCAAACGCGTGATAAGACAGTCGGAAGTATCGTTTGTACCGGTGACCGTTTACAGATATGAGACCGGGAACTCCGCTTTTATGAAGAAGCAGACTGCAAACGGCGAGGTTGCATATACGGACAGACTTGTAAAGGTTCCTTCACACAAAGCATTTTCCGTAACCCTTGAATTCAGCATCGGAAGCGATGAGCTCCTGCTTGGGATGGGGCAGTATGAAGACGGGATATATGACCTGCGGAACCATACGGAATACCTGTATGAATCAAATATGAGGATCGCCATCCCGTTTCTCGTTACCACCGGTCATTACGGCATACTTATTGACTCTGAGGCAGGCATCATATTTTCATCCGAAGGAAACAGGATAAAGTTTGACATAGACTGTGCGAAGGAACTTAAGTACTATATTTTCACCGGAGATAATATAAGTGATATCATAAGGTGTTACCATAAGATCACAGGTATGCCTTCGATGCTGCCAAGATGGGCATTCGGATATATCCAGAGCAAGGAAAGATATAAGACCGGTGCCGAACTTGAAGATATCGTTTCAACATTCCGTTCAAAGGATATCCCCATAGACTGTATAGTCCAGGACTGGTTCAGCTGGGAAGACGGGTTGTGGGGTGAGAAGAAATTCGATAAAAAACGTTATCCGGATCTTCCTTCCACGGTTAAGAAGATACATGATAAAAACGTGCATTTCATGGTCAGCATATGGCCCAACATGAGTATGGATTCGGATAACTATGCGGAATTTGCAAAAGAGGGACTGCTGCTCCCGAATTCAAACCTCTATGATGCGTTTAACGAGGATGCAAGGGCTCTTTACTGGAAGCAGACATGTGAGGAGATAATGAGCAGCGATACGGATGCCGTATGGTGTGATAATGCCGAACCTTTCTCGGATGCCGACTGGAGCGGTGAAGATAAAAAGCCTGAAGATGAACGATACAGAGTCGTTCGGGAAATGTCGGTTCAGTCAATGGATCCGGAAAGGCTTAACTCATACGGCCTGTATCATGCGAAGGGAATATATGAAAACTGGCGAAGGGATATCCCTGAGAAAAGGGTCGTAAACCTTACCAGATCGGGATATACTGGCATACAGAAATACGGGACAATACTCTGGTCGGGAGATATCTGCGCAACTTACGATACTTTGCGCCGCCAGATCACGGAAGGCATCAAAATGGGGCTTACGGGCATGCCCTACTGGACTCTTGATATAGGCGGCTTCTTTGTTGTGGATGATAAATACGAAAACAGGGGATGCAACGATCAGTCCCATAAGCCCTTATGGTTCTGGCACGGTGATTACAATGACGGCGTCAATGACCCGGGATACTGCGAACTTTACGTAAGATGGCTTGAGTTCGGGACCTTCCTTCCCGTATTCCGTTCACACGGTACCGATACTCCGAGGGAGCCGTGGCAGTTTGGGAGTAAAGGTGATATGTTCTATGATGCCATAGTATCTCATATAAGGTTAAGATACAGGCTCATGCCCTATCTGTATTCACTGGGCGCCCTGGCACATCGTATGGGTGAACCGATGATGAGAAGCCTTCTTATCGATTTTCCGGAAGATAGGGAAGTACGCGGTATCAGTGATGAATATCTTTTGGGTCCGGCTCTGTTGGTTGCTCCTGTATATACTCCGATGTACTATGGGGCGTGCTCATCGGAAATAGAGGACTGTGAAAAAAAGAGAAAGATCTATCTGCCAAAAGGCTTCGGATGGTACGATTTTTACACCGGAAAGTATTATGAGGGTGGATGTTATATATACGCTGATGCTCCGATAGACAGGATCCCCGTATTTGTACGGGAGGGTTCGATAGTCCCGATGTCATCAGACATAGATTACGCGGATGAAAAGAACGGGATTCCCGATGTGATATATGTGTACGAAGGAAGTGACGGAGAATTTACATTGTATCTTGATAAAGGAGACGGCTATTCGTTTATAGAAGGTGAGTACTGTGATATAAAACTGTCATATTCGGAGCAGGAGCATAGATTGTCGGTATCAAAGACAGGCAGCTATCCCGTGAACGATACGTTCGGGGTTGAATATATCAAAAAACAGAAATCTTAAGAGTTGTATACTTGAACCGGAAATTATTTATAGAATATACTTGTGAGAGCACCGTTTGAATGGGATTTCCTGATCCAGCGGTGCTTTTTAATTTCCAATGGTATCAAAAAGTATGAAAAATCACACATTCTACACATTTGCAACACAAGTTGCACAAAATCGGTCTGTAAAATGCATACCATAGAAATCCGGTAACCAAATGAAGACAGGAACATATGGAGGACATGTATATGAAGAAAAGACATCTGATAAAGGACTCAGCTGTATTTGCTGCGATAGCTGCCCTTATGATCACAGGATGCGGGAATGCAGCCGTTGGTGCGGGAAATATCACAGATAAAACATATACGACCGTCTTACAGGAAGCATCGGGAGCTGTTACGGAAACTATGGATGCAGACAATAAGACATCATCGTTCGAAAACACTGAGGATGGCGGACATGCGATAACTGCTGACGGGGAAACCGCGGAATACAGTAATGCGTCTGTTAATAAAACCGGTGATTCGGAAGGCGATGAGGCTGATTTTTACGGTGAGAACTCTGCAGTTTTTGCAACAAACGCAGCACAGCTGACTCTCTCTGACATGGATATCACTACAAACGGAGCCCATGCAAATGCGGTGTTCTCGTATGGAGAGGGTACTATCGCTGATATATCCGATTCTACGATCAATACTTCAGGAAACTGCTCCGGCGGTATCATGAC
>CACYMJ010000056.1 GCA_902775485.1 uncultured Lachnospiraceae bacterium
GTTATAACCAGTTCTGCCATATCCTTCCTCCTTTATCTATTTCATCGTTATCAGTTCATACTGCCTTGTTCCTACACCGATCTTCTCCGCATGTTCAAGCGTTTCGGCCCATGATGTATTGGGGTTGCTGTTAAGGAACACATCACCGTGATCATGGAAATGTTCGGATGCCATATTGTCACCAAGTTGGCTGTTTCTAATGGGTTCCGCCTTTTGGCACAGATCCACGCAGGCCATATCAAGCGCGACCGGGTCGAAAGATGCCAGCATTCCTATATCCGGAAGTATCGGAGCATCATTCTCTCCATGGCAGTCACAATTGGGTGACACATCCGTTATGAGACTTATGTGGAAATGCGGCCGTCCGTTAAGTATAGCAGCCGTATACTCGGCCATTCTCCTTCCAAGCATCTCAGCCGCATCCCAGTTATCGTTCTCTATCGCATCAAATGCACATGCACCTATACAGCGCCCGCAGCCCTTACACTTGTCGGGATCGATATAAGCTTTGTTACCTTCGTAAACGATGGCATCGCTTCCACACTCTTTGGCACATCTTCTGCATCCTCTGCAAAGCTCGGTTATAACATGAGGATGACCGCTGTTATGCTGCTGCATCTTACCTGCCCTGCTTCCGCATCCCATTCCTATATTTTTTATGGCTCCGCCGAAGCCTGCCTGTTCATGTCCCTTGAAATGATTGAGCGAGATCAGGATATCGGCATCCATAACGGCTCTTCCGATATATGCTTCCTTGCAGTATACTCCGTTCGGCACGGGTACGGCTATATCATCGGTTCCCCGAAGACCGTCGGCGATTATTATCTGACATCCTGTTGTGACTGTGTTGAATCCGTTGATATTGGCACAGTCCAGATGTTCAAGCGCATGCTTTCTGCTCCCCGGATACAGGGTATTGCAGTCCGTCAAAAATGGCAGTCCGCCGCTCTCCTTGACGACATCGGCAACAACCTTTGCGTAATTGGGGCGAAGATATGCAAGATTACCAAGTTCTCCGAAATGCATCTTAATGGCAACAAACTTCCCATCCATGTCAATTGAGCCAATTCCGGCAAGTCTGATAAGTTTTTCAAGCTTTTGGGTAAGACTTACGCCTATTACTGTACGAAAATCGGTAAAATATACTTTTGATCTTTCCATCAGTTCTCCTTAAAATTACAAAACAGACCGAAAATGACGTATACAAAGTAATTCTAATCTATTCCCGGTCTGTTCACAAGTTATTTTTATACGATATTTATGAATATCACGTATCCGCTAAAAGCATCCTGTCGTTATCCAGTTCGCGCCCCGATCTGGTCCTGAACATCCTGACAAGATCTTCGACGCTAAGATGCGCTCTTTCATCACCTTTGATGTCAAAGAGTACTTTTCCCTCATCCATCATAAGAGTTCTGTTTCCCGATGAAAGTGCCGAGTTCATGTTATGTGTTATCATCAGGCACGTCAGTTTTTCCTCCCTTACGATCTTGTCGGTCAGTTCCATTACCTTTGCGCTTGTTGCCGGATCGAGCGCCGCCGTATGTTCATCAAGAAGCAGGAGCTTTGGCGGATTGATGGTTGCCATCATAAGAGAAAGCGCCTGACGCTGTCCTCCGGACAGCAGTCCGACCGGACTTTCCATACGGTCCTCCAGTCCCATGTCAAGCAGCGCGACTTTCTGCCGCAGTTCCTCCCTCTCCCGTCTTGTGATCCGTGACAGCCATCCTCCCGATCCTGCCGCAAGTGCGAGATTTTCTTCTATCGTCATATCGGGAGCCGTACCCTTCATCGGGTCCTGAAACAGGCGTCCTATCGATCTGGCCCGTATATGTTCCGGTGTGACCGTAATATCCTCACCGTCCAATATGATCCTTCCCTCATCGGTCAGAAAGGATCCGGCGATCGCGCCGAACAGAGTTGATTTTCCCGCTCCGTTCGCACCGATGATCGATATAAAATCCCCGTCTTCAACATTTATGGAAAGCGATGAGAGCGCCCTCTTCTCATTTACCGTACCCGGATTGAAGGTTTTGGATATGTTTTCTATACTCAGCATCTCTTCTTCTCCAATCTTCGGGCAAATTCCGGATATTTACTCTTTATGTACGGTCCGGATATCGCTATGATCACGATCACCGATGATACAAGTTTGAGCATATAGGCCGGCATGTTGAAACGAAGTGCTATCGTATAAACGAGCCTGAACACAAAAGCACCCAGTATTGTCCCGCATATGCGCAGTCCCATTCTCCTGCTTTTTATAAAGGTGCTCCCGATAAGAAGCGAAGCAAGAGCTATAGTTACCATACCGGATCCGATATCGATGTTGACGGATTTTTGTGCCTGGGCAAGAAGGCATCCGGAAAGCGCCGTAAAGGAGCCTGATACACAAAGACCTACTATAGTCGTCATGACCGGATTGATCGATGATGACCTTACCATTTCGGGGTTATTCCCCGTTGCCCGTATCGAAAGACCTATCCTTGTTTTCAGAAAGATATACAGAAACCCGGCAACAGCAGCTGCGGCAGCAAACGCAACGATAAGCTTGTAAGCATCCGTCAGGGGGCCGTCCTTTACAAGAGCCTGAATATGAGTAAATACGGTTTCGGTTTTGTTCATGTTAAGAAGCGAACTTCCTCCCATGATCGCTATATTGACAGAATACAGCGCCGTATTCATGATGATCCCCGAAAGCAGGCTGTCAACGCCCATCTTTGTCTGCAGGAAAGCCGTAATAAATCCCGAACCCACACCGGCAAGCATAGCCGCCGGGATCGACAGATAAGGATGTCCGGAAATTGCAACAACAGCACCGACGGATGCTCCGAGAGTAAAGCATCCGTCAGTGGAAAGGTCACATACATTAAGCATTGAATATGACAGGAACAATGCAAGCACTGTCAGGGATCCTATAAGTCCAAGTTCAAGTGCTGTTTGTATAAGAGGTAAAAAAGTAGCCATGATATGTCCTATTCGAAGCTCTCAGCCGTGGTGATCTCCTGAACTCTTAAACAGTAGGGCTCAAAGATTTTGTTAAGTTCATCATAGTTAAGGCCGAGTTCTTTGCAGATATCGGTATTTATCGTAGCCGTTCCGTTATCAAATGTCATAACGGGTGTTGTTGCGGGATCGTTTCCGTCAACGAGGATAGACTTTACCATATTGGCTGTCTCCACTCCAAGATTTGCATAGTCAACCCCGTATCCGAGGAAAGCACCGTTAAGAGCGAACGAATCGGCTCCCGTATAGTGAGGGATCCCTGCCTGTGCAAGAATTTCATATATAGAAAGTTCTGCGGTCATAACCGTATTGTCCGTCGGGGTAAATACAGCATCGACTCCGTCAGCGACCATCGCCTGAGCCGCAAGCATTATCTCATCGACATTTGTTCCCGTATGCTCGACATATTCAACACCCTTATCTTTAAGATATGCTTTGGCGGCTTCAATGGGTGCTGTGCTCGCATCCTGTCCTATATCATAGAGAAATCCGATCTTTTTCGCATCGGGATTGTTCGCGAATATAAGATTCATGATGGCGTTTGTATCAAGATAGTCGCTCGTTCCCGTGATATTGGCTCCGGGAGCTTCATTTGAAGCTACCAGTCCGGCTCCCTCGGGATCAGATACGGCCGCAAAAACAACCGGAATATTCTTTCCTTCGGTAAGAGACTGCATCGTCATTGCAACCGGTGTTGCAATACCTATCATAAGGTCAACATCGTCTGCGATAAAGTTCGCAACTATCTGATTCAGTACATTGGGATCAGCGTTACAGTTATCGTACATTATCTCAAACTTAACGTTGTTCTCTTTTTCGATCGTGGCAAGCTGTGACTCGATATTGTCAACGATCTGGTTAAGGGATGCATCATCAACATAATTGCATATTCCGACCTTGAACGACGTTATCGCACCCTCTGCTGCCTGCTCAACGGTCTCTTTGACATTTTCTACTGCCTCTTCAACTGCCTTCTCATCAAGCGAGCTTGTAAATTCCGCTGCTGCTTCGGGGCTTACCCCCGCACATCCGGCAAGCTGTGCCGCGAATACAGCTGTCAAAAGCAGTGCCGCTGTTTTTCTGATGATCTTTTTCATTTTCCTTCCTCCTTTTAGCTATGTTTAACCGTTATATTGTCAGTATAACCGTTATATTGTCAGTATTATCCGGCTATCCATCCTTTATTTATGCCGTTTTCAATGTTACGTTCTATCCATTCGTATACTTTCGGCATATGCTCTCTTACGGGTTCTTCTCTTTTTTCGATATCTTCCCGGGTTGCATTTCCCAGAACCCATGTATGTCCGTCGGTAAGCGTATTATGCAGCAGCGGCTGGATCCTGTCCATGCACGCGGCATATATAGCATCATCCGTCTCCATTGCATCAAATTCTTCCCAAAGGCTTCGGATCATACTGCCGATATCTTCCGGAAGCTGCGAAAACAGCATGTCGGCCGCCTTCGACTCTCGTTCATTTTTGTCGATGTTTCCCTTTTTGTCAAATGCAAATGTATCTCCTGCATATATCTCAACAAGATCGTGGACAACACACATTGATACGGCGCGTCCGATATCAACTTTTCCGTCGTAGTACTCCTCAAACATCAGTGCCATGACCGCGATATGCCATGAGTGTTCGGCGTCGTTCTCGCGCCTGCTCTTATCAAGCAGGACCGTGCGTCTGAGTACCGATGTCATTTTGTCGATCTCGGCCGTGAACTTAAGCAGCTTATCGAGTCTGTCATCCTCCGATGAAATAAAATCTTCTATTCCCATTCGTACCTCCGGAGACTGTTACAAGTCTGACTATTCTTCCGATTCCCCGTCATTTTCTTCTTCCTGATGATCTTCTTCCTGCGGCTGTTCCTCCTGAGGCTGCTCTTCTGCCGGCTGCTCCTCTGCCGGCTGCTCCTGCTGCACTTCCTGCTCTTTCGGTCCCGTCTCCCATTTATAGAAAAATGCGTGATTTCCGATCATCGTATAGTCTTTGATACCGTAGTAGTCTGCATAGTATTTTGTCATAAAGAAAAGATAATCACCGATACGGGCACCGTTTAAAACCTCCTGTGCGGCACTGACACATGTACTGTTCGGTCCGTTTGCGATTATCAGTTCGACCTTACCCGAACGGTATGATGCAAACTGCATGTTCTGGGTTATGACACTTTTTATGTCATTTGGAAACGCAGAGCTCTTAACCCTGTTCATTATTACAGATCCGACACCGAGCTTTCCGGTATATGATTCTCCTCCGGCCTCTGCCTGGATCGTGGCGGCAAGCCATTCAAGTTCGGAACCGCTTGCGGAATATGATCCCGATGTGTCCTCTTTTTTCATTGCCAGACGCTGGGCAATCTGTTTTGCCAGCTGGGCCTGTGCAGCCGCCGTCTGCGACTCAAGTGCTTTCATGGTTTTGTCAAGGGCGGCAAGTTGAACGTCGAAGTCCTTCAGTTTACCTGTTTCAGCCGAAATACTGCTGTTTGTATCATCAAGTTTTGACTGCACCTGTCCTGTCAGATCTTCAAGTTCCGTATATTTGTCGTCAAGCTCGTCCTGATACGCATTAAGCTGTACTTCCTTTTCTTCGACCTGTCTGACCTTTTCCTCGATCTGACTTTCAAGTTCCCGGCATTCCGCTATCTTTTGTTTGTCATACCTTACCATCGCATCAAGATACTCATAACGGGTAAGTATGTCCGTAAGCGAGTTCGCCTCAAGTACAAGCCTCAGCATGCCTTTTGAACCGCCCTTTTCGTACACGCGCCGCATTCGTTTTTTGAGCATGGCATTATTATCATCGATCTTTTGGCGTATTTCGGCAAGTTCACCATTCAGACCAACGATCTGGGCCGAGAGTGCCGACATCTCATTCTCGGTCTCTTCTATCTGTCCGTTAAGTTCATTAAGTTTTCCCGAATATCCCTCTATCTCACTTTGAAGTGCATCACTTTTTCCCTTGAGAAGACTTACGTTATTCTCGGTCGCCTTCTTCTGCTCCTGTAAAAGCGCGATGGAATCCTTCGTGGCCTTTGTCTGCTTCTCGAGATTGGAGATCACATCCTTTGTCTGATTCTCCTCGTTCTGCATCGTAGCGAGTCTGTCCTCATATTCATCCGCCGACAGGCGATACGGTACCGAAAGATACGCTATTACAATGAAAACGGCCACAACCGGTCTTATATGATTTTTCCATTTACCGCAAAGCATCATAATGCCGTAATTATATAAAAAAGGGGGCACTATTACAACCGATATATGTTATAATTTTACATTGAAATACCACAAAAAGAGGATAATGCATATGGATGGCTTAAAAAAGTTTTACTACAATAAGTCAGAAAAATTGAAAGAATACATATACGATCCTACCATAAGCATTAAGGACCGCTCATTTATAGTTTTTTCCATAACCGTTCTTTTCGGACTCTTTGCCGCTGTTCCCTGCGGTATCATAATGCATGAACCGCTGTTTGCGACTATATCAACCCTTATCGGGGCAGTCTTCTTCACGGCTTATGTGATAATCTCATTCAAACGAAACACAATAGACAGAGCCAGGATCGTGATATCGATCATACTCGTGTTCATATTCCTTCCGGTAATGTTCTTTACAAACGGAGGTGTCGGTGGAGGCGCTCCGGTATGGCTTCTTCTTGGTACGATCTATATTGCCATGATCCTTGACGGAAAACTTAAGAGTGTGATGCTCGTAGTGAATATGATCTGCATGACCGTATACTGGATCATAGGCTATAAATATCCCGGTCTTGTTACGGAATATTCAATATCCGGTAATTATATCGATACGATGGCCGCGATCATAATCGTCAGCCTGATCATATTTTCGCTTCTCACATTCCAGATATCTCTTCTTCGCAAGGAAGAAGAAGACAAAAACCTCAGAAAACTGTTCGCACAGACCGCTACCGCTCTTGTAAACGCGATCGATGCCAAGGACAAATATACCCAGGGTCATTCCTCAAGAGTTGCCGAATACTCCAGGAAGATCGCCGAACAGGCCGGAAAGAGCGAGCGCGAATGCGATGACATCTACTATATCGCACTTCTGCACGATGTCGGAAAGATAGGCATTCCGGAGAGGATAATCAATAAAGAAGGTAAACTGACCGACGAGGAATACGAGATCATGAAGCAGCATCCCGATCTCGGCTCATCTATACTCGAGACCATCGATGAGATACCTTATATAAGTATAGGTGCGCATTACCACCATGAAAGATACGACGGAAAGGGATATCCTGCGCACCTTAAGGGTACCGATATTCCGGAATATGCACGTATCATTTCCGTTGCCGATGCATATGATGCCATGACATCCACCAGAAGTTACCGTGAGACCATACCGCAGCAGCAGGTCCGCGAAGAGCTTGTCAAAGGAGCCGGGACACAGTTCGATCCCGAATTTGCAAGGATCATGCTCCATCTTCTTGATATCGACAGCGAATACGAGATGAAGGAACGCAGTGAGATCAATGACGGTAAGGGAACCGATGAAATAACGATCGGCAGACACAGAAGCGACTTTACCGAGGGTATCCTTCTTGATCCGTATGTGACAACGATAAGCTTAAAGGTAAAACCCGACAAGGATATTCCCGGACGTGAGCCCAAGCCATGTATCATCCTGTTTGATGCACTGGACGGGCGTATCCATGATGACGAGAGAAATATAAAGGAGCTGTTGTATTTCGAATACGGCGAGATAGACTTCGACGGAAATACAAAGGTTGTCGAAGCCCGGAAAATGCAGGTTGACATCAAGGAAACCCTTCCCGGCGAAAGACCCGCCGAAAATGAGTACCGTATCGTTGCGCTCAGGATAAAGGACCATGCCCTTATTCGTATTATAGGCCCGGAAACGACAGCCAAGATCATAGTTGCGCTTACCGATAATGCAAGGTATGCCTACATAGGTTTTTCCGGTGAGCACTGTCATATTTACAATATCCGTACCGAAAAATCGGAGAAGGAATGCCCTGCCGACTACATACCCAGGATTGCCGAAGAGATCAGTTACATCAATGTTCCCGCCGGCGATGTTCCCAACATACAGGTTGACGGGTACAGAACATGCGCGACAGCGGGTATACCTATAAGAAACGGCATGAAGATAACTTTCCACACCAGAAGCCTTCCGACGGCAAGGCTTGTATGGCACTGCCCTTATGTCAATGTGTTCGGTTCGGATGACGGGCTTGTTTACGGAGAGAATTATCGTGATTACATGCTGATGAGACTTGACGGTGAATGCTGGGAAGGTCATGATGCATGCGAAGTTTCGCTAAATGTCAACAAGAATGATGAATTCAGCGGCTGGGATGCATGGAAAGCTTTCAATAAAAAGGGATATGATGTTACTCTTACGTTTGAACGGGATGATAACAAAGTTACCATCATCACCGAGAATAACGGAATTCTGCTGAAAAACACGGCTACAATAAATGACGGCACACAGATGCTGTATGCCGCCCTTACCGGTGATCAGTGTGCGATAACCAACATAAGAATATTCCAGGCCGATTTCGCTCCGGTATTTGATAAATAGTTATCACATCATTATCTGTTCTCCGCACTCCTGGCATATGGC
>CACYMJ010000057.1 GCA_902775485.1 uncultured Lachnospiraceae bacterium
TTATAGAAAAGAACAAGGTCATTGCTTCCGAAAGGAACACCGTAGAGCTTACCGTCAAGTGTGCAAGAGTTAACGGGGCCCGGATAATATGTGCTTACATCAAATCTGTCAGTGATGTCTGCGAATATTCCCATTGCTGCATATGAAGCATGATCGGGATTGTCAAGGATAACGATATCGGGAAGTTCTCCTGCCGATGCTCCTACAGACAGCTGCTTCTTGAAGTCCGCAAACGGAACATATTTTGCCTGAACCTTGATCTTGTCCTGCTGACCGTTGAATTCCTGGATGATGTGGTCAAGTGCTTCCTGATGACCTGCTGTCTCCCAGTAATACCAGATCGTAACATCCCCCGATGCATCATCCGAAGCGGGAACAGCCTCTTCAGTCGCGTCAGTTTTAACCTCGGCTACTTCGGTCGTCTCTTCCTTTGCTTCAGGTTCCGCTGCAGGTGCTGCAGGTGCTGCTGTCGCTGCGCCGCATCCTGCCAGTACAGTTGCCAGCATCATTGCACTGACAAGTGTTGCAATAACTTTCTTTTTCATAAATACCTCCTTAAGTAAGAGCGGTTTTCTTTACGTGTACATTATCTGTCCTTCCTGCCGAACAGAAAACTCAAGAAAACTTAAAAAGGGGGAATAATCTAATCTGATTTGGTCCTGTACGGAATATCGATGATTATCCTTGTTCCTTCCGACTGTCCTTTTTCAACACGGAGCCCGCCTTCTTTTCTGTAATACATCTCCAGTCTTGTTGCGGCATTTCTCATTCCTATTCCGGATCCCGATTCTTCATATATACCGCTGTTGATCCTGTCGATGAGTTCGTCATCCATTCCCGGACCGTTATCTTCTATTATTATTTCGACCTTATCATCAATCTTTTCCATATGCAGTTTCAGGACAGCTCCATCCTTGTCCTTGTCAAAACCGTGAACGATCGCATTTTCCACAAAGGGCTGTAACAGCAGTTTATGTATCAATGCCTCCTGGACATCCGGAGCAACAAATATCGAACACGAAAATCTGTTCTTCATCCTGATACTTCTTCAACCACTCGGCTTCCTCTCTGATGGAAACCTCGGCATTACTGTTCACGATGGCATATCTTAATATCGTTGCAAGAGCGCTTATGGCATTACTGATATCATACTCATCCCTGTCTATGGCCATCCAGTTGATCGTATCAAGCGTGTTATACAGAAAGTGGGGATTGATCTGTGCCTCGAGGGCTACAATCTGTGCTTCCTGCTGCCGCGTTATCGCATCATTCAGTTTTTCAAGGGTATCGTTAAATCCATCCGCGATACTCTCGATCTCGACCGGCATATCTTCGTCCTTTGCTATCCTAACCGACAGATCTCCGCCCTGAGTGAGGCCCATTCCCCTGACGATCTTACCGACTGAAGCTATCAGGTTCTTTGACATCCTTGTTGACAGAAATACCGCAACAACTATGACTCCCACACCAAGAAGAAGTATCAGCCACAACTGCCTCTGCTGTGTCAGGACCAGCCCGCTCATATCCGTAATGTTCACGATATCCCAGCCGAGCTTTTCGTCATGGATCATGTATGTCCCAAACGCCGAAGAGGATGTTTTGGAATAATCACTGTAGTATGCAGTATAGTCGTCACGTCTTTTTTCCTCGTCCTTTGTCATGTCCGTGATGACTTCCCCGATCCTGTCCATACCGGTTCCGAACGATATTATCCTGCCCTTCTCATCAACGAGGAAATTGAACACCTTCTCGTCCTGAACCGAGCTCTTGCACGCGTTCCGAAGCAGTTCTTCATCAATACTTAAGATCGCTATCCCGCATTCCCTGTCAAGGTTTCTGTAATCGATTATCCTGTGTGCGATGTGAAGAAGATAGTAATCTTTTTTTGCAAAGTTTGTACCAAACTCCGTCGGATAAATATGCGTATCATAATCCTTTATAACGTCCCTGTACAGACCGTCCGCACCAAGACTGAAATCCTCCATCCAGGAACTTTTGTATGTCGCCGGAGCGATCTGTTCGTATGTTACGACAGCTCCCTTAGGGGTAATGACCGATATGGATCTGATATAATCCTTGGAATATAACAGGCCGCTCATCGCTCTTCTCATCTGGTTAACGGTCACGGCCTCGTCAATCTTTTCATCAAGGTTACCCACCCACTTGACCATGTCATCATCCGTATATATCTGATAAAGAAGATCTTCATACGACCCGAGCGAAATGTTCAGGTTGTTATCAAGCTGTCCCAGTGCAGCCTTGGACATTATGCTCATGTTCTCTTTTAGTGAGCCTGATATATTGACGAGTGAAAACAGTTCGATCAGAAGAATGGGAATGATCGATGTCAGTATAAATGTCCTTATCAGCCTGTTTCTGATACTTGTTTTTTTCATAGGGTATCTTCCTTATGATCTTTGCGCAAAATATCAAATGATCAGGAGATATCCGCTGTATCTCCTGATCATAATAATAGTACCGCCTGTTGATGCTTTCAATAAAAATCCTACCCTTTTACGGCTCCGTTAGTCATACCGCTTATGATGTACTTCTGCATGAAAATGAATATGAGCGTTACCGGTATTATGGCTACGATGGCAAACGCCGTAAGGTAGCTCCATTTCGTGCCGTATTGTCCCATGAAATTGAATATCCCGGCAGTGATCGGTCTCTTTTCCTGGTCAAGTATAAAGGTCATGCCGTATGCAAGATCTCCCCATGCATACAGGAATGAAAAGATCGCGCAGACTATGACGCCGGGTTTCGCCACCGGAATGAGTATTCTGACAAACGCTGACATTCTGGTGCATCCGTCAATATATGCTGCCTCTTCGAGTGCTTTGGGTATCGATGCAAAATAGTTCTTTAGTATCAGCACCGAAAAAGGTATTCCGATCGTAGCATCAGCCAGGATCGCCGCTCCCCATGTGTTATACATCTTCATGTTACGGAACATTATGAACATCGGTGTCAGTAGTACCGACACGGGCAGCATCTGTGTTACCAGAAATCCGAGGAGCATCGCTTTGCGGCCAATGAACCTGTATCTCGCGATTGCATAGGATGCCGGCACCGCAAGAACAACTGCTATTGCCATTGCCCCTGTTGAGATCATGAAGCTGTTGAAGAATGACTTGAACATATTGAAGTCACCGGTTTCGATCTGGGCAGCATACGACTTGATGTTCAGCTCGTGCGGGAACCATGTCGGCGGGATCTGGAATATCTCTTTTTCGGTCTTGAACGAAGTGATAAGCGTCCAGAAGAGAGGGAACAGCAGTATCACAAGTACTATGAGTGATATCAGGCAGAACACGAAGTTTTTCTTTCCCGTTAATTTCTTGTCGTCCATCAGTCTTCCTCCCCCTGCATCGTGATCTTCAGATAGATCATTCCTACTGCCAGCAATATCAGGAACAGTATGTTCGCAACAGATGATCCTTTACTGTACTGGAACATATCAAATGACAGTTTGTATGAGTATGTTGAGAGAAGGTGCGTGGAATTGACGGGGCCTCCCTCTGTCATAACATATACCAGGTCATAAACCTTGAATGTGTATATAAATCCGAGCACAAGTACCGATTCAATCGTGGGCCTCAAAAGCGGAAGCGTGATCCGTGTCAGCTTCTGCCATCCGTTTGCTCCGTCAACGGATGCGCTTTCATAAAGCTCCTGCGGTATCGTTGTCAGTCCCGTTGAGATAAGGATCGTATTAAACGGAATGCCTATCCAGACGTTTGCAAACACGACCGCTATCATCGCAGTCCCCGGTGTTGTTAGCCACTCGATGTTTTCACTTATGATCCCCGAAGACTTCAGGATATAGTTGATGATACCGACATCTGTCGAGAACATGAACTTGAACATCAGTGCGGTTACCGTCATCGGCATCATCCACGGGATCATTGTCAGGCCTCTTACGGGTTTTGAAAATGAAAAGTTCTGGGTGAACAGAAGTGCAAGAACAAAACCGATAAGGAACTGGAATAATAGACATGCCACCGTAAAGGTCAGTGTATTTCCCATCGCCTTGCGAAATACACCATCCTGAAAGATGGCAACATAGTTGTCGAGGCCGATGAACTTTTTCTGACCGTTCACCAGATTTCTGACGGATACGTTCTGAGTGCTAAGAATGATATTGCTGATAATGGGATAGCCCACAAAAAACATCATATATAAGAATGCTGGCAGTATGAACAGCAGTCCGATATTATCATAACGAAAAAAGCTCTTGATACGTTTCATGATTCGTCCCTGTTTTCTGACGTTTTTTGTTTCATACACATTTTATGGGATATCCTGCAATAAAAAAATAT
>CACYMJ010000058.1 GCA_902775485.1 uncultured Lachnospiraceae bacterium
TAGATGCAGGATGCAGAGACAACATCCCCGATGAGATGAGGGATATAAAAATCCCAAAACTCTGCCTTCAGCTCATAGTCGAAAATTCGATAAAATATGCGACAAAAAATGTGCGCGCGCCCTGGATAATAAGCATTGACGGCCGCATGACGGGGATATACTGGGAGATAACCGTCAAGGATAACGGCCCGGGCTTTAACGAAGATGACCTTAAGGAGATAAACGAGAAAATAGAATATATCAATAAAACGGATATGCTTCCCGGTCTTGAGATAAACGGCATGGGACTCATGAACATATATATCCGCTTTAAGACACTGTATCACGGTAAGCATATTTTCCGTGTGAGCAACTATGCAGAAGGCGGAGCTCTTGTTACAATAGGAGGAGAGCTTGACTTAAATACGGAAACGGAAGAAAAAGCAAAGGCAGAGGGATGAGCCATGGAAGAAAGAAAGTATCGTGTGATAATAGCGGAAGATGAAAAACTTATCGCAAAAAACATCGCAAAGCATATCGAAGCGGAAAATCCCTGCTTTAAGGTCTGCGGGATATACTCAAACGGGGAGGATGCATTAAATGCCATTAAGCAGCAGCCCCCGGACGTTGTCTTTACGGATATTTCAATGCCTGTCATGTCGGGGCTTGAGCTCGCATCTAAGATACACCATACGATGAACAACGTTAAATGTGTGATCATAACAGGCTACGCCGATTTCCAGTATGCCAAGGAAGCTCTTCATTACGGTGTCAGGGACTATCTGTTAAAACCGGTTGATAAGGAAGAGCTTCACAGGGTTTTAAAGGAACTGGAACTGTCACTGACCGATATTTATGCGGGAGTAAAAGCCGGGAACGATCAGGAAGCTTCGCTTTCTCCCGAAGAGATAGTAAAGCTCGTTAAGGAATATGTGCAGAATAATTATTCCGGAGATCTCGATCTTAATACGATCGCGCAAAACCTCGGATTTTCCTCTTCATATCTGACCAAAGTATTTAACAGGGTTGACGGGATAACTCCTTCTAAATATATAAGAAATTACAGGATGGGAATAGCAAAACAGTTAATGAACGATAAGGGAATGACCCTACAGCAGATCGCGGCTGCCGTAGGGTATAACGATCCCTTTCATTTCAGCAGATCATTTAAACAGACTTTCGGTATGAACCCGACCGAATACAGGGAATCCCTTAATCGGTAACAACACCTTTTTGCAGCATTATGTTTGCATAAAGGGCCGATTCTCCCGTAACAACTACGGCATAGGCCCCGGCTGCTTCTTCATAGAATGCAAAACGTTCTATATGGCCTATCATTTCACTGCCCCTGTCATCGTGTTTTTTCAGTATGTCCGCATAGGTATCCCAGATCGGTGTTTCAACCGGATCGCCCTTCATAACTTCCATAAGGTTTACGGGATGCTCGACATAGGTATCAAGCGGGAAGACGGTAAGTACCGCATCCAGTACTTCAGGTACATTATGTCCGTCAAGCCGTACCACTATCCCGTTCTTTCCCACGGATTCGGCGGGAAAATTACCGTCCGATATCACTATCCTGTCGGCATGTCCCATCTCACACAGAACCTTCAAAAGCTGCGGAGATAATATTTTAGGTATTCCTTTAAGCATAATGATTCCTCCTTAAAATTCCGCCTACTGCCATAGTTCTTCCCAGTCGGTGGCTCCGGGCCATAAGAATACCTGGCCTTTTACCAGACGGCAGTTACAGTCGGCTTACTTTAGCAGTTCCATTTCCTCATCCGTGAGAGGATCCTCCGTCGTACATTTTAAATCGGATATATACTGAGGCTCCTTAACGGAGAACGGTATGGTACACAGACCACGCTGCACGGCCCATTTGATGCACACGACCGCGGGATGGACATTGTGGTTTTTGGCCACGGTCATAACCTCCGGCAGCTCGGTATCGGCAACATCCGTACTGCACCTGTCTCTTTCCGGTCTGCTCGGAGAACCAATGGGCCAGAAACCTATGGGAATGATATCATGTGCTTTTGCATAGTCAAATAACTCCTGCTGCTGAAAAGACGGATGGCACTCCATCTCAAGTGCTGCCGGTTTTATCCTGCATAACGGAAGAACCTTTTCAAGCTTTGAGACCGTCATGTTTGACATGCCTATCGCCTTTATAAGACCGTCGTCATACAACTCCTCCATCTGTCTCCATGTATCCATGAATTCATCAACGCTGAAGGGTTTCGAATCGGGATTCCTTGAATCGCCGTCACAGCCCGGAGCATGATAGTTGGGGAACGGCCAGTGAACAAAGTACAGATCCACATAGGAGAGTCCCAGATCCTTAAGGCTCTTTTCGCAGGCCTTACGTACTTCCCTGTGCTGATCGTTCCAGACCTTCGATGTTATGAACAGGTCTTCTCTTTTAACTGTACCGTCCTTAAACAGACCGTCAAGAACCGTGCCGATCTGATCCTCGTTCTGATAGACCGATGCGCAGTCAAGCATCCTGTAGCCTGACTTTATCGCACCCGATACCGCGGAAGCTATCTGATCCGGTGTATACTTATCGGAACCGAAGGTACCGAGTCCGACTGCAGGCATGATCGCGCCCGTATTTAACGTATATGTCGGGACATTTGTTATAAATTCGCTCATTGCGCCCTCCTATTTTTCGTCCTGGTCACCGAAGGTCACCGCTACTTTACCGCAGTTTCCGGAAGCCATAAGGGCATATGCCGCGGGAGCCTGCTCCAGTGGGAATTCGTGAGTGATGAGCTTATCGGGATGTATCCCCCAGCGCACCAGCTTATCAACAAGTTCTTCCATTTTCCAAAGTGAGGTTACCCATGACCCGTATATGGTCTTCTGGCCATGGATGATATCC
>CACYMJ010000059.1 GCA_902775485.1 uncultured Lachnospiraceae bacterium
TTGAAGAAATTGCGTACGTTCTCAAGAACGTTCACTTCCTTGGCGGAAGGAGTCTCCGCGATTATGATTATCCTCCTGGCCTCGGCATCTATGCGCAGTTTCTGCGACCTTGTATAGATATCGACAAGCAGAAGGTTATCGAGCAGAAGGTTCTTGATAAAGTTGTCCTTGTCAAATCTTTCCTTATATGCGATCAGAAGATTCTGTATCTGGAATGCGGCGATCTTGCCCACCGTATACGAATCCTCCGCAGAGCCCTGGGCAACGAGAATATACTCTATCTGGAGTTCATCATAGACTTTGAAAAACTGGTAACCCGAAATCTCCTGGCTGTCCGCCGGCGACTGTGTAAAGCTCGCCGCAGCCTCGTGATAGTTGATCTCCTCCTTGAACGTTGATGCCAGGACCTTTCCGTCAACATCAATGACAGACAGCTCAACACGAGTGATCCCCTTTAATCCCTCAATGGTACTTTGCAGTATTTGATTAGAAATCATACTCTTCTCCTTTGAACCCGATGTTATGCCTGTTAACCCCCGCAGGCATTACATCGTTTATTCTAATCCATATTGACAAAAAAGAAAAGATTTTTTGGCACTTTTTCACAAAACATCACTGCGTAACTCTGTACATTTCACATTTGTATCTGTCGAATTCAAAATCAGCCTCCTTCTGCATCTTAAGGCCGTATTTTTCAAGCGTCCTTACATCATCTTCCGAAGGGGAGTAGCCGTCGAGCACCGAAATCCATAACGTAACACCGGTATCCTCCGCGGTGATGATCGCTTCCTCAAGAGGAGTCACAAAGGTCAGTTCGCACGTTTTGCTGTCAAGATAAGTGTAAAACGGTATGCAGTTCTGCATCTCCTCGTGACCGCCTATGCTGTAAAAAACGTCGCCTTCCTTAACATTGTCACGAAGGAATGTTATCTCCTCATCCGCAGTCTGCCCGTATTCCGTCCTGTATTCGACAAAGTAAACACATATCCCGACCGCGAGGGCGGCCACAAGCGCCAGAACAGTCAGCTTTCCCCTGTCCGAAAGCATCACGGCGGCAGACAGCCATAAAAGTCCGGCCGAAAAGAACAGATACCTGTCAACGAAAATGTTCGCCGTCATGATCTTGCTGATGATCGTCCCGAATAGCAGTACTCCGTAGTAAACCGAAAAACAGCAAAGTGAAAAGATATGTATCCGTGTATCGCCCGTCCTGTGTATGAGGCCGGTAACAAGGAGCACAAGCGACATTGCCATCAAAAGTGCACATATGAGTGTTGCCGGTGTGAACCCGACTATAAACGGATATGCCACATACTGAAGGAACATGTGAATATCTATATCCGGCATCGAGAAATATCCGCTGACTCTCGATATCTGGCCAAGCGTCACTATAAGGCATGGAAGATACAGGATAAATGTCGCCAGAAGGCACCAAAACCAGTTTTTTAGATGTTTTCTGTCGGCAAAAAAATGATAAAGCAGCAGATACAGATAGGCAAAGGCAACAGTGACAAAAGCAAAGTGATGCGAGTAGCCCGCGAGCACGGAAAAGAGCGTAAATATGATCCAGTTTTTGCGCGAAGGCTCTGCCGCAACCTCATATGCGTAAACGCCCGCTGCAGTCGCAAAGAAAAACCCGAGGCTGTACATCCTGATCTCTACGCCGTAATAAAGCATGAGCGGCATGAAAGTCAAAAAAGACATGAACAGAAGTGCCGCAGATACGCCGAAACGCTTCCTTGTCGTCGTTGCACCTATGAGAAGGGTGCCGATCATCGGTATCACCGAGGTCATCTTCATGACGGGTATCGTGTATCCGAAAATATCCGTCATGATCTTAAGAAAGATATTATAGAGAGGCGGCAGTGTGTCGTTCATCGAACGTTCTATCACGCCGGTAAAATCCGTGTGGACCAAAGAAGCAGTAAATGCCTCGTCCATCCATACATTATTGTTCCATATGAGCGATACATACACTGCCGTAAAGAATACGAATGCAGCCGCAATGATCTTTTTTTCGTTTTTTGAGATAAATTTTTCCATTTTGGTGTTTTTTCGGGAAAATGTGATATAATACTTTTACACTAACGAAAGGAGCATGCTTAATGGAATTAAGTATCGACGCAATTCCCTATATTGCAATGGCAATGGCGCATGAAAACGTAATGTCGGCCGTTGGTACGAGTATGCTCGAAGCATCTCTCGATGTTGCCTCATCCGAGATCGACAGCCTGACGAAGGCAATGGAATTATCAGTCAATCCCGCTGTAGGCGCCAACTTTGACGTTGCTGTTTAATACGCCGGTATTTCTGTAACCGAATATGAAATTGGCGATCCCCGTACTGTCAACTATCTTCGCATAGACGACCTGGAACGGGGATCTCGTTTTGTCCGGATTGATACGGACATAGTTAACCGTATACAGGCCATCCTCGGGTGCGTTCTCAACGAGACTGTCATACGACGTCTCTCTCATCATCCTGTCAAAGTCCTCCGGATCGACAAAACTTCCGTAATACTTCTGCATCGAAAAATGATAATCCACAACAGTCTCACCGATCTTAACCGGTGCCGCATTTTCATGTTCGGATCCGTTATTCTGAATCAGAGTGACCTTACGGCTCTTGCCGTCAAGATACCATACCGACATATACTCCCGTGACAATCCCCTGACGAGCATCATCTGAAGTTCCCT
>CACYMJ010000060.1 GCA_902775485.1 uncultured Lachnospiraceae bacterium
CCTCGTATCCATCAACTGCAAGCTTAAACGACCCAAAGATGTTTGTAATCAATACAGACAGCGCTATCGCTGTAAGCGATGTATCCTTACGTTTTTTATTGATCAGGCCCATACCATTTCGACGTTTTGCGGTGCTGAAATAGCGCTCTATCTCGATTCGGTCTGTGTTGTCCTGTGCAGCAGTTTTCCGGTCTTTCTTCTGGATGCTTTTGTCCTTGACCGGTCTTCCGAGTTTAGGACCGCTGATGCGGATACCGTTATCTTTGCAGAACTTGATGTTATCTCTTGTCCTGTATATCTGATCGACAAGGATACGTTCCGGATAGCAGCCGTTGCGGTACTTGTAGGCATTCATTGCATCGATCAGCATCGGGCCTTCATTATAGGCGTCGAATGATATATACTCGATCCTTCCGAAGCCTGTCTCGTCGATACTCAGGTGGAGCTTGGCTCCGAACTCCGTGGGCCTGCTGGCCTTTCCACGAACGATCGGGCGGACATAAGGCTGGCTGATGCTTACGATTCGATTCTCGACCTTGTGGACGCGGTTATCGTACATGTACTTCTGCTGCTCGTACAGCAAGTGGATCGTAATGATGTTATCAACGAATTTTGGGGCAGGGGCATAACCCTCGCTCATGAAACCGTCGATATAGCAAATATCCCGACGGACATACCCCAGCTGGGCCCTGACAGCATCCCGGACTTTGTCCGCAGAAGGCTTTTTGGACTTCGCGAAGGCGAGATATTCCTTTTGGGCTGTCTTCCGGTACGTCCGGGGCTTTTCAAGCCTATAGGTTTCGCAGAAGAAATCGATCATCACCTCCAGCTTACGGCGTGCTTCATTCAAGAGTGAAGTATCCTGTGGAAAGCGGATATACTGAGGAGCAACAGTGGCATCACAGATCTGCGTTGCCATCAAAGTCCCGCGTTTTGTCCTGCTCCTGACATAGGCAACGTGTGGAACCGAGTCACAGAGCAGGTCATTGGCTTTTATAACAAAGTCTATCGTTACGCGTTTACGCCAGTAGACCAGTAATGATGCATCAAAGGGTGTCGTATGCTGAAATGACTCCAGACCAATGAAGTACTGGTAGTATGGGTTTTGCCGGATCTGTGCGACAAGATCGCGGTCTGTAAATCCCATCCGTGTCTGGATGATCATCGAACCAAGTACCATCCTGCAGGGCTTTGCGACATTCCCGGTCGTGGTCGGAAACAATCCGGAATATAGATTTTCCCACGCCCTCCAGGGAAGCCGGGCAGCTGTCTGTATCCACTCATTACTGCAATCCAACTGCATTCCGCAGGATGAATTGAAACTGACAAAACTGAGCTGTTCATAGTCGTAATTTGTAGATTTGTACATGATAATTGCCCTGAAGTGCAAGCCAAAAAGCTTGTAAATGCGTGTTTCGGTGCGAAAAAAGCTTGCACTTACTGTAGCATTAAAAGGGCAATAAAGCTTGTAAAATCAACAACTATTGAGTTATTCAGCAAACACTATTAAAGCATAATACCAGTAGATCCCCACAAACCTGTATTACGCATCAACACTGTAGGAAAGCAAAAATACGGGGAGCATATTATTGGGTTCCTCTTATGATTCCGATGGTATTATCCTTTATCTAAAGAGAAGCTGATCGCGCTGCCTGCTTCTATGTTATTGGGAGCAGTGGCGATGACGTCAGCTTCTTTTTAATTACAGGAGTATGCATAGAGTTGCCAACTTCTTTAATTATTCTATCTGTTTCTCCCTGTTGAACGTTTGAAACTGAATCTGGCAATATTTAAAACGAATATGCAAATTAGCGGATAAGAAGCCAGTGTTAGAATAAAAACAGATGTTTCGGATTATCAGGGGCATAACACGGGAGAGCTACTGTCTATGAGTGATAAAAAACAGGTAGAGTTCCGGTATTACGACATACCGCTGGGAGACATTGTGTTTACCCTGACGGGTCCGGGCTGGAACAAAGCATACGGGGAAGGGAAAGAGAGACTGCATTTTCACAACTATTATGAGGTAGGCGTCTGCTATGACGGAGAGGGAGAAATGATTCTCGGGGAGAAAGAGTATCATTTTTATCCCGGATGTATTTCCCTTATTCCGACAAAGGAGCTGCATACAACGAATACTTTCGGCAAGACCGCCGGCTGGGAGTGGATGTATTTTGATATTCATGAAGTGCTGAAGGAACTCTATCCGGACGATGAGATCCTCAGAGAACACGTCGGATATGAGATCGATAAAGAGGGCCGGCTGCTTTTCCCTGAGATGAATATTCAGAAAATGACATTTCTTATTCGAGGCATTTTTTCCGAGATGCAGGATAAGGAGTACATGTACAGGGATATGGTGGCCCGCTATCTGATGATGCTGGTCGTTGAGATCATCCGGAAACTGCAGAATACGGA
>CACYMJ010000061.1 GCA_902775485.1 uncultured Lachnospiraceae bacterium
CTATAATGATGCAGACAAATGAAAGCAGGCAAAGCAAAATACCCACAAACATCTCTCCGCCAAATGCCGACATTATCTCGAGCCAGATTCCGCCCTGGGATCCGTAATACATATCTTTGATTATGCCCGAATAGCTCGACTGCGACTTGAATTTGATGGTAAGTGTCTTCCCGAGATCCTTCGAAGAAAACTTCGCAAAAAGATATCCCGTGGGGCTTGACTTTCCGAACAGTCTTTTTCCTTCTGTCGAGTACTGCGCTCTGAGCTCGTCATCGACATACACTTTCATATCCTGTCTTGACGACTTGATACACAGATAGCCGTATTTGGAAAGCCCCTCCGGTACTGTCGTTTCGATGACAAACTCCTCGCCCTTTTCTCCCTTAAGTTTTCCGGGAAGGTCCACCGGAATCTTGGTCCCGTCATCAAAAACCTGTGTCCACTGCGGAGTAAAATATCCCCAGAAGTATCCCGAGAGATTCATATCCTCCGGAAGCCTGATCTCCGAAACGAGCACAACAACTATACCTACCAGCAACAGCACTGCAAGGTATATTTTGAAAAAGATAAAATCACGAACTTTTCTTGTTTTATTCTTTGTTTCTTCCGGGTTCTGACTCATCATCCATCCTTATATCAATCAAGAGGGATCTCATGGATCCATCCTTCAGGTGCCTCAATATGTCCCATCTGAATACCTGTCAGTGTTTCATAAAGTTTCTTTGTGATCGGGCCCATCTCATCCATACCACTCGGGAAGCAGATCTCTTTTCCGTGGTCATTTATCTTTCCGACCGGAGAGATGACTGCCGCAGTACCGCAAAGACCGCACTCGGCAAACTCCTTGACCTCCTCAAACGGAACAACACGCGTTTCAGCTTTAAGTCCGAGGTATTTTTCTGCAACATACATAAGTGAACGTCTCGTGATAGACGGCAGGATACTATCAGACTTCGGTGTAACGACTGTGTTATCCTTTGTTACAAAAAGGAAGTTTGCTCCTCCTGTCTCCTCGACGTTTGTGCGTGTAGCCGCATCAAGATACATATTCTCATCGAAGCCTTTGTCATGAGCATCGACGATGGCATGAAGACTCATCGCATAGTTGAGTCCTGCCTTTATATGTCCGGTTCCGTGAGGAGCTGCTCGGTCAAAATCACTGACACGGATAGTGATCGGCTTGGCGCCTCCTTTGAAATACGGACCTACCGGTGTACAGAAAAGTCTGAACTGGTACTCGTCAGACGGCTTAACTCCGATGACCGGGCCGCTTGCAAACATATACGGGCGGAGATAGAGAGTCGCACCCGAACCATATGGCGGAACATAATCCGCATTTGCCGCTACCACCTTGTTCACTGCATCGATAAATCTGTCTGCAGGAAACGGCGGCATCTCAAGCCTCTTCGTCGTGTCGATCATACGCTCGGCGTTCAGATCCGGGCGGAATGTCACGATACGGCCATCCTCTGTGGTATATGCCTTTAAGCCCTCAAAACAACTCTGTGAGTACTGAAGAACTCCGGCACACTCACTCATTGTGACGGTATCATCCTCTGTCATAAAACCGTCATCCCACTTGCCATCTTTGTAGTTTGACACATAGCGGGCTCTCGTTTTCTGATAACCAAAGCCGATATTATGCCAATCGATGTTCTGCTTCTCCATACTGATTCCTTCTTTCTTTTTTAGAATTGATGAAACAATTACCTATAATATACATGTGGATACAGCTACGCAAGGTATTCTGATTTTGAAATATGCCGTGGTCTTGGATAATAGTGGTCATGACCGGGATGAAGAGCCTTATTTCCGAATGGAGATCTTGGATTCAGTCGGTAATCCCCTTGGAGACCTCTGCGGTAAGGCGGACTTTACTTATTCCGATGCCGTTGCAGCTGCTCAAGACCTGGATAGTTGGCATTTGACTACATATCATGGCGAAGAGTTGGCGTGGAAAGAGTGGACAACGGTAGGTGTCGATCTGATGCAATATCATAACCAGGACATCAAGGTACGTATTACTTCTGCTGACTGCGGTCAGTGGGTTCACTTCGGTTATGGCTATTTCACTTTGGATTGCGCTAACGCGCATATCGAGGAAGGAGGAGGG